>JBIIDB010000028.1:0-15120 GCA_044238505.1 Chitinophagaceae bacterium | reverse complement strand
GAACCGGCCGGTAACAACCGGGGAAAGCGAGCATTCGGATTATTGGGTGTCCAGTAATCCTTGTGCATGTTGAGCAACGAGGCCGCAAAATCACCACTGGCAAAAGGAATGGCACCGGTACCACTGTAGTAGTTGTTGCGCATACCCACTCCCTGACCAAAGAGATTCAGATCAAAATTACCAACCGATAAGTTGACATTGAGGCTGTACTCATAGCGGGGAAAATTATTGCCGATAAACGTGCGATCGAAGTTGTCTACTCTTCCATCGGGCTTTCCGTCGGGTCCGCTGATATCGGCATATTTAACATCGCCGGGTTTTGTACCAACCGTCGGATTCGAACTCCAGGGAACACCGAATTGCACAGGAGAATTCTTTACATCGTTGGAGTCGCTAAAGTATCCGATCGACTGATAGCCGAAATAAGACCATAGTGCCTGACCGGGCATTGCGCGAATAGAGCCCCCATCCAAGAAGGGAACACCAGGCAATGTCAATACCCTGTTGCGCACATCAGAGATCATGGCAGTTACATCGAGCTTTACTTTATTGCTCAGAGACTTGCGGTAGTTCGCGCTAAATTCCCAACCCACATTCTCCATAGAACCCGCATTCACAAAAGGAGAGTTAAGACCCACATACGTAGGAATAGGACGGCTCAACAACATCTGCTCCACCTTACGCTCATAATACTCAAAAGTCAGTGTAAGGTGATTCTTGACGGTCAGATCCAATCCTATGTTAGCCTGACGAGATTCCTCCCAGGTAATACCCGGATTAGGAGCATCCAATAAGGCATATCCCAAGGTGTTGATGTTATTGATATAGTTATTGGTACCATTCAAAAAGTTAGCGGAGTAAGCGGACGTCCCAAAGTTGACAGCAAAAGGATAGATCTCAGGCAGTGCCTGGTTACCCAGCACACCCCAAGAACCTCTTAACTTACCAAAGGTGATAACATCAGAAAGACCACTAAAGAAATTTTCTTTCGAGAAAATCCATCCGGCCGAGGCAGAGGGAAAGAATCCCCACTGCTTATCGAGCTCTTGCGAAAAGCGAGAAGATCCGTCATAGCGACCATTGACCTCCAGAAAATACTTATCGTCGTAGTTATAGTTGAGACGGGCATAAAAACCGGCGAGTGCTGTTTCGTAAGCGCTACCGGAATTATTCAGGTTCGCACTTCCCAAATTCAAATAAGGCTGATTAGGATTCAGAAAACCTGTACGAGAAGCGGAGATACCAGAGTAGGTGAATTCCTCGGTTTGTGCACCTCCCAGTAACTTGATCGTATTGGCTCCAAAACGCTTGGTCCAAGTTGCCTGAGCCAAATACGTGGTACGTACATTGGTAGAATACGACTCGCTCAAACTGGTAGATCCGGGCCAAGGAGCAATACGGTCATAGCCGAGTGTGGTCAGATTAGGAACATAGATATCGGCATTCTTTACGAATGATTTTCCGTTAGGTACCCAATGCTCACGCGCCCAGTAACCTTCTACCTCTACATTGGTAACGGGCTTATATAAGAAACCAACTTTGGTCAGCATGCTGTTAACACGTGATACCGAGGTACCGGCTGCTTCGGCCATGGCCAGCGGGTTCCGGTTGTTGGTTTGTCCTGCAGTGCCATACATGCCGGGACCATAGAGACCGCCTCCGATGGCAGGAAGACCGATGGCCTGACGAATGATAAACTCGGGCGAACCGGTAGAGGGGGCCGTAGTACGGCTGTTGTTGATATTCATCACCCCGTTGATACTCAATTTTTCGTTGAGTTTGAAGTCGGGATTAAAACGAATGTCATATCGCTGAAAGCTGTTATTAGGAATCAATCCCTGTTGATTGAGGTAAGTGACAGAGGCAAAAATATTACTGTTATCACCCGCTGAATTGATGGTCACGTTATGGTTTTGCATCAGGCCGCTGTTGGTCAGCAACAGTCCCAGCCAATCGGTATCGATCACATCCAAATTATTGGCAGGAGTCGTTTTGTACTTATCGATCAACGCTTGTGTAAACAAGAAAGCATTGGGATTGCCGGTACGATTTCTTTCGGCGGCGTTGCTGAGTTCCATGTGTTCAACAGCGGTGGTGCGCTGCGGAATCGCAGTAGCCTCTTGCTTAGAAAGAAATGCGTTGTACGCCACTTGTACTCCTTTTCCTTTGGCACGACGCGTCTTGACAAGGATCACCCCATTGGCAGCACGGGCTCCATAGATGGCCGTAGAGGCCGCATCTTTTAAAATAGTAATGCTTTCGATGGCGTTAGGATCTATAGCATCGAAACCCGACACCACACCGTCCACCATAATAAGCGGACTTTGCCCGGCATAGATAGAACCCAATCCGCGAATGCGAATGGAGGCACCATCGGCACCAGGTCTTCCAGACTGCTGTTGCACGGTAACGCCGGGCGCCAAACCCTGTAAGAGGTTGCTGGCGGTGGCCACTTGCCTGCGCATCAGGTCTTCTTGCTTTAGCGTAACAACCGAACCGGTAAGCGTGGCCTTACGCTGCTGGCCATATCCCACTGCTACTACCTCGGAGAGTGTCGCATTGGTGGCCTGCAATTGAACATTGACTGTACTGCCGGCTACTTTTTGTTCTTGACTTACCAAGCCTACGCTGCTGAACACCAGCGATTCGCCAGCGGCAGCACTGAGCGAATAAAGACCCGAAGAGTTGGTGACCGTTCCGATAGATTTTCCTTTGATGGTCACGGAAACGCCTTCGAGCGGATTTCCGTTCGCATCAGTTACTCTACCGGCAACTTTGGCTTGCTGCGCTTGTGCCAGCCCCATCAGCAGGGTCAGCATCCAGCACAGAATCGTTGCTTTTTTCATAATCAGGGTTTTGTTTTTTATAATTAAAGTTGAATAACTCCTTGGTGGTTGACCGCATAGGTAGAAAAGGGATCGAACAGTGCGTCGAGCAGCACGGCCAGCTCTCGACGTGTGATGGCACGTTGCAAATTAAAATCGCTCAGGCGCCACTGTTGCCAATTTGCCTGGGACAACTCCTGTAACTTTTGGGGCTCCCATAACGGCATACTGCTCTTGGCTGTGCGAGCGGCTTGCTGCCTTAGCTGCGCAATCCAATAAAGAGATTGTTCAATGGTAAGCGGTACAGCTAAGTCCTCCTGTTTCGATTGACTGCTACTTAACATCTCTGCAGGTATCCCCTGTAAAAACTGTTCCACAAGCAGCGTAGAGTCCGGGTAGAACCAGGTACGATTGGCCCAGGCATTGGGCTGTCCTTTACCCCGTAAAAGACCCGTGGCCCCCACGCGTTGAATAGCGGTAAAGTGTGGATCAGAAGAATGCACATCGGCATAGGGCATCAGATAGGCCCCGCTATTCAGCAACGCTCGTTGCACACTGCGAATGGGCACCAGCGCAGCCTGCAAATCTTTTCGTTGCACGGTCAATGCCGCAAGAGCACCGGCGGCTTGCCCAATGAGCAAGACACAAGGCTGTAAGCGGGTAGTGCCATTGACCACGTTACTTACACTGATTGATTTTTCTGCAACGATCAAACCACTGGCGCCGGCAGGTATCAATGCCCCCAGCGGCACGTTAAAAGAAGGGATCGGATAAAATCCCAAATGCTGGGGTGCCTCGGAATTTTTTCGGTGATGGTGATCGATTGGGTAATCCCCCACTGCAATACCGGTTCGGTATAAGGGATGAGCGTTATTGAAGGGGTCACTAATGTGTTGGATCTTGAAACGGACCAGTCCCTCTACCCTTCTTGACTCGCGGTGATAAGGCATCAGTGCGAGGCGGTCTGCCGTTGGAAATTCATCGTCAGCCAATCCCAGCTGCTTATAGCCCAACTGCTGCTGTATAAAATATATGAAGCGCAGCGTTTGCTGCTTGGCTTTTTGCAACTCCTGCTCACGCTCCGCAGCACTCAGTCCGATCAGATTAAGATAAATATCATTGCCAAAACCAGGCCAGTTGATAAGATATTTTTGTCCTGGCAACTTAGCATAGGTCATCATCTTGGCACAATCCACACCGGGAGCCAATCGGGATTTGTCATTGTAGTAATCAAGGCAGCATCCATCAAACTCCATGGGATCATACCCGGCAGGTCTGGCAATGGTACAGTCGGCATCTTTGCCATAATCTTTTAAGATCGCCACAAAGGTCAGATCTTGAATGATCTTGTTGGAGGCGGGCACTTGTACATTTTCTCCCGTTAGCGAACTGGCCTCCATACCCAATGAAAACGGAATGCCAGCCGCTGCCAGCACATCCCCTAGTTCTGTAGCATCGATCAGCTGTTTGGCGCGAACAGTGAGTGTGTCGCCTGTAGACAACTGCACAAAAACGGCGCCAGCCACAGCACCTCGGTATTTTGTAACGGCATTACACCGCATACCATAGAGCACCTGAAGATTCTTTTCGGCGCCGGCCATTGATTTAAAAATACTGTCGGCAACGTGAGGTTCAAAGTGCGTGTTACTTACCCAACCCGTAGCCACCCGTTGAGGACCTCCATAATGTTGGTAGATCCGGCTTCTGAATTCGCCCCAGAGGCCGGAAGGCAGCAGATGATTCCCGTCTGTAGCCGACACGCCCGCTGCACTGAGCATGCCACCCAGCCAGGTTGTTTCTTCAACAATGATTGTGCGTGCCCCCATGCGAGCCGCCTGGATACCGGCCGCTACCCCCGACGTGCCGCCACCGATCACCAATACATCGGTAGTCAATACCTTTTTAGTGGGCCTGCCACCTGCGTTTGCAAATGACAGCACAGGCAGACAAGCCAACAGTGGGACTATAATAAGCCGGGTTATCATGGATACTTATAGGGAGGATAATGTTTTTGAAATTTGATACAGGGAGCGAGGAATATGAAAACACCCTTTCCATTTTCCACCCTTCAACGAGAGCAATACTTCACCCCGACGGTTCAAATAACCAAACCACTCGCCATGTTCGGGATCTCTGAAATGATTCCAAGTATATTGATGCAGCTTCTCGAACCAAACAGCACACTCCGGATCACCGGTCAGTTGGTAACCTTTAGCGAGGGCCACCAAGGCCTCTACGTGGACCCACCAGAGTTTCTGATCCCACTCCAACTGCTGGGGGGGATGACCATGGGCGTCCAGAAAATAAAAGATACCGCCGTATTCAGCATCCCATCCCTTTTTCAGCATATGCAGCATGATATCCTTTGCCTTGCTGATGAGTGAAGGGTTGTTAGTGCGTACCCCCAGATCCATAACGAACCACATGGCTTCAATGGCATGCCCCGGGTTGAGTAGTCTTCCTTCAAAACTGTCACAGAAACTGCCGTCTTCGTACACATTCTCAAGAATCAGACCGGTATCCGGCTGATAAAACACCTCCATCACTTCATGGATCACCGCGGGGATCAATGCCTCTACACGGCGAGAACCAATGATAGGCTCCAACTCCAGCGCCAGGTTGCACAAGATCATCGGAAGACTAAAATTCTTAAGCGGACGCGTACCCGGATAGGCTTTGCTGTAAATACCTTTCCAATTATGTTGTCTGCGCAAGATATTTTCGAATGTCTGCGTGGCGATCTGTTTGTAGCGTTCGTTGGGTTGCGCCCGGTCGAGAGCGGCAAAAGCCATAGTGGCGAAACAATCACTGAAAATATTATAAGGCTGCACCAGCGGACGACCGTCTTGCGTAAGCGAGAAATACCAATTACCCTCTTCATCCCGTCCGAACTTTTCCATAAAGTCAGCCCCATGTAAAGCCATCGCCAACCATTCGGGACGTGCCTCTACTTGTTTGTACAGATAACTAAAGGTCCAGACTTCTCTCCCTTGGAGCCACATAAACTTGTCGGTGTCATACACCTTACCCGTCCGATCAAGACAGGTAAAAAAACCGCCGTGTTTTTCGTCTTTGCTGTAGCGCAGCCAAAAAGGGAGTATAGAATCGGTTAATTCAGTAAGATACGTCTCGGCATAATGACCAATAGACGGGACTTGCTTGGGCAGGGCTTGTTGGGCTAGCATTCGTTGAACCGACTAATTTTTAGTTAAATGATTGCAGTTCAGGAATAAATATCATAAAAATAATTACGTAAATCCCAACCCTTAATAAAAATTTTTATTTAGTTTATCCCCAGTCGGCTTTTTTCAAGGATTAGTTTATATTAGTGTCTGATTTTCACATAGTAATGAAAAAAACGCCCCCACCGCCCAAACACCGCATCTTCGAGTTGTTCAGCAATGAGAATGCCTCGGGGGTCGCCTATAAGAACAAGTTCCTGAAAAGAAGCATTCTCAGTCATCTCGATCTTCATGGTGACTTTACCATCACCGAACTGAGTCGTGAACTCAACACCAGCGTTCCTAAGATCACCAGTCTGGTCAATGAGCTGATCGAAGACCGGCTCATACGCGATAATGGAAAATTTGACTCCACCGGTGGTAGAAGAGCCAGCATCTATGGCTTGGTAGCCGACGCTTGTTTCTTTATCGGGGTTGATGTAAAAAAATATTACATCAATATTGGTTTACTCGATTTCAGAAAACATCTCGTCAACCTAAAAGAGAAGATCCCGTATCGGCTGGAGAATACACAGGAATCCTTTCATCAATTACTCGAACTGATCCGGCAGTATTTGCAAGAACGCTCCCTGCCTAAAAACAAGATCCTGGGAATGGGGATCAACCTTTCGGGCCGCATCAACCAAACCAGCGGCTACAGCTACAGTTATTTTCATTTTCAAGAAGAACCACTGGCCCAAACCATCCAGCGCGAATTTGGAATTCCCACTTTTTTAGAAAATGATTCCAGGGCCATGGCCTACGGCGAATTCTGCAGTGGAGAAGTGGCCGGCGCACGCCATGTACTTTTCGTAAACATGGATTATGGAATCGGACTCGGGATTTTAGTCAATGGTAAACTCTACTATGGTAAGTCGGGCTTCAGCGGCGAATTCGGGCATATTCCCTTTTTCGAGAACGAAATACTTTGCCATTGCGGAAAAAAAGGATGTCTCGAAACAGAAGCCTCCGGTCAGTCACTACTCAGAAAGTTCAGTGAAAAGATCAAACAGGGTTTCACATCATCGGCCATGAAAAAGAAAAAAGATCCGTCTGAAATTACTCTACTCGATATAATCGCTGCAGCCCACCAGGAGGATATGCTCTGTATCGAAATGCTGGCCGATCTGGGCGAAAAGATCGGCAAGGGACTTGCTATGCTCATCAATGTCTTTAATCCCGAGCTGCTCATTATTGGGGGAACACTATCGGAAACAGGAGACTATCTGCGACTGCCCGTTAAAAGTGCCATCAATAAATATTCGCTAAGCCTGGTCAACAGCGATACGCAGCTTCGTATTTCGAGGCTGGGAGAAAAAGCCGGCGTGATCGGAGCCTGTTTAATCGCACGCGACAACGTGCTATCGATTTAACAACATACTCTCCGCATAACAAAATATAATCCGCTCTTCTATTCACATTTGTTGATAAGTATTAATTGGAGATGTAGTATTCCTAGATTAATATTGGAATAGCTCTTTTGCACACCTAACCCCATCACCTCACAAAAAAGCAGCGCCTTGACAGACACCATTATTAACCTCGAAACAGTCAATCCAATTGAATTCTTCGGGGTCAACAACGGAAAACTCGACCTTTTAAAAAAGAAATTCCCGCTGCTCAAGATCCTCTCCCGCGGCACACAGCTCAAACTCAGTGGCGCTCCCGAGCAGATCGATTCTGCTCGCGAAAAGATCGCTGTTATTGTTTCGTATCTCGAACGTAACGGCCACATGAGCCAGCAGTACTTCGAACAAGTGCTCGGTGGAGATGACCAGGAGGTAATCGATCACTTTCAGGAAAAAAATCCGGCTGAGGTTCTGGTCTTTGGCCCCAATGGTAAATCGGTACGGGCCCGCACCGCCAACCAAAAAAAATTGGTGCAAGAGGCCGAGCACAACGATATTGTCTTTGCCATTGGACCGGCGGGTACCGGAAAAACCTATACCGCTGTCGCCTTGGCCGTACGAGCACTCAAGAATAAACAGGTTAAAAAGATCATCTTAACGCGTCCTGCTGTTGAAGCCGGTGAGAGTCTTGGCTTCTTACCGGGCGATCTGAAGGAGAAGATCGATCCTTACCTGCGGCCGCTCTATGATGCACTGGACGACATGATACCCGCCGATAAACTCGGTTACTACATGACCACGCGCACCATTGAGATCGCCCCCTTGGCGTATATGCGAGGACGAACACTCGATAACGCTTTTATTATTTTGGACGAAGCCCAAAACGCGACCGACCTGCAATTGAAAATGTTCTTGACCCGCATCGGAGCCAATGCCAAGGCTATCATTACTGGTGATATGACACAGGTAGACCTGCCCCGCAATCAGCGCAGTGGACTGCAGACAGCAGTGCGCATCCTAAAGAACATCGATGGCATCGGGCATATTGAATTGGATGAAGAGGATGTGGTACGTCACCGACTGGTCAAGCAGATCTTGCGGGCGTACAACCAGGAGCACGAAAAAGAACAGCCGCCACAACAACGGTCCTAAGATGGCCACGACAGACGGCTACTGCATTTTTTTGTAATTTGCCCCATGCAATTCAAAGTACGTACTTCGCTTCTGCTGCTACCTTTTATTCTTTTCACGCTTTCGGGGTGCCAGCCCACACCAGAAAAAACGCTCGTGGCCGAGAACGAGTTAGATGCTGCTCGCCTTTTTATTCGGTCTGCCCTCGATGGAAAGTTTGAAGAGGCCAAGACATTCATGGTACAAGACTCCGTTAACAACAGCTACCTCGCTATCGCCGCTCAGTTCTATCAAAAGATGCCTGCTGAAGAAAAAGACAATTACAAAGGATCTACTATTGTCATCCATACTGCTACAGCCATCAATGATTCTGTAGCTGTCGTTATTTACTCAAATTCTTACAAGAACGATCACGACACCTTACGCATCACCAAGCGTAATACTGCCTGGCTGGTAGACCTCAAATATCTTTACGAACACGATCAACCCCTGTAGCGGGAGGGTGGATGGCCACATGGGCTGGTTATAAAATTTTTGCCCCCTAACTCAAAGCGCATCCCATACCTCGCGGGCAAAGGTCTCCAGCGAAGGATCACGCGCCCCCATCAGCAGCAAAACGCAATCCTCTGACAAATGAGACCGCATGTTCGCGATCAACTGGCTTCGATCGGCTACAAAAAAAGCAGCAACCCCCAATTGTTGAAGATCTTCTATCAGATCGGCAGCAGAAATATCCTTAACCGCAGCGCCCCCGGCATAATAGATCTCACTCATCCAGATCTCATCGCCCCCGCGAAGTACCGCGGCAAATTCTTGTACAAAATCATGTCGTAAAAACCGAGTGGGCTTAAACCCATGCGGCTGAAACCAGGCTATCACTTTCGAAGCCACCGGTTGACAGGCTCTGATGGCGGCCGCACACTTGACCGGATTATGCGCATAATCATCGATCAGCCAAACACCCTTTTTTTGACCCCACACCTGGTGACGGCGATAAATGCCTTTATACTCCTTCAAAGCGGCGGCGGCGACAGCGAGTGGCACGCCGACCTGATGGGCTACCGCCATAGCAGCAAGAGCATTTTCCATATTGTGCTGCCCGATCTGCTGCAAATAAACAGGCTCTTCATTCACCAAAAATGAGATGGTCATACCCTCCTGCCTGAATGCTTCGGCGCAATATCCGACCCCCTCTTGTTTCCCGACCTTAAAATCGTTGCTCGCGTCTACAGAAAGAGCCGCGGCCACCGGGTGCGTGCGATTGACCAAAAATTGTTCGCAGTTATTTTTGAAGGTAGTGAACAAGGATATGAGTTTTTCAGTCTCATCGTGGTCCTTATCAATGTTGAGCAAAACTCCTGTATGCGGATGATACTGCACAATAGATCCGTCACTTTCATCGGCTTCAATAACAAGCCACTCCCCTTTTCCGGCTACTGCATTACCAATCTTTCCCTCTTCAATTATACGCACCAGACCAGCACCGCTGATAATGCCCGGTTGATAACCGGCCTTATCGAGTATATCAAATAGCATGGCACTGGTCGTGCTTTTACCGCTGGTACCGGCAATGGCAATGGTCTTTTTACTGGCAGCGATCAGAGCCAGCAGCGCAGCGCGATGCAAAATAGGAATACCCAGTTGTTTGGCCTGCTGTACTTCAACTACCGTATCCTCGATAGCGGTAGAGACGATAACCACATCGAAGTCCGCAGTGAGTGAGGCGCCATCTTGTTCGAAACAATGAATACCTGCTTCGCTTAATTTGACTTGCACTTCGGTGGGTGCCCCCTTTGTAAACAAGCGATCACTGCCGGCCACTTGCATGCCGATTCCCTGTAAATACTGAGCCAGCGCACTCATCCCTGTACCGGCTATGCCGATAAAGTAAGGAGCCGTGATATCTTGCAGTGATCGGATCATAAAACAAAGAAACAAAATTATAATTGGAGGGGCATCTAAATATCCCTACCTTTGCTTTGTTATTTTGAGTCAACTGACTGCCCGTAACGGAACGATTCGTACTACTGCAAAGCCTCTGGTCGCCACTAGTTAGTCTTCTTTACCTTTTCGTTGTTCTCAAGTTTTTTTAATGCTTAATTTTTTTGCATGAACATTTATGTTTCGAACCTTCCGTTCGCCGTAACGGACGAAGACCTCAGAAGTTATTTTGCCGATTATGGCGAAGTAAGCTCTGCCAAAATCATCATGGACAAGTACACAAACCGCAGCAAGGGCTTCGGATTTGTAGAAATGACCGATGATGCCGCCGCCCAAAAAGCCATTGGCGAACTGGACGGTGCCACGGTAGAAGGACGCGCCATTCGCGTGGCCGTTGCCAAACCCCGTGAAGAAAGACCTGCCCGCTCTGCTAACTATTCTAATAGTCGCTGGTAATACGTGTTGTCTTTATTCAAAAAGCCCTCTTGAATTTTCAAGGGGGCTTTTTAGTATAAAAAAACCGTCCATTAGGCAGGACGGTAATAACGTAACAAAACAACTACCCACAATCGGGTCAGGCTCGTTGCTTTTGTTTGGCCACCGATTTGGAAGGGGCTCGCTTGGCGGCAGAATGGACTGTTGCCTTTTTTACCGGTGCCTTGCTTTTTGACTTTTTGAGAGCCGATTGAATGGCTGCACTCAGGTTGGCATATGTGGGCTTACCCGAAAAAGGAACATCGTTGATAAAGAAAGCAGGCAGATCTTTTACTCCGCGATTGATACCCTCTTTAAGGTCGTCCTGTACTTGCCAGCCATAGACGCCATTGACCAGATCGTCCAGAAATTTTTTATTTTTTACGCCGGCTTCCTTGCTGTGTAATTTTAAACTGGTAGTTCCCAGATTTCTCCGGTTGCTGAACAACACATTATGCATTTCCCAGAACTTTCCCTCCTGCGCTGCAGCCACGGCAGACTCACTAGCCTTTAGGCTGCGTTGGTGAATAAGTGTCAACGGAAAATGCCTGAATTGAAATTTTATTTTGCCCTCAAATTCTTCCAGTAGTTGCTTAACGACCTCATTAACCTTGGCACATTCCTCACTTTCATATTCACCGAATTCCATGAGTGTAACGGGCGCATCCTTTTTGCCCACAAAGATCTCGCGGGGCTCTATGATTACAACATCGTCCTTTTTAAATGCCATTTCGTTTTGTTTTGCCGGTTAGACAACCGACCTTAAAATAATAACAACTGTTAGTGTTTTGGGTTGAGCACTTGCACGAATCTTTTTTGCAACCCGGCTGCGGCTAAAGATAGGGGGTTTTTATCCCGTTTAACTACCGCTTATAATATATTTAACATATTTGAACAAATTTATTGATTTTCAATTATTTAGAGAGGATGCTCCAAGTTAAGTGGTAACCCTTGCCGGATCTTACACCCACAACCTCCGCTGGGCCCTCTCAAGGTAAGCGGACTATGGAAGCAGCCCTATGACCTTGGTCACCCCATTTCGAAAGACCACCGTATTGTCGAAGACGTCTACCAAGACGGGGGCCGATTTGTCGATCTCGCCGGCCAGCATTTTTTTGCTTAGCGGATTGATTAGCTCTTTTTGGATCAACCGCTTTAAGGGTCTGGCACCAAACTGGGGGTCGAATCCCTGCATCGCCAGATATTGCAGGGCATAGTCACTAAAACTGACCGTAATGCCTGACTGATGCAACAGCTTTCTTAGCGCCTCCAGCTGGATCTGCACGATCCCCATGATCTCTTTTCGAAGTAATGGATTGAACATGATGATCTCATCTATCCGATTAAGCAATTCGGGTCGTATGGTCTGGCGCAGCAATTGCATAACTTCTACTTTTGCTTTCTGCGCTGCCTCTTCGACTCCGCTTTCTTCCCGCACTGATTCAAACGCTTCCATTATCAGGTGGCTTCCGATATTGGAGGTCATGATGATAATCGTGTTCCTGAAATTGACCACCCGGCCTTTGCTGTCAGTCAATCTTCCGTCATCGAGCACTTGTAATAAAATATTCCAAACGTCCGGATGTGCTTTCTCGATCTCATCCAGCAGTACCACACTGTAGGGCTTGCGGCGTACAGCCTCGGTCAACTGCCCTCCTTCCTCGTACCCTACATAGCCGGGAGGAGCACCCACCAGTCGGCTCACGGTATGCTTTTCCTGATACTCGCTCATGTCGATGCGCGTGAGCATCGACTCATCATCAAATAATAATTCGGCGAGTGCCTTGGCCAATTCTGTTTTTCCGACACCGGTGGTACCCAAAAACACAAACGATCCGATCGGTTTTTTTGGATCCTGTAAGCCGGCTCTGCTTCGACGGATGGCATCGGCCACAGCAGTGATCGCTTCATCTTGTCCTACCACGCGCTGATGTAACTCCGTTTCGAGATGCAGTAGTTTTTCTCGTTCGGATTGCATCATTCTGCTCACCGGAATGCCGGTGGCCTTGGCGACAGTTTCTGCTATATCCTCCGCATCTACCTCTTCTTTTAGCAGACGCTTTTCAGCCGTCTGGCTAAGCTGCTCACTGAGGGCTTCGATCGATTTTTCTTGCTCCTTGATCTTTCCATAGCGAATCTCCGCCACCTTTCCGTAATCACCCTCCCGTTCGGCCCGCTCAGCCGCTTGACGAAGCTGTTCTATGGTTGCCTTGGCCGTTTGCAATTGCTCGACCAGTTCTTTTTCTTCGGTCCATTTAGCCATAAGGGTGTCGCGCTGTACAGCCAGGTTGGCCAGCTCGGTACTCAGCTCTTTTAATTTACCCTCATCGTTCTCCCGCTTAATGGCTTCTCTTTCGATTTCGAGCTGGCGGATCTGCCTGTTGAGCGTATCCAATTCCTCGGGCATCGAGTTCATCTCGAGCCGCAACTTGGCGGCACTTTCATCGATCAGGTCGATAGCCTTATCGGGTAAGAAGCGATCGGTAATATAGCGATGCGACAATTCTACGGCGGCGATTATCGCCTCGTCTTTGATACGAACATGATGGTGTGTTTCGTAGCGATCTTTTAGTCCGCGCAGAATAGAAATAGCATCTTCGGGAGTAGGCTCCTCGATCAGCACTTTTTGAAAACGCCGTTCGAGCGCTTTGTCTTTCTCAAAATACCTCTGGTATTCGTTGAGGGTGGTGGCACCCACAGCTCTCAGCTCTCCGCGCGCGAGGGCGGGTTTTAATATATTAGCGGCATCCATGGCCCCTTCGCCACCACCGGCACCAACGAGGGTATGGATCTCGTCGATAAAAAGTATGATCTCTCCGTCGGATTGACCCACCTCTTTTACAACGGCTTTCAATCGTTCTTCGAACTCTCCTTTATACTTGGCTCCGGCGATCAGCTGACCCATATCGAGCGCATAGATCAACTTTGAACGAAGATTCTCAGGTACATCCCCATTCACAATACGGTGAGCGATACCCTCAGCGATGGCAGTCTTTCCCACACCGGGCTCACCCACCAAAATGGGATTATTCTTGGTGCGACGAGACAGAATATGCAAGGTTCTTCTGATCTCTTCATCCCGCCCTATCACGGGATCGAGTTTTCCGCGGCGTGCATCCTCGTTAAGATTACGTGCATATTTTTCGAGCGCCTGAAATGATTGCTCTTGCGTAGAGGAAGTGACTTTTGCTCCTTTTCTAAGTTCCTTGATAGCCGCAGTCAATCCCTGCTCGGTGAGGCCCGCATTACGAAGCAACTTGGCGGTAGCGTCGTTGCCTTGCACCAAGGCCAGCAGTAGATGCTCGGGGGTGATAAACTCATCTTGAAAACTTGCCAGCACCGCTCCTGCTCTCAACACCAGATTGTTACCCTCGCGGCTGATCTGCTGCGCAGGCTCTCCTTCGGTACGAGGCAACGCATTCATCAATTCTTGCAATTTGGTCTGAACCAAATTGACGGTAACATTATTTTTCTTGAGCAGATACTCTACCGGTGAATCCGCCTGGTCCAACAAGGCCTTTAGTACATGCGCCGTATCTATCGATAAGTGACGAGCATTGAAGGCCAGTTGTTGGGCCTGCTGTATGGCTTCGGCCGCTTTGATCGTGAAATTGGATAAATTCATAACAATATGATAGTTTTTTAGTTTGTACTTTTATCCGAACAGGCCGTTCGGCTCCTAAAACCTCTCAAAAATCATTCAGCAAATGAGATCTCGCTCCCGAACAGAAAGTTTGTCATTTTTTTACACCCGTATCTGCACGAACGTCATACATGGGCTGATTTTTCTGCTATTGTTGCAGCATGCCTTGGTCCTACGCGCCCAGCAGGACTGGAGTGCCGTCAGAGCCAAGATGACCGCTAACACAAAAGAACTCGAAGAAGACTTTGTATTTGTACTCGCCACGGCCGATACTACCCAGCTGCTGATGGAGTCAAAGACATTCACCGCCAAATCACAAGCACCTGTTTTTTTGAGCAGCCAGTGGCTGACCGCGACATTACTCGTTAAGCTGGCCGAGGAAGGAAAACTATCCATAGACGATCCGGTGCAAAAATACCTGCCCGAGTTCGGCAAGTATTTTAAAGGCTACATCACGATCCGGCATTGCCTAAGTCAAATGACCGGGATTGAACCCAAAGAAAAATCGCTCAGCCTTGCACAACGAAAAAAATTCA
>JBIIDB010000001.1:0-46778 GCA_044238505.1 Chitinophagaceae bacterium | reverse complement strand
CTCCTGCTCTTGTCCGCTGCTGCAAAATCCCCTATCTTTGCCGCCCCAAATCTGTGTTCGCAGATTCTTTGCAGGCTCAACCCCTGCAATGTCCAATGGGAGAAATCGAATTTTTAACCCTTTCCGCATCAAACCGGAAACAAAAAAAAGGTACATGAACAATTACGAACTGATGGTGATCTTCACCCCTGTTCTGAGCGATGAAGAGTTCAAGGCTGCGCAAAAAAAATATGCGAAGCTGGTAACCGACAACGGCGGTGCTGTTGTAGCTGAGAACGGCTGGGGCCTGAAATCACTGGCCTACCCCATCCAGAAAAAAACAACCGGATTGTACTGGGTACTGGAGTACACGGCAGCTGCTGACTTCAATGAAAAGTTGAAAATCCAGTTGCTTCGCGACGAAGCCGTGCTTCGTCATCTTTGCACCAAGCTCGACAAATACGCCGTCGAGTACAATGCACGCAAGAGAAGTGGCGTAAAATCCGGAAACGAAAAAGCAGTGGAGGCTTAATACCATGGCAAAGAACGAAATCAAATACCTGACGGCCATCAAATCGGACAAACGCGTTAAGAAGTTTTGCCGTTTCAAGAAATATGGTATCCGTTACATCGATTACAAGGACGTTGAGTTTCTCAAGAAGTTTCTCAACGAGCAAGGTAAACTGCTCCCCCGTCGCTTAAGCGGAAACAGCCTTAAATTTCAGCGTAAAGTTTCTGATGCGGTCAAGAAAGCCCGCCAGATGGCGCTGCTGCCTTATGTAACTGATCTTTTAAAATAACCTCACCCTAACTCCTACTCCGGAAGACAGCCTGTAAGGCTGGGTCGGTGAACAAAAGAAACAACATGGAAATCATTTTAATTCAAGACGTAGATAACCTGGGGGCCGCCAACGAAGTGGTCAAAGTAAAGAACGGTTACGCGCGCAACTTCTTATTACCTCGCAAACTGGCCGTAGAGAACAGCCCCAGCAATAACAAACAATTGCAAGAGCGTCTCAAGCAGGTCCGTAAAAAAGAAGAGCAGATGCTGGCCCAGATCAACAGCGTCATCGCTAAACTCAGTGAAGGTCCTGTAAAACTGACTGCCAAGACAGGCACCAGTGGCAAGATCTTTGGAAGCATCACTTCGCTGCAAATGACCCGCGCTATCCGCGAGCAAAAAGGATTCGAAATCGATCGCAAAAAAATCAGCTTACCCGAAGAACTGAAAGAACTGGGCAGCTACAAAGCCCAGATCGATTTTGGGAATGGAAAGACCGCCGAGGTTGACTTTGACGTGATCGCAGAATAATTTATTACTGTTTAGTATGAAGTAAGCCCTCCCGACGGAGGGCTTTTTTTATAGATAGCCTACTGTTGATCAACAATTTAGTCTATTTTTTTCGGCATTCTTCAACAATTTATCCCCAGAATTAAAATTTATCGCTATCTTGCCCAGCTATTGGTGCTCTTTCAGTTTTGCATGTCCGGAACGATTCGTCACAACGTAGAATGTTCTTATGGTACTGTTTACTGTTGACACTGTTTATTGTTTAAAAACGTATTAAAATGAACATTTACGTAGGAAATCTGAGCTGGAACCTTAAAGATCAGGATCTGCTCAATCTGTTTGCATCGCATGGCGACGTAGCCTCTGCTAAAATCGTTACAGACAAATTCACTGGCCGCAGCAAAGGTTTCGGCTTTGTGGAAATGCCTAACGACGACCAAGCTCAAGCTGCCATCGCAGCCCTTAATGGCACAGAAGTTGACGGCCGCAATGTGGTCGTTAACGAAAGTCGTCCCAAGCCCGAAGGCGGCGGCGGCGGCGGTTACAAAAAGCGCAACTTTGGCGGCGGCGGCGGCGGTTACCGTGGTGGTAACGGCGGTGGCGGTGGCTATCGCGGCGGAAACGGCGGTGGATACAACCGCGAGAGTTTCAACAACGGCGATTTTTAATGCAAGCGGTCCAGCACCGCTACTCATTCAATAAAAGCTGCAGTCCGGTCTCCCAGAGGCCGGACTTTTTTTTGTTACCTTCGCCTCACCATGACAGAGAAGATTCTGATCCTCGATTTTGGATCGCAATACACTCAATTGATTGCCCGCGCCATTCGAGAATTAAACGTCTACTGCGAGATTACCCCGTACAATAAACCGATTAGCTTCGACGCCTCCCTTAAAGGAATCATTTTGTCGGGCTCTCCCTTTTCGGTCAATGAAACGAATGCTCCGTCGCTCGACATCGAGGGGCTTATCAAGCATGTACCCGTACTGGGCATCTGCTACGGAGCACAGTTAACGGCCAAGTGTTTTGGCGGAACCGTAGCCAAAAGTGATAAAAGAGAGTATGGCAGGGCGCAACTGCTCATCGAAAGCGAGGATGCCTTTCTGAAAGGGCTCGACAAGACCACCCAGGTTTGGATGAGCCATAGCGATTCTATCAAGATCCTCCCCGAGACTTTCGAATTGCTGGCCACCACCGAGAGTATTCCGGTCGCGGCCTTCAAAAAAACAAGTGCCGAAACAAAGCCCTTGTATGGGGTGCAGTTTCATCCCGAAGTTTATCATTCGACACAAGGAAAATTACTGCTCAAGAATTTTTTGATCGGTATTTGCGGTTGTACTCAAGACTGGACCGCCGCCCATTTTATTACCGATAGCGTGGCAGCGCTGCAACGGCAGATCGGTCAACGAAAAGTTATTATGGCCCTCAGCGGCGGGGTGGATTCCACCGTAGCGGCTACCCTGATCCACCGGGCCATCGGCGATCAGCTTGTAGGTATTTTTGTCGACAACGGAGTGCTGCGCAAAGACGAATTCGACAACGTGCTGCAATCATACCGGGAAATCGGGTTGAAGGTGACAGGCATTGATGCGCGTGAACGTTTTTATTCGGCGCTGGCCGGCAAAACCGATCCGGAGCAAAAAAGAAAAGCCATTGGTTCGCTTTTTATTGATGTATTTCAAGAAGAGGCAAAAAAACTAAGCGGTTTTGAACTGCTGGGGCAAGGCACCATCTATCCCGATGTAATCGAGAGCGTTTCGGTACATGGTCCGTCGGTGACCATCAAATCGCATCATAACGTGGGAGGCCTACCTGCACACTTGCATCTGGAGTTGGTGGAGCCGCTGCGCTTATTGTTCAAAGACGAAGTCAGAAAAATCGGACTTGAGCTGGGTATTCCGGCCGAGATGATCGGAAGACATCCGTTCCCGGGCCCGGGCCTGGCCATTCGCATACTCGGCGAAGTGACAGCCGAACGCGTAAAGTTGTTGCAAGAAGCCGATGCTATTTTTATTCGATCGCTCAAAGAAAAAGGACTTTACACATCGGTTTGGCAAGCAGGCGCTATTTTGCTCCCTGTTAAAACAGTTGGTGTGATGGGAGATGAGCGCACATACGAATACACGGTGGCCCTGCGGGCTGTGACCAGTGTCGATGGTATGACCGCAGACTGGGCCCATCTACCGTATTCTTTTTTAGCCGATCTGTCTAATGATATCATCAACCAGGTACGTGGCATCAATCGTGTCGTGTATGATATCAGCAGTAAGCCTCCGGCCACCATCGAGTGGGAATAATGCTTTTCGCTATGAGAAGAAGTTGGATCTTCTTGATCGTTATGTGGAGTGGGATCATTGCCGTTCCGTGTCTGGCCGAAGCCCAATTGCCGGCTGTCCCTGAAAAAAAAATCAAGATCGCACTGTTTGCCCCCCTTTACCTCGATTCGGCGTTCGATAAAAACAACGAGTACCGCTATAGCCCCAAACAATTTCCAAAATTCATAGTGCCGGGTCTGGAGTTCTATGAAGGCGCGCTGCTGGCACTCGACTCGCTACGAAAAGAAGGGGCCGCCATCGAGCTCATCGCATTCGATAATAAAGCCGCCGATAAAACCATTGCCGAACAACTTGGCAGCCCCGCTTGCCAAGGAGTCGACCTGATCGTCACGTATTGCTCCGCATCCGAATTAAAACTTTTTGCCGCCGCAGGAAAAGAAAGAAAGGTTCCCGTTGTAAACATCAACCTGCCCAACGATGGAGGCGTATTGCAAAATCCGTATTTGGTATTACTCAATTCTACGCTCCCCTCGCAATGCCAGAGTATCTATACATACATCCGTACCCGATTTTCGAAACAACAGTTGGTCGTCTTTCAAAAAAAAGGAGCACTCGAAAACAGAATCCGTACTTACATCGAAGAAGCCGCTCGAAAAAGAGGAGGTACACCGCCTCCGATAAAGTTTGTGGAGCTGACCGACAGCTTTACAGCGCAGCAACTTACCCCCTGGCTCGACACCCTTAAAGCTACGGTGTGCTGGGTAGGCAGCGTAGACGAGAATTTTGGAAAACGTATCAGCCAGCAACTGGTTGGCTTGGCTAAACAACGTTACAAGCTGACAGTAATGGGAATGCCCACCTGGGACGGCATCAAGGAATTTGCAAGAACCGAGTACCGCGGTGCCGACCTTATCTTCTGCACCCCGTTTTATGCGCCACGCACCGATAGCCTGAGTCAGTCTATCGAGGCCTTCTTCGGGAGCCAGCTGTATGCCCGCCCCAGTGATATGGTGTTAAGGGGCTATGAAGCCATTTGGCGTTTTTCGAAATTGCTTCTCCGCTATCGAAAAGAGTTCACGCTTCATCTGGGCAGTAAAGAGTTTGCGCTGTTTCGCGAAACGGATATTCAACCCACCCTATTTGCTGCACAGCCCGGCGTTATTCAATACTACGAGAACAAAAAACTTTTCTACCTAAAATGGCAGGATGGGTTTTTAAAATCGGCTAATTGATTTTCTTCTTTAGCGAGGTGACCTGCTGCTGCAAGTCAGAAACCACATTGGCCAGCTGGTTCATATCCCATCGATGTTGTGTATTGGCTTTTGAAATGACGACCTGCGCCTGCCACATCTCCAATACCTCGTCGGTATTTACCGTATAAGGATGAAAGATCGGATTGTCGCTGACCAGCGTGAGCTTATCCCGCTGCTTGGTACTTTTCTGTACTCGTTTGTACACAATGCCCTCATTTCTGGAAATAACGATGCAGGGGGTATTATGCTTCACCTCCTCGAGATCGTTTACTTTCTCGCCCACGATGACCGAACCACTGGGCGTTGGGAGCATCGAGTCGCCGATGATCTCAAAGGCGCGATAATTGCCGCCGGTAAGCATCGGAAGCGTGAATGTGTTAAGCTCGTCGATAAACTCGGGATCGGCATAACCGGCCAGGTATCCCGCCGCGGCTTTTACCGGCACAAAGGGGATCTCGGCAGGGCCCGCATTCATTTTTAACGACCTTCTTTTAGCGAGATAGTTAGACTTATTGTCGCTGAGGTCCTTTCGCAAAAGTTCATCCATCGTCAATTTGAAAATATCACAGACGGCCTCGAGCACTTCGAACCGGGGCTCCGCCCGCTCCTCTTCGTAGGCGCCGAGCAGCGATCGTTTAATATTGAGTTTGATGGCAAACTCCTCTTGG
Source organism: Chitinophagaceae bacterium (assembly GCA_044238505.1). Taxonomy (GTDB): domain Bacteria; phylum Bacteroidota; class Bacteroidia; order Chitinophagales; family Chitinophagaceae; genus JJ008. The sequence continues at coordinate 41,314 of JBIIDB010000001.1, read as the reverse complement.
GTCCAGCCGCGGAGCTTGCGCAGATACTTCAGATTTTGATTGGAAAGTGCCATACTTGTCTAATTTATTTAGTTGCAAAATACTAATATTTTTAGAATTTCCAAATTTTTTAGCCGGCATTTTGGGATAAGCCAAAAATCAAGGACTTTTACAATCCATGCGTACCCCCAATAAAAAAAAGGCCCAACGCCCTTCAAAAGCCCGGGTTTCCAACGAAAAACCCGTCATTCTCATTACCAATGATGACGGTATCAGTGCCCCCGGCATTCGAAACCTGGTAGAATCGGTTAAGGATCTGGGACATATTTACGTGGTGGCTCCCGACAAACCGCAATCCGGCATGGGCCATGCCATCACCATCGGAGAACCGCTTCGGTTGCACAAGACCCATCACTTTGAAGGCATCGATTCGTACGCTTGTTCGGGAACTCCGGTCGACTGCGTAAAGCTGGCCGTAGATAAAGTGCTGCATCGTAAACCCGACCTCTGCCTCAGTGGTATCAATCACGGCGCTAATCACAGCATCAATGTGATTTATTCAGGCACCATGTCGGCCGCAGTAGAAGCGGCCATCGAGGATATTCCCTCGGCGGGATTCTCGTTGCTCGATTACAGCATTGAAGCTGACTTTACCGCCGCTCGCGTGTACGCGCGTCTGGTAGTCGAAAAAATGATGCAGACTAAATTGGGCAGACACACCGTGTTGAACGTGAACATTCCGGCACAAAAAACGGAGCTGATCCGCGGACTCAAGATCTGCAGACAGGCCTACGCCAAGTACAATGAGAACTATGTGCAACGCAACGATCCGCATGGCAAACACTATTACTGGCTGACCGGAGAATTCGTGAATGCCGACAAAGGAAAAGATACCGATGTCTGGGCGCTGGCCAACAATTATGTGAGTGTCGTACCCGTACAGTATGACCTTACGCATTATCCGTACAAAGAGCAACTGGCAAAAAGCTGGAAACTATGATATTCACCAAAGACGATCAACGCTTAGGGCTGGCCTTGGGTTTTGTGGGCCCTCTGTTGGGACTGCTCTTTTTGTATAGCTGGAAATTTCCCAGTTACACCTTCGGGGAATTCCTCGAAACCTTTATGCAAGAGAATCGACTCATAACCTCCATAGGATCGCTCAGCTTACTGGTAAATGCCCTTTTGTTCACCGTGTACGTCAATACCGAAAGAGACCGCACCGCGCGTGGCATTTTTATAGTTACGCTTTGTTACGGCATTGGCATTCTGTTGCTCAAGCTATTCAATTAACCCATGCGCTATTATATCATAGCGGGCGAGGCCTCCGGCGATCTTCATGGAAGCAATTTGATAGCCGCCCTGCGCCAACAAGACCAACAGGCCATCATTCGCTGCTGGGGAGGCGATAAGATGCAGGCAGCCGGCGCCACCCTGGTAAAACATTATCGTGAACTGGCCTTCATGGGCTTTGCAGAGGTCATCAAGAATTTGCCTACTATCTTTCGTAATCTTCGCTTTTGTAAAGACGATATCAGATCGTTTCGGCCCGACGTACTCATCTGCATCGATTATCCCGGCTTCAATCTCCGCATAGCGAAATGGGCCCATCAACAAAAAATCAGGGTGGTCTATTATATCGCTCCGCAAGTATGGGCCTGGAAAGAGAACCGTGTCAAAGAGATGAAGCGAACCATCGATCAACTACTGGTCATTCTCCCATTTGAAAAAGAATTTTTTGCCACTCGCTGGCAATGGAAGGTGTCTTACGTAGGTCATCCGCTGGTACAAGTGATCGATACCGCTAAACAACAACCGGTTAAAGAACCACTGTCTGATAAACCTATTATTGCCCTGCTGCCTGGCAGCCGACAACAAGAGATCGCCAAGAAATTACCGGTGATGTTAGAGGTGAGTCGCTCATTTCCGGATCATCAATTTGTGGTGGCCAAAGCGCCCGGCACTGCTGATGCCTTCTACACCGATCTGTTGGCGGCCTATCCCAACGTACGTATGGTCAACGACGAAACCTATAGTCTCTTGCAGCAAGCGAAGGCGGCATTGGTTACGTCGGGCACCGCCACCCTCGAGACCGCCCTGTTTGGCGTGCCGCAAGTAGTCTGCTACAAGGGATCTTGGCTATCGTATCAAATCGGAAAGCGACTGGTCAATATACAGTATATCTCACTCGTTAACCTGATCATGAACAAAGCCGTGGTAACGGAGCTGATCCAAGATGCGCTGACCAACGCCTCCCTTACGGCAGCCTTACAAGAACTGCTGGTTGACACTCGAAAAAGAAAGCAAGTAGCAGAAGACTACGCAGCGTTGCACCAGCTGCTCAGCCAAAGCGGCAACGCCTCGGTGCAAGCCGCCTCGCTCATTACAGCGGAACTTAGAAGATGAGTTTGATCGCCAGCAGTACCAGACAAAAAATAAAAATAAAAATGCTGATCCGGTTAATGCCGTGCATGTAACCGATCCATTTGTCCTTGGGACGACTCGGATCTTTGGGCCGCAAATACAGGTATTCGGCCAGTTGCTTCAGTACGCTCATAGGACAAAGGTACCACGTTGGCAGGAGCCATAAAAAAACCCCTTGTTACCAAGGGGCTGAATAAAAGTAGTGGTGGAGAATACCGGAGTCGAACCGGTGACCTCTTGCATGCCATGCAAGCGCTCTAGCCAACTGAGCTAATTCCCCAAGGGGTGGCAAATATAGTAAAAATTACTCGCCCCAGATCTGGTCGTTGCCTTCTAACCAGCGTTTTACCTGTTCGGTAGTAACTGATTTGGGTCTTTCGATGGGGAAACCAAGGGCACGATCCCAGCAAAGGCTGGCCAGCACGCCCAACGCACGGCTGACGGCGAAGAGCACGGTGTAAAATTCATATTCGACCATACCGTAATGCACCAGCAGGGCTCCGCTGTGCGCATCCACATTTGGCCAGGGATTTTTGATCTTCCCTAAACTTCCCAAGATGGGAGGCACCACTTCGTAGATATTCCAAACCGTGTTGACGAGTTTATCGTCGGCCATGTGCTTTTTTCCGAATTCCATTTGCGCCGTAAATCGGGGATCGGTCTTGCGCAATACGGCATGTCCGTACCCGGGCACCACCTTGCCACTGCTGAGTGTCTTGCGAACATACTCGGCTATCTGGTCTTTCGAAGGTGCATCGGTTCCCAACTCGGTTTGCATCTCATAGATCCACTTGATCACTTCTTGGTTGGCCAATCCGTGTAACGGACCCGCGAGTCCGTTCATACCGGCCGCATAAGCAAGGTAAGGATCACTAAGGGCAGATCCCACCAGATGTGTCGTATGCGCAGAGACGTTTCCTCCCTCGTGATCGGCATGAATAGTCATATACAGACGCATCAGTTCCTGAAAACTCTCATCGGGATAGCCAAGCATATGGGCGAAATTGCCGGCCCAATCCAGTAAACCATTAGGTTGAATGTGATCGCTGTTCTTGTACTTGCGACGATAGATATAGGCAGCGATACGAGGCAATCTCGACAGCAGTACAATACTGTCATCGAAGGTGGGCACCCAGTATTCTTTTTTATTGATACCTTCTGCGTAGCGCTTTTGAAAATAACTCTCGGTCTGTAGAGCCATCACTCCCACAACGAACATGGTCATAGGATGTGTATGCAGCGGAAGTGCATCGATCGCCTCAAAGACATGCGAAGGCACGTGGCTGCGTCGTTGCAATATATTGGTGACATGGTTCGCCTCCTCGTCGGTGGGCAACTCTCCGATCAGCATCAGGTAGAATAACCCCTCGGGCAACGGCTCTTGACCACCGGGGGCCTTCGGTAATTTCTGTTGCAACTCGGGGATGGAATACCCCCTGAAACGGATACCCTCTTGCGCGTCGAGCAATGATGTTTCGGTGACCAGACCGGTCATGCCCCGCATGCCCTGGTACACTTGTGACAGCTGTACTTCACCGATCACTTTGTTACCGTGCTCTTTTAACAGGTCTTTGATCTCTACACTTAACGCATCGGCCTTAGCCTTAAACCGGTCTTTGATGATTCCCATATGACAATTTTTTGAAAAGGCGTCCTAAAAGATGGTGCAAAATTAGGCGAAGCCCGTTCCTGTAACAAAAATTAGGCCTCGAAGTTTTTACTTTGGCGTAGTTCTGTACATTTTTAGGGCTACCAACGAAAAAACCAGGTTGGGAAGCCACGCAGCCAATAGCGGAGGCAGATCACCCTTGGTGGCAAACACCGTCGAAAAGCGGTCCGAAATAATAAAAACCGAGGCAATAATGATACCCAGGGCTAAGTGCATACCGCTACCCCCGCGGGTCTTACGAGTCGCTATGATGACCCCGATGAGTGTAAGTAATAAAACACTGAATGCGCCGGAAGTACGCCGGTATCTTTCGATCCGCATGGCATTGAGTCCTTCGGTACCCCGCAGCTCCTCGCGCCGTATAAAGCGGCTCAGCTCGGGTGTGGTCAACTTATCTTTCAAGTAATCGTCGCGGCGCAGCTCTTCGGGCAGCACGTTCAGCGAGAGTAACAGGGTATCATAAGGAGTCATTCGCTCGCCCATACTGTCGAGGCGACGTTCAGTTACACGGTAGAGCTTCCATTTTTTGGAGAGCGTATCCCACACCATACTTTCTGCACGCAGATTATAAACGAGCCGATCTCCGCTGATCCGCTCTACAAAAAGACCCCGAGCCGATTTCGAAATGGTATCATAATCACGAATACCCACAAAGGTGTTGCTATCGGTGCGCAAGTAATAACAAGCCGCACAATTACCATAGTACATATTCTTGGAAGGATCGTTCCGATCGAGATAATTGGTCTGAAAGGTACTGCGCACGATGTTAGCCTTGGGGATCCAGTAACGATTGCCCACCCACCATAGTGTAGCGAGAAGAAGACCGCCGACCCAGTAAGGGCGCAGTAACCGGGCATAAGGGGTACCGCTACTTAAAATAGCAATGATCTCTGATTGAGTAGCCATTTTAGAGGTAAAAAAAATGACCGCGATAAACACGAACAACGGAAAAAGCAAACTCCAGATATGAGGAATAAATCCAATATAATATTGGTCGAACAACTGGCGCGAAGAGAGACCGGACTTTACAAAATCATCGGTCTTTTCGCTTATATCCACAGCAACAGCCACCACAGTAAAGAGCAGCATACAGAAAAGGAAAGTGACCAGGAACTTCTTGAGTATGTACCAGTCTAACTTCTGCATGCGCCAAAAATAGCTTAAAAAAAACGGAGCCCCTGTTAAAATGAATCCTTAGCAACGTTGCTGAAGGCGGGCCACCATGGTGGTCTTCCACGCGGGAAAATCACCTTGCAGAATATGGGACCGGGCCTCCCGCATCAACCACTGATAAAAACAGAGGTTATGTATACTGGCCAGCGTATACCCCAGGATCTCTTTTGACTTGATGAGATGTCGCAGATAGGCCCGCGAATATGTCTCACTGACCGCAGCACCGATAGTACGGTCAAGCGGCGAAAAGTCATGCTCCCATTTTTTGTTGTCGATATTAACAACCCCCTCGCTGGTAAACAGCATGGCATTACGTCCGTTACGGGTAGGCATCACACAATCGAACATATCTACGCCCAGTGCTATACACTCCAGCAGATTCCAGGGTGTGCCAACGCCCATCAGGTAGCGGGGCCGGTCTGTGGGCAGATGCTCGCAGGACCATCCGCAGATATCATAGAGCTGCGCCTCCGGTTCTCCCACACTCAATCCCCCAATGGCATAACCAGCAGTGTCTTTGGAACGAACATACTCACACGAAAGCTGACGCAGGTCGCGGTACACCCCTCCCTGTACAATAGGAAACAAATGTTGGGAGTGCCCGTAGCGGTCCGGGGTTTGATGAAAGCGGGCTATACAGCGATCCAGCCACCGGTGGGTCAGCTCCATCGATTTTCGGGCATAGTGGTGATCACTTTCGGCTGGAGGGCACTCGTCAAAGGCCATAATGATGTCGGCACCTATGATCCGCTGGATATCCATGACCGACTCGGGGGTAAATAAATGGGTACTGCCATCGATATGGGAACGAAACGTAACGCCTTCTTCGGAGATTTTGCGAGTACCGGACAGTGAGAAGACCTGGTAGCCGCCGCTATCGGTAAGCAAACTGCGGTTCCAACCCATAAATCGGTGGAGCCCGCCGGCCGCTTCCATCACCTCGAGCCCCGGCCGCAAATACAGGTGATAGGTATTACCCAAAATAATGGGAGCATCGACATCATGCTCGAGCTGTTGCTGCGTAAGCGCTTTAACCGTTCCGGCCGTACCCACTGGCATAAAGACAGGTGTCGGAATCTGACCATGGTCGGTGGTCAGCACGCCGGCACGGGCAGTGACCGAAGCATCTGTTTTTTCCAGTTGGAATCGCAAGGCAGCCATACGAATGCAAGATACAAGTATCTTGTTATCTTCGCCCCCATGTTGATGGCCAACTGGAGCAGTATTCTCCTTATTGTTTTTGGGTGTGTAGCGTGTATCCAACTCTTTTACTACGGCTGGTTCTTTAGCCGTGTTGCTTTTTATCGTCCTGCACCCCGTACCCGTCATTTTCAGCATCCCGTATCGGTGATTATCTGTGCCCGCGACGAAGACGAGAACCTGGCACGCAACTTGCCCGGAGTGCTGGTACAAGACTATCCCAGCACCAAAGAGGTGATTGTTGTCAACGATAATTCGACCGATGATTCAAAATATATTTTGCAAGAACTTAAAAAAACGTTCAAGCACTTACAGGTGGTCGAGTTACAGCAAGAAGCCAAGCTCATCAGTGGAAAAAAATATCCGCTGTCCATTGGCATTCGCGAGGCCAAGCACGAAATTTTGCTGCTCACTGACTCCGACTGTGTGCCCGCCAGCGAACATTGGATGCAAAAGATGCAGGATGCATACACAGAGGGCACCGAGATCGTGCTGGGCTACGGCGCTTATCACAAAACAAAAGGATTGCTCAATAAGTTGATTCGCTTCGAAACGTTCCATACGGCCTTGCAATACTTCTCTTATGCGCTGGCGGGCATTCCCTACATGGGCGTAGGACGCAATCTCTCGTATAGAAAAGATCTTTTCTTGCGCAACAAGGGATTCTCGGCCATCAACCATATTCCCAGCGGAGACGACGACCTCTTCATCAACCGGGTAGCTACCCGCCACAACACAGCCGTGATGATCGATGCGGAGGCTATTACCCGATCGATCCCCAAGACCACTTGGGCCGGTTGGCTGAAACAAAAGTCCAGACATTATACCACGGCCAAGTATTACAAACCCTTGCATTCCTTTCTGCTTGGCCTCTACTTTATTACTCAATTCGCTTTTTATCCGTTACTGGTGGCTGCGCTGCTACTCTGTCCCTGGCCCTATGTGGCCGCCATAGCCGGCACGAAACTCCTCTGGCAAGCGGTGGTTCTTTATCGGGCCATGGGTAAGCTCGACGAAAAAGATCTCTGGCCCTGGTTCATCCTGCTGGACATGTGGATGTTCTTCTACTACCTGCTCTTTTTTCCGGCCCTATGGAGAAGGCCCGCCAAAAGCTGGAATTAACCCATGAGTACACTGCAACCCAACGGGCCGGCCGGCCTTGCGCTCATCGAAAAATACTTCGATGAATTCACCCAGCTGCAACGCGAACAATACGAGCAACTGGGCCCGTTGTATGCAGCATGGAACGAAAAGATCAATGTGATTTCCCGTAAGGACATTGATGCCCTTTACGAAAAACATGTCTTGCATTCACTCAGCATCGCCGCGAATTTTTCGTTTGCCAAGGATACGACCATTCTGGATCTGGGTACCGGAGGCGGATTTCCCGGATTGCCTTTGGCAATATTCTTTCCAGCCGTACAGTTTCATTTGGTCGACAGCATTGCCAAAAAACTAAAAGTAGTGCAAGCCATCGCCGAGGCATTGGGCCTGCAAAACCTAACCGTGCAACACACCCGCGCAGAAGAAATAAAGCAACGGCAATTCGATTATGTGGTATCAAGGGCGGTAGCCTCGCTGGGCGATCTGTGGCGCTGGAGTAAGCCCCTGATCCGCACTCGATCTGCCGTGGCAGGCAACAACGCTCCCACCGGTCTTATTTGTCTGAAAGGAGGCGATCTGGCGCTCGAGATCCAACAAAGCGGAACCCGTCCGCACGTGGTAGATATCCATACCCTGTTCAGCGAAGCCTTCTTTCGTGAAAAATACCTGCTGTATGTAGAGCGGTAACCGGATCGCCCTCCCCTGTCATTCCGTTGCGTGCTGTTGCGTGCTGTTTCGTGCGCCCGTCTTATCCATACAAAAGCGCCCTTATCAACCCATGTATTACTGCAGCGGCTTGGCGGGTGACCAATCAAGCTTCAATACATTATTCTTGCGATCAATGTCGGCCAACCGCTGCGAAGCATCGATCTCTATCTGTAGCATATCAGTCAGCTTTCTGGACGTGGCCACCACGTAGGTCGCATGCGTCCATTTCCAGGCGGGATAGAGGATAGGCTGTAACGTGCTGTCCTCTGCGGGCTTCTGCCCATACATAAGATCGAGGGGCACATAATGTAATTCGCGTGTGCCGTCATTGAAGGTAAGGTGCACATCGATGGGCATAGGCATTAACCCTACGCGCTTGATGCGGATCTGCGTGCGACCGGTTTCTTCCCACACGCTGTCGATCGCATAGTCTATTGTTTTGGTTGAATGAATCCAATAATCCTTGTACCAATCGAGCTCCAGCCCACTTCTTTTTTCAGCTACACGAATAAAATCGTTGGAGGTAGGATGACGAAATTTGTATTGCTGATAGTAATCGAGTAAGATCTGATCTCTTACCGCAGCGCCCACCAGGTAGCCCAGTTGCTCCATAAAGACGGCTCCTTTCGAATACACCGCAGCCGAATAAGCAGCGTTGGTATTGTAATGATCGGCATGGGTAGTGAGCGGTTCTTCTCGTCCACTCTTGGCCAGCGACACATAGCCCCGGTAAGAGCCGGCCTGCGCAAATCCTGTATCGGCCGTTAAAAAAGCACTGATGCGGTCCTCGGCATAACTGGTAAATCCTTCGTCCATCCAGCCATAAAGTGATTCATTGGTAGCAAGCACCCCTTGGTACCAACTATGCATCCACTCATGTAACCACGCTCCCGGACCGATCAATAGCGTAGACATAGGATATTCCATTCCACCGTCGCCTCCATGAATAAAGGAGTACTGCTTATACGGATAAGCCCCAAAATGCTTTTCGATAAATGGCAATGCTTTTTGCGCATCTACCAAGATCTTTTCCCACTCCGCCGCTTTTACATTGGTAGGTTTATACAGCAAGTGGAGCGTTAGTTCCTGTTGTGCAATGCCTCCATTGCGGGCAGCGGGAATACTGTCACGCAGCTTTACGGATCGATGAACATAGTCAGGATCGGCGGCCCACATGAAATCGTGTACTTGCGGCGCATAGAAATGCCAGGTGAGTTCATTGCCCGCAGGCCTTGTTACCACCGAGCCGGGCTTTTCATAACCATACCCGATCTGCTGTGGGTTTTGCAAATAGCCGGTTCCCCCTACTATATAATTTTTGTCGAGGGTGATGCGAACGTCGTAATTACCCCAAATACCATAAAACTCTCGACCCACATACGGGTTGGGATGCCAGCCATCCTGGTCGTAGGCGCACAGCTTGGGATACCACTGGCTCATGGAGTAACGCACTTTTGTAGTGGCATTATCACGCCCGCTTCTTCTGATCTGCAAAGGAACTTGTCCTTCAAAAGCCAGATCGAGCATCACTTTTGATTTGGGTAAAATGGGCTTATCCAGTATTACTTCTAGAATGGTCTCGTGAGTGTGTAACTGTTGCAGGCGGCCGTTCATTTTTAGCCACAGTACTTTTTGCTCACCGATCTCTTCGGGCTTTAGCTGCACAATCCGATCCTTGACACGATTATCCCAATCGGCGCCGCGCCCCACTTGAATAGTGCCTTGTCGGCGGCTGCGCGTATCCATCATGCTGCCGGGTTGAAAGGCATTGAAATAAAGATGATAATAGAGCTTCTTGAGCGTATCGGGCGAATTGTTCCAGTATTCCAACTGTTGGGTACCTGCAAATCGATTGGTCTGCACATTCAGCTTTACATCCATTTTATAGTGCACGCGTTGCTGCCAACCACTTCCTTGCGCCAGTGTTTGAAAAACCAGCGAAGTATAAAATATCGTCAACCCAAGAATCCGTTGCATAGTGTTTGATTTAACAGTTATACATCAAGGCCGGCTACTACCAGCACTATCTCTCCTTTTACTTTTTTAGCGGCAAAATGGGTATGGCATTCGCGAAGTGTACCCCGAAATTGTTCTTCAAAAAGTTTGGTCAGCTCGCGGCTGACGCTGCAACGTCTTTCTTCTCCGAATACCAGACAAAATTCTTCGAGCGTTTTGCACAACCGCAGCGGCGATTCATAAAAGATCATAGTACGAGGCTCAGTCGCCAACTGTTTAAGCAAGGTTTGTCTACCTTTTTTCAAGGGCAAAAATCCTTCGAAACAAAACCGATTAGCGGGGATACCACTGTTGACCAGCGCGGGCACAAATGCAGTGGCCCCGGGCAGGGTTTCAATGGCAAGTCCGGCCTGCACGCAAGCCCGCACGAGCAAAAAAGCAGGATCGGAGATACCGGGCGTGCCGGCATCGGTAACAAGGGCCATCATCGAACCTGCCGAGAGTTGTTGCACGAGTTGGGGCACCAACTTATGCTCGTTATGCTGGTGATACGCGGTAACGGGTCGTTGTATCTGGTAATGTTGTAAGAGCACACTTGTGGTGCGCGTGTCTTCTGCCAAGATCACGTCAACGCTACGTAACACCTCGAGCGCGCGAAGGGTGATGTCCTTTAAATTTCCAATGGGAGTGGGTACCAGGTAAAGCGAGGGAGCCGGTCGGCTTTCTTCGGCACCTTTAGCAAGGTCATGGGCAATATCGGCAGCTGCTTTTTGCAACTAATAAATAATTGGTGAGCGCTGCGATTAGGCAGGCCTACAATCCAGCTCAAAATACTCCATAACCGGATTGGCCAGTAACTTCTCGGCTGCTGTGTGGGCCAATGCTTTGGCTTGATCGGCCGAGTCGGCAATAACCTGTACGGTAATATTTTTTCCGACACGCACATCTTGTATGGCAGCCAGTCCCAGATTGGCAAGCCCTCCCAAAACGGCTTTTCCCTGCGGATCGAGCAACTCTTTCAAGGGCATCACTTTGATCTCGACGGTATAGGTCATACAAGTTGTTTTTTAAAGAACAAAGATAAGAGAACGTACAGGATGATGATAAGAGGAAGGGCCAACCACTGCACTAGGATAACCGATAGGAGCGATAAGGCAATCAGCAGATAACGAGGTCGGTTGGCGGCCCAGGAGAACGAAGAGAACTTAAGTGTCAGTAAGGGAACACGAGAGACCATCAGCCAAGAGAGCAATCCGATTATCGCATATAAAAAATACGCATTCAGCAAGAGCGAAACAACCCACTCCAGCTCTACATTCCAATAGATCAACGGCAACGAAGCCAGAAATAAACCGGCGGCTGGCACCGGAAGACCCGTGAATACCTGCAGCGAGGCTGAGGCCAGGTTAAAACGAGCCAACCGCCACGCGGCAGCCAACGGCAAGAAAAAAGCCGGCCACAGCACAGCCGCATTCAACTCCATGGCTGACGGATGTTGTGCCCACGACAGTCGTAAAAAATGATAGACCAGCAAAGCGGGCGCCACCCCAAAACTTACCAGGTCGGCCAGCGAGTCGAGTTGCTTGCCCATAGCCGAATCGGCACCAAGGGCGCGGGCCAGGAATCCGTCCAGAAAATCAACCACGCCCGCCAACCCGATAAACAAAGAGGCCATCCAGATCTCTTCGGGGATATCCACATACAATTGTCCTTCGGGACGCGTCGCTACGATTAGTCCGGATTGCAGTCCACTGACAATGGCCAGACAACCAAAAAACAAATTCAATAAGGTAAATAAATTGGGAAGCTGCTTGATCATGCGTTATTTTTTCATCAACGCCTCTATATCGTCGGCGGTAATGGGAATGTTTTTCATCAGATCCTTGTTGCCGTTACGGGTGATCCACACATTGTTCTCGATACGAATTCCCATCTTCTCTTCCTCGATATAGATACCCGGCTCGATCGTAAAGACCATGCCAGCCCGAACAGGGTCGGTCTTGGTGCCCAGATCGTGCACATCAATACCGAGATGATGCGAGATACCATGGTAGAGGTATTTTCGGTACGCTCGGTTCTGCGGGTCTTCGTTCTTTACATCCGATTTACGGAGCAATCCCAATTTTAGGAACTGTTGTGTGGCCTCTTCGCCGATCTTTTCGGTATAGTCCAAAATGGTGATGCCCGGGCGCAGCAGACTCTTGGCATAGTTATGCAAATGAAGACAAGCATTGTAAACACTGCGTTGCCGCTTACTGAATTTTCCACTTACCGGAACCGTGCGCGTAAGGTCTGCGCAATAGCCCCCGTACTCGGCGCCAAAATCCATCAGTAACAATTCACCCGCCAAACAAGGCTGGTTGTTGGAGACATAATGCAGGGTTCGCGCCCGGTCGCCACTGGCGATGATACTTCCATAGGCAGGGCCGGTAGCGCGCTGGCTTAAGAAAGAGTGAAAGATCTCTGCTTCGATCTCGTACTCCATCACCCCGGGTTTTATAAAGGAAAGCAACCTCCGAAAGGTGGTTTCTGTAATATCAATAGCCTGTTGAATGACCGCTACCTCCTCGGCCGATTTTATGGCCCGAAGCTGGTTCATGATCTTAGCCGCACGACAGTACTGGTGCAGTGGGTATCGCTGTTGCATCTCATCGATAAACCGATACTCGCGGGTGCGAAGCCAGCTGGACTTTCGGTCATTTTCGTTGCTGTCCAGACAGATCGTATCGGCGAGGTGAACCCAAACGGGCAATAAGGCGTCTAGCTGATCGAGCCATACTATCGTGGTCATACCACTGATGGCTTGCGCCTCGCCTACCCGCAGACGCTTTCCATCCCATTTCTCTTTTAACTCATTGGGACGCTCCAAGACCAAGACCTCCCGATAACGCGCATCGGGATGATCTGGAAAAAGGATCACCATGCTTTCCTCTTGCTCAATTCCGGATAGCCAGTACAGGTCGCTATTCTGCTTAAAAGAATGTAAGGCGTCTCCATTGGAAGGAAACGCATCGTTGCTGACAAAGATAGCAATGCAGCGAGGCGGTAACTGCGCTACAAAACGAGCGCGGTTCTTGACAAACAAGTCCGCGTTGAGACGATGATATTTCATGGCAACCGATAATTAGAATAGTCCGTATAAGGCCGCATCGACCTTAGAGATAATTTCGCCCAGATCTTCTTCCCGCTCGGCGAATTTGTTTTTGTCTACGTCGACCACCAGCAGTTTACCCTCTTTGTACTCCCCGATCCACTTGTTGTAATATTCATTGAGCTTCTTGAGATAATCCAGCCGAATGTTTTCTTCGTAATCCCGACCCCGCTTCTGAATTTGCCCTACCAAGGTAGGTACCGAAGCCTGGAGATAAATGAGCAGGTCGGGGGGTTGTACCAGCGATTTGAGGGTCTGAAAAAAATGAAAATAATTATCGAAATCGCGCTTGCTCATCAGTCCCATCTCATGCAGGTTGGGGGCAAAGATGTTGGCGTCTTCGTAAATGGTGCGGTCCTGAATGACGGTCTCCGTACCCTGCTGGATCTCCACCAATTGACGAAGGCGACTATTTAAAAAATAGATCTGCAGATTAAAACTCCAGCGAGGCATATCCTCGTAAAAATCCATGAGGTACGGATTATGGTCTACATCTTCAAAGTGCGGGATCCACTTGTAATGTTTACTGAGCAACTCAGTGAGCGTAGTCTTACCGGCTCCGATGTTGCCGGCCACTGCGATATGCTTGGGTTTTCTTGCTTTTGCCATGCGGGATGCCAACGAGTTGGCTTTATTTTTTGAAGGGAGTTAAAATTAGGGAAAATCAATAATACATAAGCCCCATGGCTTCTTTGACCAATTGCAGGGTCTGCGAAGCACTCTCGCGGGCTTTTTGGGCCCCGTTACGCATTACTTGTTGCAGGTAAGCGCTGTCTTGCTGAATCGAGAGCGCTTTTTCGCGAATAGGCGCAATAAATCGGATCATATCGGCTGCTAATTGCGATTTCATATCACCATACCGAATATTGCAATTGTCGTAGGCCAGCTCGAACTGGGTCACTGTTTCGGGCGTACTGACCAATTTCATCAACTGAAACAGGTTGACGATGTAATCGGGCTTGGGTGCCGCCGGACTGGTGGGACCGCTGTCGGTTTTGGCCCGCATGATCTTTTTTTGAATCAGTTCGTCGCTGTCGGCCAGGTACAGGGTGGCATACTGGTTCTCACTCTTGCTCATCTTACCGGTACCGTCCAGCGAGGGCACTTTCATCAACTCCTCGCCAAAATTAAACGCCTGCGGCTCGGGGAACACTTCTCCATAACGATGGTTAAAGCGCTTGACGAAATTGCGGGCCATCTCGAGGTGCTGTTCTTGGTCTTTACCCACCGGTACCAGGGCAGCTCTGTGTAAGATGATGTCTGCGGTTTGTAACACCGGGTACGTGAGCAGTCCTGCGTTGACATTATCGGGATGCTGACGCACCTTGTCTTTGAACGTAACGGTTTTTTCCAGCTCGCCCACATAGGCCAGCATGTTGAGCAGCAAATACAGTTCGGCCGTTTCGGGCACATGGCTCTGGCAATAGAGCACCGCTTGCTCAGGATCGAGCCCACAGGCCAAATTTTCTGCCAACACCCGAAATACCTGTTCTTTCAACAAGGCTGTATCGGGATGGGTGGTCAGCGAGTGCAGATCTGCCACCATAAAAAAGCAGGTATACTCCTGTTGCAGGCGCACATAATTGCGCACCGCCCCAAAGTAGTTACCCAGGTGTAAGAACCCGGTGGGACGGATACCGCTCATCACAATTTGCTTCTTCTTGTCCATTGGGGCGAAGATAGCTAAAAGGGATGGGTTATCTTTGCCATCTGAGTCAAAAACAAGCTATGGCAGAAGGCATCATTCACCTGGAGCAGATCAAAAAAAGTTATTTCATGGGCAAACAGGAGTTGCCGGTGCTGAAAGGACTTTCACTCGATATCTTCAAGAATGAGTATGTAGCGCTGATGGGGCCCTCCGGATCCGGAAAAAGTACCCTCATGAACATCATCGGCTGTCTCGATACGCCAACAGAGGGACGCTATGTGCTGAACACTAACGATGTGAGCCAAATGGCCGATGACTCGCTGGCCGAGGTACGAAACAAAGAGATCGGATTTGTCTTTCAGCAATTCAATCTATTGCCCCGACTGACTGCGGCAGAGAACGTGGCCTTGCCACTGGTCTATGCCGGCATGAGCAAGAAAGAACGGATCGAAAAAGCCATGCGTATGCTCGAGATGGTGCAGCTTACCGATCGCAGTCATCACCGCCCCAATGAATTGTCGGGCGGGCAGTGCCAGCGCGTAGCCATTGCCCGGGCATTGGTCAATGATCCCGCTATTATCCTGGCAGACGAACCTACCGGAAATCTCGACTCCAAGACCTCTCAAGAGATCATGGATATTTTTGAGGCTATTTACAAAAACGGCAATACCATCGTTATCGTTACCCACGAAGAGGATATCGCCAATCACTCCCGCCGGATTGTCCGGCTGCGAGACGGGGTCATCGAGACCGACCAACTCAACCCGAAATTCGCCAAAGGTTAAACAAGAAATTTTTAGAGCTGGCCGAACCTTCGCGGGCAGGCATTGTTACGTTATTTTGCAATCCTAATTCGCATTTAACTAACTGGCATGGCCCTGAAGATTTATACAAAGACCGGAGATGACGGCACCACCTCACTGATCGGTGGCACCAAAGTACCCAAATCACATTTTCGCATCGAAGCCTATGGCACCGTCGATGAACTCAATTCGTACGTCGGACTGTGTCGCGACCTGCTCACTGATACCACTTCGGTGCAACTATTGGCGGAGATCCAGGACCGGCTTTTTACCATCGGTTCCTCGCTAGCCTGTGATGCCGAAAAAGAACCCGGCATGGCCCTGCCCGACCTGGTGGAAGAAGATATACGCCTGCTTGAAAAAGAGATCGACCGTATGACCGACCTGCTGCCCGAAATGAAATATTTTATCTTACCCGGGGGGGCCGCAGCGGTATCGCATCTTCATGTACTTCGCTGCATTTGCAGAAGAGCCGAGCGTTGTTGCGTGCGCATGCAATACGAGGGGCTCTCCGTTAATGAACGAGTCGTAAAGTATCTCAATCGCCTGAGTGATTATATTTTCGTACTGGCCCGCTACACCGGGCAACAACTGGGGGTAAAGGATAATTGCTGGAGACCCCGCCTCAGCTAATTAAGAAAGCATACCGTCGCGCATGGTCCACACCCGATCACATTGACGGGCCAATTCTTCATTATGCGTAACCAGCAGGAACGTCTGCCCTGTTTCATCGCGTAACCTAAAAAATAATTGATGCAACTCCCTCGCATTGACGGAGTCGAGGTTACCACTGGGCTCATCGGCCAATACAACCGCAGGCTGGTTGATAAGTGCACGGGCTACGGCTACGCGTTGTTGTTCGCCTCCTGAAAGTTGTGCAGGCTTATGATCGAGTCGGTGGGAGAGGCCGAGTTTATCGAGTAACCGGGTCGCTTCTTGACGAACAACGGCTTTGGAGCGGCCGGCCAACCAGCCCGGGATCGCCACATTTTCGAGCGCACTGAACTCTGGCAGCAGGTGGTGGAATTGAAAGACAAATCCTATATGCTTATTTCTAAATGCAGCAAGCTTTTTGGGGCTCAGCTGCAGCACATCGGTGCCGTTGACCAAGACCTGTCCCTGGTCGGGACGATCGAGGGTGCCCAGCACATGAAGTAGGGTGCTTTTTCCGCAACCGGAAGGGCCTACAATCGCCGCCACCTGGCTTTTTTGCAACGTAAGGCTGAGCCCCCTGAGAATATCAAGGTCTCCGTAACGTTTGTAGATGGCAATGGCGCTTAACAAGACAATTCTGAATGTGAATCGAAACTATAAAA
This sequence comes from Chitinophagaceae bacterium, assembly GCA_044238505.1. Classification (GTDB taxonomy): domain Bacteria; phylum Bacteroidota; class Bacteroidia; order Chitinophagales; family Chitinophagaceae; genus JJ008. The sequence continues at coordinate 24,183 of JBIIDB010000001.1, read as the reverse complement.
AAAATCAAGCCCCGGAACAGAAAGAACCAAGGTTATTTGGAAAATTCGTCAATCCCTTTACATTTGCCCAAAAATAGACCTCGATTACCTACTAAACGTATCCGTATGTTCTGGACCTTAGAACTGGCCTCTTACCTCGAAGACGCACCTTGGCCTGCCACCAAAGATGAACTTATCGATTACTCCATTCGCTCGGGAGCACCCATCGAAGTGGTCGAGAATTTGCAGGAACTCGAAGACGAAGGAGATGTCTACGAGACGATCGAAGACATTTGGCCCGATTATCCTACCCAAGACGATTTCTTGTTCAACGAAGACGAATACTGAACACCGCTACGGTCAGGGTGTTCCCATCTTGTCGATGACGTGTTGCGTAACACCGGTAAAGCTGAATCCGCCGTCGTGAAACAGATTCTGCATAGTCACATAACGGGTCATATCGCTAAACAGCGTTACACAATAATTGGCGCAATCAGTGGCTCCGGCATTGCCTAATGGACTCATCGCCTCGGCGTAATTTAAAAATCCGTCAAACCCTTTAACGCCACTGCCCGCCGTGGTCGGTGTAGGTGATTGAGAAATAGTATTGACGCGCACTTTTCGTTTAACCCCGTAATGATAACCGAAACTGCGGGTGACACTCTCTAACAGGGCCTTGGCATCGGCCATCTCGTTGTAATCCGGAAACACGCGCTGGGCCGCGATATAACTTAAAGCCACCACGCTGCCCCATTCGCTGATAGCATCCAAGTCCCAAGCTGTACGCAAAACGCGGTGCAGGCTCATGGCCGAGATATCGAGGGTCTTGCCGTTCCACTCGTAATTCATCTCAGTATAATGTTTGCCTTTGCGAACATTCAAACTCATTCCGATAGAGTGCAACACAAAGTCGATCTTTCCGCCCAGGTGTTCCATTGCTTTTTCGAAAAGATTCTTCAGATCTTCCATATTGGTCACATCGGCTCCGATGACGGGCGCATTGCCGCAAAGAGCCGATAACTTATTGATCTCTCCCATACGCAGCGCCACCGGTGCATTGGTCAGCACCAGCTGAGCGCCCTCTTCATAACAACGAAGGGCTGTTTTCCAGGCAATGGAACGCTCGTCGAGCGCACCGAAGATGATTCCCTTTTTTCCTTTGAGCAACAGATGAGCCATAGTGGTTGATTTTCGCGGGTAAAAATAAGCACTTATTTTTTACGGCTGCTCACTAACGAATGTTATTGACTTTTGGGGTTATATTTACAACAGAGCCTTTTAACCTATACTGATGATGCCGCTACAGACAGTCATTACCGGAACAGGGTGTTTTATTCCTCCCGTTGTAAAAGCCAACGACGATTTTGTGCAGCAGCCATTTTATAGTGAGGAAGGCAGCCCCATTGAGGCGCCGGGACAAGAGATCGTGGAGAAATTCCAGAACATTACCGGAATTGAAGAGAGAAGATATGCCGGCGAACAGATGACCTCTTCTGACATGGCTATCGAGGCCGCCCGAAGCGCCATCGCCGATAGCGGGATCGATCCGGAAACACTCGATCAACTTATTGTCGCACACAATTTCGGCAATGTCATCACGCACACGGTGCAAAGTGATGCAGTGCCGTCGCTGGCCAGCCGAGTTAAGCATGCGCTGGCCATCCGCAACCCCAATTGCGTAGCCTATGACATCTTGTTCGGATGTCCTGGCTGGTTGCAAGGCGTTATTCAATCGGATGCTTTTATCAAAGCGGGGGTAGCCACCAGAACGCTGGTGATCGGAACCGAAACACTCAGTCGGGTAATTGATGCCTACGACCGGGACAGCATGATCTTTTCGGATGGAGCCGGTGCGGCCGTACTGGAAGGACGACCCGGCCATCCGAATGGCCCCGGTATTATGGCCTGCAGCGTGCAAAGTCACTGCACCGAAGAGGCTTACTATATTTCGTTTGGAAAAAGCAACCGACCCGGGGCCGACCCCAAAGTGCGGTATATTAAAATGAAAGGGCGTAAGGTGTATGAATATGCGATGCAACAGGTGCCCGCGGCCATGAAAGATTGTCTCGACAAAGCGGGCGTTCCCATTGAATCGGTCAAAAAAGTATTTCTGCATCAAGCGAACGAAAAAATGGACGAGGGCATCATCAAGCGTCTTTATAAACTGTACGGAAAAAAAGAGTTGCCCGAGCATGTAATGCCTATGAATATCCACAAGCTGGGCAACAGTTCGGTAGCGACCATCCCCACCCTTTTCGATATGGTCAAAAAAGGGCATTGGGATGTACACGACTTGCAAGCCGGCGACATCGTGCTCTTTGCATCGGTTGGAGCGGGCATGAACATCAATGCAGTTTGTTACCGAATGTAGCCTTGCGGCTACCGCCTTTCCTTTATCTTCGCAAACAGTAAATTAGCAGAGAGAACATGACCATTTCTTACCAATGGCTATTAGATTATTTACCCGCTCCGCTGCCGGTAGAGCAGCTCAGTGAGATCCTCACCTCTGTCGGGCTCGAAGTTGAGCGGGTAGCTGCCTATGAAGAAGTAAAAGGGGGATTAAAAGGCTTATTGATCGGTGAGGTAATGAGCACCGAAAAACATCCCAATGCCGATAAACTCACGCTTACAAAAGTGAATATCGGCACAGCCGATCTACTATCGATTGTATGCGGCGCTCCCAATGTAGCCGTAGGCCAGAAAGTAGTGGTAGCACCGGTTGGCGCCACCATCTATCCGGCTAATGCCGCTCCGCTGACCATGAAAAATGCCCGGATCAGAGGAGAGGAGAGTCAGGGAATGATCTGCGCAGAAGACGAGATCGGTCTGGGCGATTCACACGCAGGCATTCTGGTATTGCCGCCCACTGCCCGTGTCGGCATGAGCGCTGCCGATTTCTTTACGCCTTACCAGGATACCATCATCGAAATCGGACTTACGCCCAATCGTATGGATGCGATGAGTCACTGGGGCATAGCACGCGATGTATGCGCTTACATGAACCATCATCACCAAAAAAACTGGCAGCCCCGTTGGCCCGCTACGGTAACCTTCGCCGCCTCGTTGCCTGCCAGTCCCGTACAAGTCACCATTGAGAATCGCAATGCCTGCCCCCGCTACAGCGGACTCTGCATTGACGATATCCAATCAGGCCCCTCTCCACGGTGGATGCAACAACGACTTAAGGCCATTGGGGTCAAACCCATCAACAACATCGTCGATATCACCAACTATGTACTGCACGAAACCGGGCAACCCCTGCACGCATTCGACCGCGCAGCCATAGCAGGAGATCATATCGTGGTGCGCAACGTGCCCGACCGAACATCTTTTGTGACCCTCGACGGAGTAACCCGAACCCTGAGTGCCGACGACCTGATGATCTGCAACAGCCGGGAGCCCATGTGCATCGCCGGGGTATATGGCGGGTTGGAGAGCGGCATTAGCGATACCACTACTCACCTTTTTTTAGAGAGTGCTTTTTTCGATCCCGTCACCATTCGAAAAACATCATTTGGCCACCAACTGCGTACCGATGCGGCTACGCGTTTCGAAAAAGGGACCGACATAAGTGCCACACTACCGGTTTTACAACGGGCCGCCTACCTGATCCGTGAAATAGCCGGGGGCACCGTTCGTACTGCGCCGGTAGATGGCTATCCTGCACCGCCTGCCCCCACCACTGTTTCACTCAGCTGGGCTTACTTAAAAAAGATCAGTGGCAAAGACTATGCGCCCGCCGCTGCCACCAGCATTTTACAGAGCTTAGGATTCACTATACAAACGGCCGATGCCAATGGAATAATCGTTACGGTTCCTCACCATAAACCCGATATTACCCTGCCTGCCGATCTGGTAGAAGAGATCTTGCGTATCGATGGACTGGACAATATTTCAATCCCCGCCACCATCACCATCTCTCCGGCCGTGGAGCAACCCGCCTATTTACATAAAGAGACCTTGCGAGAAAAGATCGCTGACCGGCTGGCCGGACTGGGTTATCACGAGATCATGACTAATTCGATCACCAATAGCGCCTACTTTCCCGAACAGGGCGATGCGCTGGTCACCATGATCAACAGCCTGAGCGTTGAACTCAATGCCCTTCGGGCTACATTACTGCCCACTGCCCTCGAAGTAGTGAACCACAACCTCAATCACCGCAACCTAGATCTTCGACTTTTTGAATTTGGAACCATTTATGCCAAGGCAGCTGCAGGGCATTTCCGGGAGGAGCCCCGCCTATGCCTGGTGCTTAGCGGACAAAAACGGGCCACTTATTGGCAGGAGCCCAGTGGCGTGGTAGACCTCTATACGCTAAAGGGAGTTGTAGAGCTGGTCTTTGCAGCAGCGGGCCTGCCGGTTTCGGCTGTGCCGGGCACCGATCTGCATTTGCAGCAAACCCTTCAATGGCAATGGCAAGAGCACGTATTGGGTGTGGGGGGACTAGTGGCACCCCAAACGGCCCGTCCCTTCGGTATCAAACAACCGGTATATTACGCCGAACTCAATTGGAAAACAATGGCGACCCTGGCGGCCGCACAGCCGATCAAGGTGCAGGAACTACCCCGGTTCCCCTTGGTAGAAAGAGACCTGGCCCTGGTAGTCGCCGCGACTCTCCCCTGGCAATCGATCCGGGAGTGTCTGCAAAAGATCCGGATCAAAACCCTGCGGGATATCAAAGTCTTTGATATATTCGAAAGTGATAAGCTTGGTGTCGGTAAAAAATCGATCGCCATCAACCTAACCTTCGCTGATCCTGAAAAAACACTCACGGATAAGGAGATCGAAGGCTGGATGAACAACATCATCAAGACCCTAGAAAAAGAACTCGAGGCCACCGTAAGAAAATGAGTAACGCAGCAGACTTTCAACGAATCAGGGAAAAACTAAAGCAGCTGATCGCGCAGCATCAGACCCTGCAGCGCGAAAAACGGCGCCTGACAGACGAAATTGAGCTGTTAAAAGGAACGCTGAGCGAGCAGCGCTCACAAAACCAGGGACTAACAGACCAACTTTCTGCAGCCAAAGTCAGAACCACGGGGTTGAGTCAAGAAGAGAAAAGCGCTATCGAAAAAAAGATCAATCATTACATAAAAGAAATTGACCGCTGTATCAGCCAGTTGGGCAATTAAGCCACATGAACGAAGAACTGATTCCTATAGCAGCCCAGGTGGGCGACCGGACCTACCGGATTAAGGTGGAGCCCAAGAACAAAGAACTGGTGCTGCGCACCCTTGAACAGATCAATCAAAAACTGCTTGAATTTAAGACTACCTTTTCCGGAAAGGATATGCAGGATTACCTGTCTATGACCTTACTTTGGTATGCCACCCAGCCCCAGGCGCCTGTCGACACTCCTGCCGCCCCTGCTGCTGCGGACGCTGCCCAAAACGATGCACTTATCCAAGAGTTAGCACTGCTTGAACAGCTGCTCGATGCTGAAATTAACAAGCGCTAAGGGGGCCCAACTCATTTTTTTCGTACCTTTACTTGACTATTGTTACCAGACCCCCACGCTTGCAAAGGGTCTTTAAAACAAGTTTTGTGAACCTCCTAAACCCAAACATCAATGGACCCCAATATACTGTACGCCCTTATAGGCGTATTCGCCGGAGCAATTGGCCTCCTGGCCGGCCGTGTCATTTATGGCAAAGCCAGTGACAAAAAAGTTCAAGAAGCAGAAATTCAGGCACAGACCATACTCAAAGAAGCTGAACTAAGAGCCGAGACCGTCCGTAAAGAGAAAGAGCTCGAGGCTAAAGAAAAGTTCGTTCAACTCAAAGCTGCGCACGAGCGAGACACTCTCGAGCGCAACAAAAAAATCAATGACGCCGAAAACCGGATCCGTCAAAAAGAGCAATCGGTCAACCAAAAAGAAAACAACCTCGACAAGCAGCTCAAAGAGAACGAGGCCATCAAAGAAAATCTGAATCGTCAGATCGAGCTGGTCAATATCAAACGAGGTGAATTCGAAAAACATCAAGAAGAGCATGTTCGACGTTTAGAGAAAATCGCCAATCTTTCTGCAGAAGATGCCCGTAATCAACTGTTGGAAAGTCTCAAAAACGAGGTACAGACCCGCGCGCTGGCCCTGCAACAGGAGATCATCGAAGAGGCTAAGCAAAAGGCCGGAAAAGAAGCTCGCAAGATCGTCATCCAGACCATCCAACGCACAGCTGCAGAGCAAGCCATCGAGAACTCCATCACCGTATTTAATCTCGAAAGTGACGAGATCAAAGGACAGATCATTGGCCGAGAAGGTCGCAACATCCGTGCCATAGAGGCAGCTACAGGAGTGGACCTGATCGTAGATGATACCCCCGAAGCCATTTTGCTATCGAGCTTTGATCCCCTGCGACGAGAGATCGCACGCCTCAGTCTGCAACGACTGGTCAGCGATGGCCGTATCCATCCGGCCCGTATCGAAGAGGTGGTGGAAAAGACGCGCAAACAGATCGAAGAGCAGGTCATGGAGATCGGAGAGCGAACAGTAATCGAACTGGGCATACACGGCCTGCACAAAGAACTGGTGCGGATGGTCGGAAGAATGCGTTTCCGTTCTTCGTACGGACAAAACCTGTTGATGCACAGCCGCGAGACGGCCAACCTTTGTGCAACCATGGCAGCCGAGCTCGGACTCAACCCCAAGCTAGCGAAGCGCGCGGGCCTTTTGCACGATATCGGCAAGGTACCCGACGAGGAAAGTGAATTGAGCCATGCCCTGCTCGGCGCCAAACTAGCCGAGAAATATGGAGAAAATCCGGCCGTGGTCAATGCCATTGCCGCTCACCACGACGAAGTAGAAATGCAATTCGTGATCTCACCCATCATACAGGCCTGCGATGCCATCAGTGGCGCACGCCCCGGTGCTCGTCGAGAGATCATGCAGCAATACCTGCAACGGATCAAGGACCTCGAAAACCTGGCCATGGGCTATACGGGTGTCGAAAAAGCCTATGCCATTCAGGCGGGCCGTGAACTGCGCGTTATTGTGGAGGCCGAAAAAGTGAGCGATCAGGATTCGGACCGACTCTCCTTCGAGATCGCACAAAAGATCCAGACCGAAATGACCTTTCCCGGTCAGATCAAGGTGACCGTGATACGAGAAAAAAGAGCCGTAAACGTAGCCCGCTAAGCTCCCCCTTGGCTAACTACTGTTACTAATTGACCTACAGCCCGTTGTAATACAGCGGGCTTTTTTTTGAGAGATGGTTTTTTACCGCTTTCGGGTTTGGGCATTCCGTGAAACTTCCCTACCTTTGCCTCCCCATAAATTAAAGGATCATGAACGCAATTGCCTACGTACACGAACAATTGACCGCCAAAAAGCAGTTTCCTGCCTTTAAACCCGGCGACAATATCACGGTAAACTACAAGATCATTGAAGGAAATAAAGAGAGGATCCAATCCTTTAAAGGGGATGTGATCAAAAAGCAAGGCACGGGTCATACCGCCAGCTTTACTGTCAGAAAAATTTCTGATGGCGTGGGTGTAGAAAGAGTGTTCCCTTTCTTTTCTCCCAACATCGATTCGATCGAACTTAACAAGACCGGACATGTACGCCGCGCCAAACTCTTCTACCAGCGTAGCCGAAGCGGTAAGAGTGCCCGTATTCGTGAAAAGCGTATGGCCGTTGCCGAAGACACACAAGCATAAGATATTCCTCTATTTTATATCCCGCAGTCACTTACCCGTGCTGCGGGATTTTTTTTGCCTGCAACACCCGCGCAGTTAGTATCTTTACCAAACAATCGAACGTTATGACAAATCCTATTCTGCTGGGAATGCTGGGCACCAACGAGATCATCATCATACTCGTGATTGTTTTGCTGCTATTCGGTGGTAAAAAAATTCCCGAGCTGATGAGAGGGCTCGGAAAGGGTGTGCGCGAGTTTAACGATGCTAAAAGCAACGTAAAAAGAGAGATTGAAGAAAGCGCCAGTGATATCAACCGCTCTGCTAAGGAGTAAGCGGGTCTCCCGGACCTTTTCCAGCAACAGCCAGCTGCTGTTACCGCTGTGGTTTCTTTTTTTTGGATGGACCGCTGGCGCGCCTTCCGGGCGGGCACAATCCATACCTTCTTCCGCTACCACGGTCGCCCCTCCTGCCGCCCCCCGCGGCTTTACACAACTTTTTGAAAGCACCCCAAAGGCCGACAAGGCAGTAACACGCTTACATCCGATGGCCATCAGCTTTGTGCAAAGCTACATGGACCGCTATGGCACCGGCTTACGCAAGATGCGGGATTGGGGTCGGCCTTATTTCGATCTGATGGACCGGGTACTGCGTCAATATGGACTTCCCCCTCAACTAAAATACCTGGCCGTGATCGAATCGGGACTTAAGTCGAATGCCGTTTCGTGGGCAGGTGCCGTGGGGCCCTGGCAATTTATGCCGGCCACGGCCAGACGGTACGGTCTTACAGTTACCCGCTCGCTCGACCAGCGCACCGACTATATCAAAAGTACCCATGCCGCTGCCGGCTACCTGCGAGATCTATACGGCGAATTTCAGGATTGGTTATTGGTGATAGCCGCGTACAATGGTGGAGAGGGGCGCATTCGCCAGGCGATTCAACGCAGTGGTCACACTGATTTTTGGAAACTTCAGTATCAACTACCGGCCGAATCAATGAATCATGTAAAAAAATTCATCGCTACTCATTACGTATTCGAAGAGGACGGCAGCGAAACCACACTAACCAGACAAGAAAGGGAAAAAAAAGGTTCCCTGGGCGGAGGCCCGCTTACCGAAGAGGAACAGAAACAAACAACCACCCTTCTTATTTCGGGACGCTACAAACAAGAAGCGATCTTAAAGTATACCGAAACAAATCGAGCGGATTTTATACGCTATAACCCTGACTTTGATGAGCAACTATCTATAAAGGGGAACTACCTGCTTAGACTTTCACCGGAATGTATGCAGGCCTTTACAGAGAAAAAGTCGATGATCGCGGCAGAGAGCCTGCAATTATTGTTGCGTGATGTACGCCGGTAAAGTGTGATGGAAAGCTACCAGAAAGGTGAAATGCCCGCTGGTAATAAAGGTCAAAAGTCTTCTTCGTCGTCATCGAACCCTTTCTCGTCGAAAAGATCCTTGAATTCATCATCCTCAAATTTAAAATCGTCCTCCTCTTCGCCCTTCTTACCAACAGACTTTTTACCCTTTGATTTAGGAATATCAAATTCATCGAAATCGGGATCCCACTCTTCGTCTTGTCCTTCTTCGTTCTTTTCCCAATCGTCGTTGAGCTCTTCGTTATCTTCCTCTTCTTCTTCCTGCTCTTTTTTCTTGTTCTTGGGAGATTCTTTTTTCTCGGCCGAACGAGCGGAATCCTTTACAGACTTGGAGGTACTCTTAGCAGACTTTTCAGGTTTAGTAGCCATAGCTGAACCGGATTAGTAATGTAAATTTTCGGCGAAGTTTTTAAACCGCCAAATTTTAAAAACATTTTTTTGATACAAGATCTCGAGGATATTATGGCACAACGACTAACTGGTCGCGACCGGGTCCGTTCGAAATATAGCGTACGTTCACACCCAGGTACCCATCGATGAAGTTTACGTACTGCTTCATCGCATCAGGAAGGGCCTCGTAGGTCCTGCACTGATCGGTAGGCGTGTTCCATCCGGAAAACTGTTGCAACACAGCAGCCGGCTGACTTCGATCAAGCTGATAGGGCATCTCGCAGGTATCGACACCGCCTACCTTGTAGGCAGTGCATACCGACAGTGTATTGAACGAATCGAGCACATCCGCCTTGGTCATTACCAGCTGAGTGACCCCGTTGATCATGCAGGCGTATCGCAAGGCGACCAGATCGATCCAGCCGCATCGGCGTGGACGACCCGTAGTAGCCCCGAATTCATTTCCGATCTTTCTGATCTCCTCGCCGGTCGCATCGTGCAACTCAGTGGGAAAAGGCCCTCCGCCCACTCGTGTGCAATAGGCTTTCGTAACGCCGATCACCTCATTGATGGTACGCGGGGCAACACCCAACCCGTTACAAACGCCGGCCGAGATGGTATTAGAAGACGTTACAAAAGGAAAGGTGCCAAAATCTATATCGAGCATACTACCCTGCGCCCCCTCGGCCAATACACGCTTGCCTGCTTGCAGTTGTGCATTGATAAAATACTCTCCGTTTACGATGTTAAGGGTCCGTAAAAATTCGAGTGCCGTAAAGAACTCCTCTTCCCAGGCACTGATATCTTCTTGAAATCCGTAACTGTCGAGCAATCGCTGGTGCTTTAAACGCAGCTTGATGTATTCGGTCGTAAAACTTTTATCGAGCAGATCGCCCACACGCAGTCCGTTGCGCCCTGTCTTGTCCATATAGGCAGGTCCGATCCCTTTTAAGGTAGATCCGATCTTTTGATTTCCCTTCGACAGCTCAGCTGCTTTATCTAGGGCCCGGTGTGTGGGTAAGATCAGGTGCGTACGATCGGCAATAAAAAGATTTTTTTTGAGGTCTACTCCGAATGGCGTTACACTATCGCATTCTCTTTTTAACGTGACAGGATCGAGTACGACTCCGTTGCCGATCAGATTGATGATACCGGGGTGAAAGATACCGGAGGGGATCTGGTGCAACACCAACTTTTTACCTTGCACATACAAGGTGTGGCCTGCGTTGGGCCCTCCCTGGAAACGAGCCACTACCTGATAGTCCTTTGCAAAGTAATCGACAATCTTGCCTTTTCCTTCGTCTCCCCACTGGAGCCCTAAGATAACATCCACCATAACTTTTCTGATAAGCGGGGCAAAAATAGGCCTATTTGATCAGCATTATTGTTCCTTTTTTCGAGATCACCCGGTCGTCTTTGGTTAGTCCTTCTATCATCCACACATAGATGCCCTCAGGCTGTAACTGCCCCCCAATAGTACCATCCCACCCGTCATTAAGTTGACGGGTCTGAAAGACCAATTGACCCCATCGGTTAAAGATCCGGAAGTAATTGTAACTCTTCATCCCTACCGGAAAGGGCGTAAACTTATCGTTCTTACCATCGCCATTCGGTGTAAAGCCTGTGGGTACATATATATCGGGGCCTTTATATACTCTGACGTTTATATACGCCTCCCCTTTACAACCGGCCACCGTAGAAGCGACCACTTTGTAGCGAACATCTGAACCGACAGATCCGATCGTAACAGTGGGGCTGGCCACACCTGCATTACTTAAGCCCACCGAGGGTGTCCATACATAGGTGGTAACCTCCGGATCGTTGGGAACCACGAGCAACTGAAACTGATCGCCGGGATACCCGATTGTATCGGCCGGATAGGGGGTGACTCGAATTGGCGGCGTCACATCGATCATCACAGTATCGGTAACCAGCGCAGCACATCCATTGGCATCGGAGAGTACAGACAGTACGTAATAAATATTTCGGTCAGGTGTAGAAATGGCATTGGGGAGCGCCGTATTGTTCAGGTAGGTAGGAGGTGACCAACGATATACCGTACCTCCACTGCCGTTGAGCGTGGCGGATTGTCCGTAGCAAATAAAAATATCGGGGCCTGCGTTAGGTATGGGCGCGGGGTTGACAGTAACCAGTACCGTATCGCGCGAAACGCAACGACCCAGTGTCAGCGCCACGATATACTGGGTGGTAACCCGGGGAGAGGCTACCGGATTGGCTATGTTAACAGACGACAACCCAGAGGCCGGCGTCCAATCGTATTGAAGCGCATTCGATACGACCTGCAATTGCGTAGACTTGCTCTCACAAATGGTTACATCTGTTTGTGGTGTTACGGTAAGATCGTTGGTAAGACCTACCACAGCGGGTAATTGATAGATGCAATTGAGTTGATCTTTGATCGTGACGGTATACGTGCCGGGGGCTACACTAAAATTATTCGTTGTTTGCCAGTTGATGCCTCCATCGAGTGAGTAACTGTACGTGCCGTTACCCCCGGAGGGCGTCAACGTAAGAGTGCCGTCGTTGCCGCCATTGCAAGTAGCATTGGTGGTGGTCAGCGAGCCACCCAGCACAGGAGGCTCAGTCAGCACAATGGGGAGTGTACGGATACAGTTATTGGCATCTCTGGCGGTAAGGGTGTAGCTGCCTGCCGCCAGCGAAAACTCGGTAGCTGTTTGCCAGCTGGTACCACCGTCCACACTAAATTGATAGGGTGCCACACCTCCCGCGGCTGCAGCCGTCAGTTGTCCGTTAGACTGTCCACTACAAACTACCGGTACCGTGGTGGCCGACAGTGTTATAGCGGTGGGCTCAGAAATATCGAGCGAAGTGCTGCCCTGACAGCCATTGGATTCTCTGAATCGGACCGTATAAGTGCCGGCTGTAAGCCCGCCGAACTGGTTTGTGGTCTGCCAGCTGATTCCGTCGAGTGAGTATTCATAAGGCGCCAGCCCGATGGTGGGAGGAGCCACCGTGATGGCACCTGTATTACCTGCATTGCAAAGAGCCGGTGTGGAAGTAGCCGTGGTGACCAGTGGAGGACCGGCCGCTACGGTTACAGGAACCGAATTACTCTGGCAGCCCAACGCATCACGCACGATGATAGTATGTGAACCCGCAGCAACATTATTGAACGTATAAGGTGCGACACCCGTTATAAAACTTCCTCCGTCTAAAGAGAAGGTAAAAGGTGCCGTACCGCTAAAGGGCGTAACCACAAGATTTCCATTTACCGCACCCTCACAAGTAGTAGCAGTGGGGGCCGCACCCGCCAGTAACGTAGGGCCGGCCGCAACAAACACGTTAAGTGTTCTGGAGCATCCCAGTACATCGGTTACCACCACCGAATGATTTCCCGACGAAAGTCCGTTAAAGGTATAGGTGGCAGCAGTTGTAGGCGCAGTGGGAGTGCCTCCGTCGATGGCATAGCGAAAAGGAGCCGTTCCGGTATTCACTGTTATGGTGGCGCTACCATTATTTACGGTAGGACAAGACGTAGCCGTTGGCGCTGCGGTAGCATTTACACCAGCACCCTGTGCCACATTCACAGTAAGAGCGCCCGAACTACAATTGGTGGACTGATCGGTGACAATGACGGTATGATTACCGGCCGTAACATTGGTAAACGTGTGAGGGAGCGTACCGGTCACAGGCGCATTGGCATCAAGCTGAAAACGATGCGGTCCGGCTCCGGCCGCCGTGCTGATGGTAATGGTTCCGTTATTGACGCCTGTACAAGCCGTAGGGGCCGACGACAAGGAGGCTTGTAGCGTACCCACCGAAACCAAGGTTGAACTAAGGGTGCTCACACAGCCGCCCGATGCATCGGCTATCACCAAACTATAGGTTCCGGCTGCAAGATTAGAAAAGGTATAGGTAGTAGAAGAAACGGTGGCCGTGGGCCCTCCGATAATGGAATACGTGTAGGGCGGCACACCCACTCCTGCAGGCACTGAAGCCGTTAACGTGCCATTGGCGTTTCCACAACTGGGATTATTGCTGGTGGTAGTTGCATTCAAACTATTGTTACGCGTAACGGAAAAAGTATCGAGCGAAATTAATTGTGTGCCGGTGGCATCATTGCTGTTAAAAATCGTTTTGACCACATATTGATTGGCTCCGGCAGCCGGACAGAAATTCGTAAACCGCAGATCTAACAAGCCGGATGTGGTAGTAGCGGTATCAGCAGTGGCCACCACGGCCCCTGTCATATCCAACAATTGAGAAGATTGATAATAAGAGGTAGACCCGTTCGGAATAAACCGCCATCCTTCGTTTATCGCACCCGGGTTCCAAATGGTGGCATTTCGCGTTGGATGCGAGACAGACCGGCTACGCAACCAGTCTTGAATACCCAAGATGGCACGACCAGCGTTGGTGCTGGAGTTGGTAGTTCGATTGGCCAGATGAAAATCAATGATCCCCGTGGATTCGTATAAAATAATTTGAAGATTGTTCATGGCGCTGGTGTTCGGTCTTCCGAAGGTGCCGATGTTATAATAGCTTACCACAAACCTCCTGCAAGGGGATGTCCCCTCAACCCTCCACTCGATCCTGCGGTCTGGCAGACTGGCAGTGGCATCAGGGCACGTAATGAGGGGATCGCGAGGACGAGGATCCAGATCAGAATAGGCGATCATGATAGCTGCTCGGGCATAAGAGGCTGACGGGATTGCATTCGTGATTACGTATGTGTTGTACATACTCGAATTAGTCGTATCGAAGGTGAGCAGGCCATTCGATCCAACGACCACCTTACTGAACAACGAATCATAAAATCGAAACGGAAAAGGCAGCGCAAATTTTAGGCCAAATACATCGTCACAATACAGCGTTACGTCTTGGGTGCCCGTAGCACTTAAAAAAGGAAGGGGACCGAAAGGTATCGAGCGCAACACATAAGACGAGGTCGATTTGATATGCGGAACCTGAAAAACCAAATTAGTACAAAGCTGATTGCATGGCATATTAACACTTGTGTTCTGGATGCCGGTCGGGATGCAAAGCTGCGCGAACAGGCGCAGCGAGGAAAGCCCCAGCAACAGCGTTAGTATGACAATTCTTCTACTGCTATTTTTTGCCATAATGATGAGGAAAGATAAGAAATTCAGGCCGGAATATCCTCCATATCGTAGCGCTCTACCGACTCTACGCCCGACACCTGGTGTAAGGCGGCAACCAGGGCTTCCAGCTCTTCTTTGTCATTTACATACAACCGGATATTTCCCATAAAGATGCCCTCTTTGGCCTCGATGGTAATGGCTGCAATATTGATCTTGAGCTCCCCGGAGATGAGGTTCGTGATCTTACTGACCATACCCACATCGTCGATACCCACGATCTTGATACCGGTCAAAAAAGAAATCTCTTTGTTCTTAGCCCATTTGGTCTTGACAACCCGATGCCCGTAGTGCGCCAGCAACTTAGCGGCATTGGGACAGTTGGTGCGGTGGATCGTAAGCCCTTTGCCGGTGGTCACAAAACCAAATACATCATCGCCCGGAATCGGCTTACAACAACTAGCCAGGTTGTAAACAATCTTGTCGCTTCGTTCTCCAAAGATGATCAGTTCGGCATCTTTACGGGGCATCAAATGGTGGGGAATGATCTCCGGACGATCAGGCAAGGGAGCCGGCTTGAAGGGGCGGGGTGCTTCAAGGCGGTCGCCCGACACTTTAAATTCCTTCAGGTCTTTGAGATCGATCCCCTTAACGGCTACTTGGTAAAAGAAGTCGAGATGATTACCGAGTTTATACCACTGCACCAATTCATCAATGTTAGGCGTAGAGACCGCCACTCCCATACCCTCTAACTTTCGCTGCACAATGTATTTGCCTTCGTCGGCCACCTTTCTTTTTTCTTCGCGCAAAGCGTCACGAATACGACCCTTGGCTTTGGAAGTAACCACAAAACTCAGCCAGTCATCGGAGGGCTTTTGTTTATTACTGGTGATGATCTCTACCTGATCGCCACTATGAAGCCGATAGCTGATGGGTACCAGTTTATGATTGACTTTGGCACCAATAGTCTTTGTACCGATCGCGCTATGTACACTAAAGGCAAAGTCGAGCGCCGTAGAGCCGACTGGCAACATCTTAACATCGCCCTTAGGCGTATACACATAGATCTCCTCGGCTAAAAAACTCGTCTTGAAATCTTGTAAGAAATCGATGCTGTCGGTCTCTTGGTTGGTAATGACCTCTCGGATCTGCTGAAACCATTTATCAAAACGACTCTCATCTTGCGCATCTTCTTTGTACTTCCAGTGTGCCGCCAATCCTTTTTCGGCAATCTCATTCATACGTTGCGAACGGATCTGCACTTCTACCCACCGGCCCTGTGCGCCCATCACTGTAGTATGCAACGCCTCGTATCCATTGGCCTTAGGATTACTCAACCAATCACGAAGTCGCTCCGGAGAGGGACTGTATTCGTCTGTGATCATGGAATAAACCTTCCAGCAATCCTCCTTTTCTTTCTCAGGAACCGAATCGAGGATCACCCGGATGGCAAACAGATCATAGACCTCCTCGAATTCTACACCCTTCTTCTTCATCTTGTTCCAAATAGAGTGAATACTCTTGGGCCGGCCGTGAATGTCGGCCTTTAGACCCGCCTGCTCTATCTTGTCCCGAATGGGTTTAATAAACTCATTGATGAATTTGGTTCTTTCCTTACGAGTCTCGGCCAATTTTCGTGCGATCTCGCGGTAAGTATCCGGCTCCATGTACTTCATGGCCAGATCTTCAAGCTCGGTCTTGATGGTGTAGAGCCCCATACGATGTGCCAACGGGGCATAAATAAAAATAGTCTCGGAGGCGATCTTAAGCTGCTTTTCTCGCTTCATGCAGTCGAGCGTCCGCATGTTATGCAACCGATCGGAGAGCTTGATCAAAATAACCCGGGGATCATCGGTAAGCGTCAGCAAGATGCGCTTGAAATTTTCGGCCTGCTGCGAAGCATTCACGTCAACCACATTAGCGATCTTGGTGAGTCCGTCCACAATACGCGTAATCTCTTCGCCAAAATCCCTTCTGATATCATCGAGGGTGATATCCGTATCCTCTACCGTGTCGTGGAGCAGTGCGCAAATCGAGGAACGTACGCCAAGCCCGATCTCTTCCACACAAATCTTGGCCACGGCGATCGGATGGAGAATGTAAGGTTCACCACTCTTTCGACGCATGGTCTTGTGTGCGTCGGCTGCTAATTCGAAAGCTGCCCGTAACAGCAATTTATCACCGGGCTTGATGCGCGATTTCAGGATCTTGAGTAAGGATCGGTACTCGCGCAGAATGAGTTTTTTTTCCTCCTCCTGGCTTAAGTTATAAGCGGGTATGTGCGCGACCGTTTCCATCTTCTACGAATTTACAAAATATCCCCTATGAAAGAGGGATAGCGCGGAAACAGGGGTGCCGGGTCGCTTATTTGCCGAACTGATAGCGAATCAAGATCTCATGCGCGTTGGGACCACGGTCAAAAACGCTTAGCGGAGATGAGTAAATATCAAAAGAATAGCCAAGGGTCATCTTTTGCTGCACCTTTACGCCGGCCGACAGCATCCAGCTTTGGCGAGCACGCAACGAGAGTCCCCACCAAAAAAGCTCGCGGTGCTCGACCCTGGCTCCCGCCTGCAGCTCCGTGGGTGCATTGGGTAAGTAGATCACTAAAAAATTAGGGATGATACGGGTGTTGGCATCGACCTGCCACTGATAGGATCCCTGCAGATAGAAATGTCGATAGAGACGAGCTTCTTCGTTACGCATAAGATTGCCCGTGTAAAAATCGAGCTTCGATTGAATAAGTTGACTAACGGAGGCCCCGAGTTGCCAGTTGGAGGCGGTATAGGCCACGCCCAATCCCGCATCACCCTTAAACCGATTGGCCGCTCCGCCCATAACAGGATCGGTACCCAAGGCATCGATCAACATCGCTTTGTCGATGGCAAATTGCTGAAAGCGAGCTTCGAGCCCGACTGAAAACTGAGCACCATTTTGCAGGGGAATGTGATAAGCATACGAAGTTTGAATACCCCTTCTGCTGGTGGGGCCGGTCACATCGCTGTACAGGTAACCGCCGATGCCGATACCGGCTTTTTGTAAAAACGTAGAGCCATACACAAGGGCCGTAACGGGACTACCCTCAATTCCGCTCCACATGCTGCGATAAGATGCGCCCAATACCGTTTGTTGGCGCAATCCCGCCATAGCCGGGTTATGTAAATTTCCCTGCAGCTCGTAGAGCGAGGAGGTCATCAACTGCTGGGCATTGAGCTTGCCGCAGGTCAGTGCAAGAAGTAGTATAGTTAGAATGCGGTTCATAGGTTTAAATTAAGCGGTGATTAGCGCAAGATTGTCACGTTACCGGATCTGGTCTCTACCTTGTTATTAATAAGTCGGAAGGTGATAACATAATAATATGTTCCGTCAGGAAGCGGGTTGCCATTGTAGGTGCCTTCCCAGGTATTGCGATAATTCTTATCCTCAAAAACTTTTGCACCATACCGATTGAATACCTGCACTTGCGCATTGGCTAAGCAATTGCCATTGGTAATTAACCAGCGGTCATTGATCCCGTCTCCATTGGGTGTAAAGGCATTCATGGGTTTAATGCAGTACGGAATCACAGTCAAGGTCATATCATCGTTAGCTACGCACCCTTGCGAAGTGGTTACTCGTAACGAATAGGTGGTGGTAACAGCGGGATTAGCATTAGGATTCAGCAAGGCCGCATTGGTCAAGGCTGTAGAAGGTGACCAGAGATAGGTGCCGGCAGAACCACTGGCCTGCATGGTGTAGATATCTCCTGCAATAATGGTTGCATCAGGACCGGCATTGGCTGTAGCCCCCGGAAAAATCGTGATCAGCATCGTACGCTGTGTAGAGCAGGTGCCCAAGCGAGCCGACAGTGTATAATTGGTAGTAGCCGATGGAGCAAACACAGGTGCAGCAACAGCGGCATTGCTAACGCCGGTCGTGGGCGTCCAGCTAAAGCTGGTGGCATTGGAAGTTACCACCGGCGTAAACGAAGCGCCAAAACAAATACTGGTGCCATTGATCGGATCCAACGTCAGATTATTTGTAAACGAAATAGTGACAGTGCTGGTAGCCGTACAAGTGGTTACAGGGTTGCGCGTCACCACCGTGTACGTGCCGCCGGCCAACCCGGTAAAACTGTTAGAAGATTGCCAGCTGGTTCCGCCATTGATGCTGTATTCATAGGGAGGATTTCCCCCACCGGTTGCAGTGATGGTGAGGCTGCCGCCGGCCGTACAAGTAGCACCCGTGGTAGCGATCGATTGCGTCAAGGTGTTAGAGACGGCCAGCGTAATGGTTTGTACACTGGATCGGCAGTTGGCTGCATCACGTACCACTACCGAATAAGTACCACCAGACAACCCGGTAAAGCTATTGGCCGACTGCCAGGTGGTTCCCCCGTTAATGCTGTATTGAAGCGGAGCAGTTCCGCCTTGCGCGGTTACGGTAATAGTTCCATTGGGCGCACAGTTAGGATCGGT
This sequence comes from Chitinophagaceae bacterium, assembly GCA_044238505.1. Classification (GTDB taxonomy): domain Bacteria; phylum Bacteroidota; class Bacteroidia; order Chitinophagales; family Chitinophagaceae; genus JJ008. The sequence continues at coordinate 5,253 of JBIIDB010000001.1, read as the reverse complement.
CTTGGCAACCGAAATACTGGGTCCCGTCTTTTTTACAAACACCGTATCGGTAAATACGACATCGGCTGAGGGGTTATTGCAATCGCCGTAGGTAACCTGTACTACATAGGCGGTGCTATCAGCGGTGGGGCAAACGTTGGGAAAGCTGAGATTGAGCACGCCGGGCGAAGCCGTGCTGGTATCGGCGGTATTGACCTGCACGCCATTGACCAACAGACGAGCCGATTTATACCGTGAGGTTCCGCCGCTGGGAATAAATCGGTAAGCCTCGTTCATCGCCACACTACCCCACTGCGTGGCATTCTTTCCCGGGGCGGCAATGGCTTGGGTACGGGTGCCATCCTGCATTCCCAAAATGGCATTACCACCGTTCCAAGATGTACAAACGGGTTTATCTTGGATGTATACCTCTACTATGCCGGTGGCCTCATAAAGAACCATTTGGTGAGTCGCTCTTGGCGTTGTACAACTGGACCCAAAGTAAGGCATGTCGTTGTAGCTCGCAATAAAGCGGCGCTTGGGAGCGGTCCCCTCCACTCTCCATTCGATTTTTTTATTCGCAGAAGGATCACTGGGATCGATATCATGATAGGGCCCAAAGATCATGTTGGCGGTATAACTGGTGTTGGGAATAGCTCCCGTGGTACTGCTGATCACATAGCCGCTGCCCAGCCCGGCCCGGCTCAGATCGAAAGTGATGGCAGAATTAGAACCCATCAATAGCGCATTAAAGCTGTTGCCGTAGTAACAAAATGGGAAAGGCAATGCAATAGCCTGGCTCCAGGTATCGTCCACATAAATAGAACTTACCACGGTGCCCGTGGGCGTTACGTAGGCAAAGGGCTGGTAGGCCGGGGTAGTCATCACATAGGTGTTGGTCTGTTTAATATGCGGCACCTGTACCGAAATAGGGGTACAACTTGTGCCGCAAGGCAGCAGAATTGTACGAGCAGGGATCGTAAAGGTGGTGGCAGGATTCTGGGAAAAAGCACCCAGAGCATAGGTCATTAACAGAAGACCGATCAGTTTTTTTCTCATCTGCAGGAGTTTGGGCAGTTTTGGGTTGATTCAAATCTAAGGTTTTTTGGTTCAAAAACTAGCCATAACGGCCGAAAAAAGCTACATTTGCAGCCCCTTTGCAAGTAAGTTCTCCGGATGTGGTGAAATTGGTAGACACGTCAGACTTAGGATCTGATGCCGCAAGGTGTGGGGGTTCGAGTCCCTCCATCCGGACACAGCAGTTAATTTAAATTGAATTATGGCAACCGTTACCCGCTCCCCCATCGGCCCCTTGCACGATCGCCTCACACTGACCCTCGATAAAAAAGATTATTTACCGGCTTTCGAAAGATCAGTCAAGGACTATGGTCGCAAGGCCAATATTCCCGGTTTTAGAAAGGGGATGGTGCCCACCGGCCTTATCAAAAAGATGGTCGGCCCTTCGCTGTTCACCGACGAAGTGCTCAAAACCGTAGACCGTGAACTGATCGGCTGGCTACAACAAGAAAAGATCGAGATTTTTGCCCAGCCCCTACCCCTTGAGGCTGACTTTAATCAACTTGACTGCAACAACCCGCTCGACTACACCTTTCATTTCGAAATCGGATGCAAGCCCCCCGTGCAATTGCCCGAACTGGGTAAAGCCGCGATCACCCGCTACGTGGTAACAGTAACCGATGAAATGATCGATAACGAACTGACCCGGTTGCAAAATCGCTACGGGAACATGAAAGATCAGGAAGTGGTCGACAACGAAGAAAATGTACTGAACGTTGTTTTTACCCAAGTGAGTGCGAGCGGCGAGCCTGTCGAAGGAGGCGCCCGTAAAGACAATTCACTGCTGGTAAAATATTTCTCCGAGAACGCCCGCAAGCAATGGATGGGAAAGAAGACCGGAGACGCACTCACATTCTCACTCGCAGAAGCTTTCGAAGAAAAAGAAAGAGAGTGGCTGCGCAGCGATCTCGGCTTTGACAAGACCGATGCCACTGCCGATGCAACACCATTCAGTATCTCCATCACTAAAATCGGACTCCTCGAAAAAAGAGAACTGAATGAGGAATTCTTTGAGCAACTTTATCCTGGAAAAGAGATCAAGACGCTCGAGCAGTTTCGCGAAAAGATCAAGGAGGAAATCCAGGCTCATTGGAATGCGCAAGCCACCAACCAGATCCACGATCAGTTGTACCACCAGCTTCTTGACCACACGCCGCTGTCGCTGCCCGAGGCCTTTTTGAAAAAATGGCTGCAAACACAAGGCGAAAATCCCAAAACCCCCGAGCAGGCCGAAGAAGAGTATCCCAAATTCGCCAACCAACTCAAATGGACCCTTATCTCGGAGAAGATCGTAGCCGATAACGGTATTCAAGTAGATCCGCAGGAGCTTCGTCAATTCGCCAAGCAACAGCTCTTTAGTTACATGGGTGGCATGTCCATGGCCGAGGAACAACCCTGGATCAACGATTACGTTGAAAAGATGATGAAGGACCGCAAATATGTAGAGGACGCGTTTCATCGTATACAGACCCAAAAGATGTTCGAGTGGGCCACTACGCAGCTGCATCCCACCGATAAGCCCATTACAGCCGAGGCCTTTACATCGATGGTAGAAAGCCATCAGCATGACCACCATTAACAGGGGGCTGCGATTCTTGTCATAGGCTCATCTGTCATCCTGTCTTTATTTTTGCCGACCCGCCTTTTGGACGGATATTTGCTACTATTGTTCTAAAATCTCTACGCGCACATGAGCACCCAATCGGAATTTGAAAAATTTGCCATCAAGCACCGGGGCATCTCCAGCAATACCCTGCATCAATACGGAAATCACCTGATTACCGCTATGACCCCTAACATCATCGAAGAGCGTTCGCTGAATGTGGCGGTAATGGATGTATATAGTCGGCTGATGATGGACCGCATTATTTTTTTGGGCTACCCCATCAATGATGAGATCGCCAATATTGTAACGGCTCAATTACTGTTTTTGGATTCATCGGATCGTACGCGCGATATCAACATGTACATCAACAGCCCCGGCGGCAGTGTCTATGCCGGGCTGGGCGTCTACGACACCATGCAATATGTTAGCCCCGATATTGCTACTATTTGCATTGGCGTGGCCGCTTCCATGGCCTGCGTATTGCTCGGAGCCGGTACGAAAGGAAAGCGTGCAGCACTGCGGCACTCCCGCATCATGATGCATCAGCCCAGCGGCGCCATTGGCGGACAGGCCAGCGACATAGAGATTACCGTCAAAGAGATCCGTAAGCTAAAAAAAGAACTGTACGAAGTGGTACAAACCCATACGGGCAAATCGATCGAACAAATCGAACAAGACTTCGATCGCGATAATTGGATGACCGCTGCCGAAGCCAAAGAATACGGATTAGTCGACGAAGTACTCATTACCAATCCCCGTAAACAAAAGAAAGATTAAACTAGCTATATGAATCGCCATCCTTTTCAGCATCATCCTTTTACAGACGGCCCTGCATGGCGCAGCGAAGAAGAAGAAAAAGAGGAGCAACCCAAGAGTGATCTGGGTATGTTCAGTAAAAAACTGGAGCGCTACTTCTTCGAAAAAAGAGCCGTATACCTGTGGGGCGTGGTCGATGACAAATCGGCCAAAGACGTGGTGAGCAAATTATTATTGCTGGAAGCCGATAAGCCCGGAGAAGAGATCAAGTTTTATATCAACAGCCCCGGTGGCGTAGTCACCAGCGGGATGGTTATGTACGATACGATGCAGATGATCAGCAGCCCGGTCAGTACTATCTGTATGGGACTGGCCGCCTCGATGGGCAGCATCTTGTTGAGCGGCGGTGCCAAAGGAAAGCGCTATATTTTCCCGCACGGCGAGGTGATGATCCATCAACCCTCACTGGGAGGATACATTCGCGGCGTGAGCACCGACCTGGAGATCCAGGCCGAACAGACCCGCCGGGTCAAAGAAATCGGTGCCGGAATTTTGGCTAAGAATTGCGGTAAGTCGGTAGAGCAGATCATGAAAGACTTTGATCGTGACTACTGGATGGATGCCAAACAAGCCATCGAATACGGGATCGCCGATAAATTACTGAACAAGCTTTAAGCAGGCAGCCCGGTAGCGGACCCTGCTTGGCCATGGTCGATGCAGAGATATGTAATCCGGCTGCGCCAGTTGCAAAATATCATTTAAGTAATTGATTTTTAAATACTTAAAATATTAACCGTCCCTTTCGGGGCGGTTTTTTTAATTTTGTAGGATGGCTAAGAATACGCTTCATTGCTCTTTTTGTGGTCGCAGTCGCGACGAGGTCAAGATCCTGATTGCCGGGCAGGATGGACATATCTGTGAGAATTGCGTGGAGCATGCCCGCGAGATCATCGACCAGGAATTAACGGTAAAAGAAGATAAGACCAAAAGCAGCTTTAAACTCTCGGTAAAAAAGCCCACCGAGATCAAACGCTTTTTGGATGAATATGTGATCGGTCAGGACGAGGCCAAAAAAGTATTGTCCGTGGCCGTCTACAATCACTACAAACGGTTGCAGCAACGAAACACCGAATTATCCAACCACCAGGAGGTTGAGATTGAAAAAAGCAATATCATCATGGTGGGTGAGACCGGCACCGGTAAAACCTTGCTGGCTAAAAGTATTGCCCGCATGCTCAACGTGCCTTTTGCCATCGTGGATGCCACTGTCTTTACAGAAGCAGGCTATGTAGGCGAGGATGTGGAGAGCATTTTAAGCCGTTTACTGCAAGTCTGCAACTACGATGTAGCAGCTGCCGAACGCGGTATTGTTTATATTGACGAGATCGATAAGATCGCCCGTAAAAGTGATAACCCCTCTATTACACGCGATGTGAGTGGGGAAGGCGTGCAACAAGGTATGCTCAAACTGCTGGAAGGAACCGATGTACTCGTCCCTCCACAAGGCGGACGCAAACACCCTGAGCAAAAACTTATCAAGGTCAATACCCAGAATATCCTTTTTATCTGTGGCGGCGCCTTCGATGGCATCGACCGCATCATTGCCCGCCGGGTGCATACTAACACCATCGGATTCAATGTCGATAAAGAGGAGCAAGATCGTCGCACGCGCAACCTGCTCAGTTATGTGAATGCTACCGACCTTAAGTCATTCGGGTTGATCCCTGAGTTGCTGGGCCGCTTACCCGTAGTTGCGCATTTGGATCCGCTCGATGCCGCTACCCTTCGCGCCATCTTGACCACACCCCGCAACGCCTTGATCAAGCAGTATACGC
>JBIIDB010000160.1:0-4373 GCA_044238505.1 Chitinophagaceae bacterium | reverse complement strand
GCAGATGAAGTCGTGTTCATGCGAGCCTGCGCAATAAATTTTTGATCCTCGATTAGGGAGCGGTAACTGACCGTGGGTGTAAAATGCAGCTGCCACCTGAAGCGGGGTTGGTGAAGTTGTCGCTGATAACTGTTGACCACGCTTTCGATATCGAGCGGATAGTGCTCTTCGGATAGGGCTTGTTTGCGTTCGGTCACCAGGCTTGTTTCGGCCGCTGCTGTGTTTGCCGCAGTCGATAAAGTAGCCTCCAGCGGCACTGCTGCTGCTGGCAACGCCGTCTCATGGCTGCTATTTATCGTTTCCCTTTTCACCAGCGCCCTTTCTTGCGTTGTAACAAGGGCGGAAATTGCATATGCAGGCGAAGCAGGCGCATCAGTAGATAACGCATCGGCTGCAGCTGCTGGCGTATTGCGTACACTCGTTGCAGGAGTACTGGTTCCATGCAGAGCTGTTGTAGCCGTTTTTATTGCCCCTACGCCTTTTGTAACGGACGTTTTCAGCTCATCCGACAAGGGAGTCGATGTACTGGCCACTGCGGGTCCGTTACTGCCGAGCTGCTCTGCCACAAACCATCCGGTAGCAGTCAGTAAGGGGAGCAGTAACAGCAATGGGATCAAACGGCGACGGCCATGGAGTCGCGCGTAAATGCGGGTCCATATCCGATCGGAGGGATACAAACGATGTGCATCGGCATTTTGCTTTAAAAAATGCTCGAACTCATTATGATCAAACTGCCCATCCATCTCTTTCAGCGTCTCTTGCCTTCAAGGTCGGTTTAATGCGGAGCTGTAGCGGCCAGCCAGCCGGACTCCTGTTTTGGTTGCAAAATCTTTTTTTGTATCAGCATCTCTTCGAGCATTGCTTTAGCCCTTGTAAATTGGCTGCGGCTGGTGCTCTCCTCTATATCCAACAACTGCGCGATCTCGCGATGGCTGTATCCCTCGATCGCAAATAAGTTCAAAACGGTCCGGTAGCCGGTGGGCAGCAGCCGGATACACTCCACGATCTGCTTGACCTGTACCAGGGCCGGAATATTATCCTCTTTCAACGTTACCGAGTGAGCATGGATCAGGTCGACACTCTCGTTGAACTTTTTATTCTTCTTCAGGATGTTGATACAGGTATGTACCATGATCTTTCTGATCCATCCCTCGAAAGAGCCGCGATTTTCGAAGCTGGCCAGTTGGGTAAATACTTTGATAAATCCCTCCTGCAACATGTCTTCGGCATCTTCGCGGTTGTGGGCGTAGCGATAACAAACGGCCAACATCTTGGGGCTGTACTGCAGATACAATTCCCGCTGCGCGGCCGCCTGATTTTTGATACAACCCTTAATGATGGCTTCTTCTGTCATGGAACAGGAGTTACCACTAATATAAGACAATTATACAGGGAGATTGCTGCAGCCGCTGTTAAAAATTTTGGCGGATGGTCACAAAAATAGTGCGCCCGGGAGCCGAAAAACCAGAGGCAAAATAGCGGTAGTTGCGGTCTAGCAGATTCTCGAGTCCGGCCTGCAGGGTAAAGCCTTTGCTAAGGCGGTATTCTGTTCTGATATTAAGGGTGTACCAAGAGGGCATCCCATCGGGAGTGGCGTATTGTCCGTTATCTTCCCCGTCGGGGTTAAAGTCGGCAATACGCTTGGTGCCGTTGAACAGAACAAAAAATTCGCAAGTGACCTCTTTTTGCTGGTAAAGCAGCGAAGAGCGGCCGAAAAGGGGCGGAATATGGTCGAGCGGCTTTAAGGTTTTATCCGGGTTAATAAATCGACCATAGGTGCTTGTGATGGTGTTCTCCCAGCGTAGTCCCTTGGTGAGCGTAAGGTCCAAGCGGTAATTAAAACCTCGTACGAATGCTCTGCGTGTGTTTTGGTTGGCGATAACCCGGGCCATGATTCCGTTGAATAAGACCGAGTCTTGTCCGTTCAGGCGAAAGGGTGCCAGTGCAATGGCGTTGCGAAACAGTGTATAAAATCCGCCGAGCTCCATGTATATTTTTTCGTTTCGGAATTGAAAATTGATATCGGCGGTATAGGTATGTTCGGCTCTCAGATCGGGGTTTGGTACAATCAGGCGACGGGCAGAGCTGCTCGATTCAAAAATGCGGGCAGCGTCATCCAGGTTGGGCGCCCGAAAGGCAGAGGCCAGATTGGCAGCGATGCGAATGGTCTGGGAACGAAGATGAACCAGCCCCAGATTACCGGTCAGTGCTTGTTGGCGCTGGTCGATGGCTGTAAAGGGAAAATTGAAAAAACTATTGTTGATGAGAGTGGAATGCAGACCTACATACTGCAGTCGCAGTCCGTCGTTGACGATCCATTTTCCATTGCTGCTTTTATACAAGTGCTGTCCATAAATGCCAGCCAGAAACATACGATTGCGTCCGTCGGGATAGCGCGTGCTGATCGGGGTAACGACTCCGGTAAGCAGATTGGTGCGATCGGCTACCGAGCGGACGCTGTTCAGCTGGCCATCGGCACCCAGGGTAAGTTCGTGACGTCCCCATTTTTCTCTGGCATCAAGCGTAAAGCCTGCTATGTCGACGGCCTCGCGCCGGCTGTCGAATTCTGTGTAGGCCAAATACTCCCGCTGGTACCGGCTCTCTTTAACGTGCTGATAATGGAGATTGAATCGGAGTTCGTCAACGATAGTACTATGCTTTGTATTCCACTCATAAGCAGCCAGCCAACGTGTTTGAGGTCCGTAGTACCACTGAGCCCAGCGTAGTGTGTTGCCAATGCCAGGAAATGTCTTTCGGTCTTGCAAACGGTCGTATCGCGGAATGTTCGACGAATTGGAATGTTGCAGGTTCAGTAAGTGGGTTTGGTCGGGGCGGGGCTTAAAAAGCAGCTTTCCCATCAGGTCCCATTGTTTGTAGGCAGAGAATTTTTGGATCCGGTCGTCTGTATTGGTAACAAGTTGGTCTATGCCGTTGATGGTTTCGATATACTGGGTTCGTCTGCCGAAGTCGGGGTATTTTTTGGGATAGCGATTGCCCATGCGCATATCACCAAAGTCGCTGATAGTGACGGATTGCAGCCACCCCCATTTTTTTCCGGCAATCTGTTGACTGCTGTGCAAGGTGCGTTCCTTATTGGCCGTACTGTAGCGCGTTACCAGTTGAGCCGTAATAAGGGGCTTAGCGCCTTGGGATAGTTGGGGATTTCGGGTGCGCATATGTACCACTCCGCCCAACGCATCGCTTCCGTATAGGGTAGAGCCCGGGCCATACAAAATTTCTACGCGATCCAGCATAAACTGATCGACGGTGATTACATTTTGTAGATGCCCTGCACGGTAAATGGCGTTATTGAGTCGAATACCATCTACGACCAGGAGTACGCGGCTGGCCTCGAATCCTCTAATGACAGGGCTACTTCCGCCCTGCTGACTTTTTTGAACAAATAATTGCCCGGTGTTGATAAGCAAATCGCCCATGTTCTGTGCGTTGTAACGGGCAATGGTTCTGGCAGTGACCACATCGATCGGCTGAGCCAGATTTTTTTTCTTTTCGGCGAATTTCGAGGTATAGACTACAGCCTCTTCCAGTTCTTTTTGAGTCAGGCTATCGGATTGCGCAGTTGCGGCTAAACAAAAAAGCGATAACCAGCCGGCGAGGTAAATTTTTTTTTGTACAAGCATGGTCAGCTCAGCGAAGTGAATCCTAGGATTTGCGGGGTTTGATAAGGCTGTCGGCCGGATAGCGCTGTTTCATAGTATCCATAACCGACTGCGCCCATTGCGCGATGGCTACACGCTCTTTGTTTGTAAGCCTGGCCTCGCTGTGCGTCCAGGTATAGGAGGGTAGCGGCATTTCTTCTGTTTTTACCATTTCGATGGTCTCTTCCATTTTATGATATTGATAACGGAGCGAGCGGTGAGTATATTCGTCAACGTTCAAATGCTTTTTACCATCTCTGATATGCTCGTCGAGCCACCAGGCAACGGGTTGGATGGAGGCATACCAAGGGTAACGTGAGTTATTACTATGGCAATCCATACAGGCTTTTTGCAAAATAGTATTGACCGAATCGGGAATCGGGTAGCGACTGCTCAATTGTTGATCCGGATTAACGGGCAATTGATTTTTTTCGGGATGAATAAACTGGATCACTACCAGTGAGGCCAAAAGGACAAGTCCGATTTTTTTTAGGATTGACATACGCATGGATTAATCAATTAATACAGTGCCGGTCATTTCGGCGGGAATGGGTAGTCCCATAACGTGTAAAATAGTAGGTGCGACATCTCCCAGTTTGCCCTTGCGCACTGCGGTTGGAGTGTCTAAGCCGATAATAAATAAGGGAACGGGGTTGAGGGTGTGCGCGGTGTTGGGGCTGCCGTCTTCGTTGATGAGAAAATCGGCGTTGCCAT
>JBIIDB010000027.1:0-15303 GCA_044238505.1 Chitinophagaceae bacterium | reverse complement strand
AAAAAGCGATCGTCGTTAGGGCAGGCAGCTTCCAATGAGCCACGTTCAACAAAGGCGGCAACGGCCAGCCGCCGACCAAGAAAAGCCAGACCGCATAAAAATAAAAGGGAGTACATAAACCCAGTAAGGTGACCATCCACTCCTGAATGGTAAAAGAGCGCATGATGGCAATAGCCGGAAGCACCCAGAGCACCAGCAAAAAAGAAGGAGAATACAGAAAATGAGCGGATCCTATCAGCAGTCCCATATTAAAAAGTGTCGAGCGCACTTCGCTTCGGTTATACAACCTGAACAACAAAAACAACAGGTACAGTACCGCCCCATTCATCAATAAAGGAGCACTAAAGTAACTCCACTGTGGAAACAAAGACGTGAGCAGTAAATAGGCCATCCCGGGCAGATCGGTACTTTGGTTGAGCATTTTTTGCTGGCTAAAGAAATAGTTCAACAATAGCGCTTGTCCAAACAGCAACAAAAAGGCGAGCGTGGAATAAAACAAAGGGGTGCCTACACCGGCATGCTGCAACCGATCCAGCAGCTGTACGTAAAGTTCTCCGTCTAACGAGCTGCCCATGGGCAACCTTGGCGCCGTGAATAAGGGAATCTTTACCACGGCCGCAAACAGCAATAACAGGAAAATGTTGAGCGGACTCCTCTTTAAAAAAATGGCGATCAAAGCAGACGGTCTGTTTAGTTATACTCTAGCTTGGCAAAGCAAATATAACTACGATAAACGGTTGGAATAATCAATTGCCGGGCACTGACTTGTTTTCCACGCATGGGCATGAACTGATGTCCCTTCTCGAGATTCTTTAGGTCGGTATTGCGGGTCATCTCTCCGGCGGGTTGCAAGGTAAAATCATTGAGTAGCTTATCGCGGCGGTCTTGCTGGTTATACAACAGATGTAATTCACCCCCCAACACCATCAGGGTGAACGAAAGCAGATCGTCGGCCTCGTCATCGAACTGGGTTTTGGTTACCACCCGACTCCATTGCAGCTGTCCTTCGGGATCGTATGACTGCACCATGATATTGTCGGCATGGTAGCGCACCGCCGTGTTGGTGCGACCGCCGGGCACTCCCCACCAGTATCGGTTAAAGTAAGGAGAGCTATAGTAGAAATTATTGAACCCCATAAAGGGAGAGCCATAGATATACTCGTACCGATTCCAGTTATTAGCCCGTGATGTGGTGTAATACGCCTCACTGCCGACGATAAATCCGCCATCCCTTTTTACAATGATCTGTCGAATAAAAAAATCGTTGAAGGCCGTGCGGGCACTGGCGTTTCCCTTGGCCTCCTGGCGAAGCTCATCGGAGAATTCATGCAGCCGATTTACAACCGTCTGGCGGGTCTTCTTGTCCCACACATAAAAGAAGCAGCCATCGATACCTGACCTCCTCTCTTTACTGTAAAGCGAGGTTAGAATATAGCGCTGGTTAACATTATCGATCTTGATCTTGATCTCATCGAGATAGGGTCCATCCTCCCCTACCGGTAATGGCATTTCTTGCAACCGCGACTCGGTGGAGAACAATACCAGTATGGAAGCTTTCGTGATGTTATCATTCTGGCTACGTAAAAACCGGCTAAAGAGCAGGTCACCCTGGTTATCCAGCGCAAAATCGCCCAATTGGTCTCCGCGGTCCGACATAGGAATAAGCACCTCGGAGCGGCCCATCAATACCAGGTTTTCGTTAAAAAGCAGCTTGGTCATTCGGTACTGGTCGCGATCGCTGCTGTTGATCTTGAACAAGGCAATCCGTTTTCTGTCTTCGCTGCTGACCACCGCGTAGAGTTTATTGTCAGAAGCAAAATTGAGATGGGTCGTATCGAGCTCTATCAGCTCTCCCATGCGCTTACCGTTTCCATCGAGCTGCGCGGCCATGCAATAAATTACGTTACGTCGCTGGTATTGGTAGATCATCCAGGCGTAGTCTGCATAGGGGAAAAAATCAACATTCAAGGTCTTCTCGTTAGTGGGCATATAGCCGATCTCCTCGCGACCCAGCGGTTGCATCTCCTCGTCGAGCACAGAGATCCAACTGCGAAAACGGTTGTTCTTAAAAATCAAGAATTTCCCCCCCACCTTACCGATGATCTCGTAATTGAGTCGTCGGGTGTCGGCTGTCTCCGGGTCGGAATAGACGATACGCTGTGCGCCCAGGTTCGTGGGGACCTGTGCGAGCAAGAGCATAGACAAACCGATAAAAAGTAGCCGCCGCATGGTAGTAAAGGTATCTAATAAACGTAAAAACGGTTGTTTGGGTCAGCCGGTTCGCATCTCCAAAGAAAATTTAACATTTTGCCTATACCTTTGTTCGGTGAAATCTTCGACCACCAAGGTTACGGGTGCCGGACTACTAATCGCCCTCGGGATAATTTACGGCGATATCGGTACTTCTCCTCTCTACGTTTACAATGCCATCATCGATAACCGCATCATTACCGAAGAGCTGATACTCGGAACACTTTCGTGTATCATCTGGACCCTTACGCTGCAGACCACCTTAAAATATGTATTGATGGTTTTGCGGGCCGACAATCGGGGAGAGGGAGGAACCTTCGCGTTATATGCCCTGGTCAGAAGAAGAAGAAAATGGTTGGTATTGCCGGCCATGGTGGGAGGCGCCTCGTTGTTGGCAGACGGCATCATCACTCCCCCCATCTCCATCACCTCCGCTATAGAGGGACTTAAGGAATTACCTGCGCTGGGCATCAAGGAAGGAAGCAACACCGTTGTCATTATCGTACTGTCTATTCTGGCGTTATTCTTTTTTTTACAACAATTCGGCACCGCCTCCATCGGTCAGTTCTTCGGACCGGTCATGTTCGTATGGTTCAGCATGCTGCTGATCTTGGGCGCCATTCACGTTTTTGATGACCTTTCGATATTCAGAGCCATCAGCCCCCACTATGCCATTGCCTTTTTACGAAACTACCCGGGAGGATTTTGGTTACTGGGTGCAGTCTTCTTATGCACCACAGGTGCGGAGGCTCTCTATAGTGATCTGGGACATTGCGGCCGAAAGAATATCCGACTAACCTGGACCTACGTAAAACTCTGTTTGCTGATCCATTATTTTGGGCAAGGGGCCTCCCTGTTGGCCCAACCTTACCTGGTCGATGGACAGTGGATGACCTTACCTGAACTACAGCAACCCATCACGGCTGCGCTCAGAACGCAACTCCGCATCAACGCTTTCTATGACCTGATGCCCCAGTGGTTCATTATTCCGGGTGTTATGGTCGCCACTTCGGCTGCCGTGATCGCCAGCCAGGCCATGGTATCGGGTGCCTTTACACTGGTCAGTGAGGCCATGCGTTTGAATCTTTGGCCTAAACTACGCATTCGTTACCCTTCCGAAGAAAAGGGCCAACTTTTTGTACCCACCATCAACCTGCTGATGTTTCTGGGTTGCGCTGCTGTGGTATTATACTTTAGAAAATCGGCCAATATGGAGGCGGCTTACGGACTGGCCATCATTGTGACGATGCTGGCTACCACCATTTTGTTTGCCAACTACCTGGTCTTGCACCGCATCAAATCGTTTTGGATTTATCTGTTTTTGGCAGGTTATCTATTGGTAGAGATCAGCTATCTGGTGGCCCTGATGGTCAAGTTTACCCATGGCGGTTATATAACGCTCATTATCGGTTTGCTGGTCTTTACAGTGATGTACGTATGGTACCGCGCCCGCAAAATCAAAAATCGATATGTGGAGTTTGTCAGGCTCGACCATTATATCCCCAAAATTCAGGAGTTGAGTAGTGACCGCTCGGTGCCTAAGTATGCGACTCACCTGGTGTACCTGACCAGTGCCAACAATCCACGCGAGATAGAACATAAGATTGTCTATTCTATCTTGAACAAAAAACCCAAGCGAGCCGATATTTATTGGTTCGTACATATAGACACTGTCGATAACCCCTACACCTGCGAATACAAGGTCGATCATATCATCCCCAACGACATCATCCGCATCGATTTTCGGTTAGGGTTCCGGGTAGAGCCCCGTGTCAACCTGATGTTCAGAAAAGTAGTAGAAGAACTGGTTGCCAATAAAGAGGTCAACATCTTTAGCCGCTACGAAAGTTTATCGAATGCCCACACAGTAGGTGATTTTCAGTTCATGGTGATGGAGAAATACCTTAGCCAGGACAACGAATTGCCTTTTTTTGAGCGTGTGATCATGAAGTTTTATTTCTGGATCAAAGATCATAGCCTTTCCGAAGAAAAAGGCTTTGGCCTGGACCTTTCTACCGTCACGGTGGAGAAGTTTCCGCTCATTGTGGCACCCGTTACCAACCTATCGCTGCGTAGGATCGAAAATTAATGGCCTTGCCCCCGCTACTTTGGTACATACTCGGCTCGATGATCGGCTTGTCGGTACTCGCGTATCTGTTGCAGGAGCGATTTATCTTTCGGCCCGAAAAATTATCAGCCGACTTTCAGTTTCAATACACGGCGCCGTTCAAAGAGTATTTTTTTGACGTGAGTCCGGGTGTTCGCATCAATGGACTGCATTTTTACAGAGAAAACCCGAAGGGTCTTATACTGTACTTTCATGGTAACACCAGAAGTATCAAAGGATGGGCCCGCTATGCAAAAGATTTTTATCGCTACAACTACGACGTGGTCCTGGTCGATTACCGCGGATTTGGTAAAAGCACCGGTAAACGGAGCGAAAAAGAAATGTTGGGTGATATGCAGTTCGTGTACGACCGTTTACTGGAAACCTACAGCGAAGATCATCTTATTATTTATGGCCGAAGTCTCGGTAGCGGCTTTGCTACGAAACTGGCCTCTGACAATCATCCGCGTTACCTGATTCTCGATGCCCCCTACTTTAATTTCAGAAAAGTGATTGAACGCTTCTTACCCATGCTGCCCGTACGTTTGGTACTTCGTTACCACTTGCGTTCTGATCAATGGCTTCCCCTTGTCAAATGTCATACCTATATTATCCATGGCACCCGCGATCGACTGATCCCCATCAGACACAGCGAGCAGCTGCAAAAGATCAATCCCCGCAAATGCACCTTGATCCGCATCGAAGGCGGTGGACACAATAATCTCCCCTCCTTCGACGAGTACCATAATTTTATTCGCGATATCTTAAAATACTAATGGCTTCCTTTTTGTCGAAACTACGCAGCCCGCGCTACAAAACGATCATCAGCCTACTGTTATTGGTATACCTGAGTGGTGCGCTGCTGATCTATTTTTTTCAGGAGACCCTCATCTTTCGCTCTCGGGTGTTGCCGGCCTCTCATCAGTTTGCTGCCACGTTATCGCCTCGCGAGATAACGGTCCCCGTCAATAAACAAGACACCTTACATGCCGTGTTGTACCGACCCGATAGCGGTGCTGTCCGAGGGCTGGTCTTATATTTTCATGGCAATCGTCAAAATATTGGCTGGTACGAAAAATTCGTTCCATATTTTACGCAACTTGGTTACGAAGTATTGATGCCCGATTATCCGGGATATGGCAAAAGCAAAGGGTCCCTGTCGGAGCAAAAGCTGTATGATTGGGCTACACTTACCTACCAGATAGCGCGTAAACGCTATGCGGCTGATAGCCTTATTATTTACGGAAAAAGCCTTGGAACCGGGATCGCTGCTCAGCTGGCTTCGCGCCGCGATTGCAAACACCTGATTTTGGAAACACCCTACTACCAGTTTTCGGATGTCCTGCAACGTTTCTTGCCCCTCTATCCGATGTCGCTGTTGTTACACTACCAGCTACCCACCTATCAATACCTGCCCAGGGTAGCGGCACCGATCACCTTAATGCACGGAACCCAGGATGGTATCGTTTCGTTTGCGCAATCCCAAAAATTATCGATGCTGTTCAAGCCGCAAGACCGACTGGTGGTGATTGAAGGGGGCTCGCATAACGACCTCTATCGTTTTCCGAAAACCATCGATTGGCTGACTCAAACACTCCGGCAGTAACGGCTGCAGAGAGGCGGCCCGTATCATACGTGTACAGAAGAAAAAAACGATCCGCTGTTTACCACTCGGCCAGTAACGATCCGGTGGCATCGATCTTGAGTTCATAGACGGCGCCGTGTTTGAGTGTCATGTTGCGCTGGGTGTGACTGACCGGAAAATCAAAGCATACCGGATACTTGTACCCGCTTACCCACGATAAGATAATCTCATCAGCCGTTTTACCGAAAGGGCGCTCGGTGTCTTTACAATCACTGAATCCGCCAACGACCAGCGCAGCCAACCCATCGAGCTTTCCGCTTCGCTGTAGCTGACACATCATTCGGTCTATATTGTACAATTGCTCGCCCACATCTTCTATGAATAAAATTTTGTCGGTCGTATCCACCTCCGAAGACGTGCCTATCAAATGGGCCAGTAAGGCCAAATTCCCACCCACCAGCGTGCCCTTGGCATTTCCAAGCCGATTGAAGGGATGCTCAGGACCGCTACAGGCTAAACTAAACCCTTGTAAGGCTTCGCGAAGCGACTGCACAGCGTCGAGTTGCCAGCCTCCGTCGTTAAAGGCAGCTGCCATAGGAGCATGCAGCGTGCAAACCCCAAAATGCCGGAAAATATGCGCATGCAAAATGGTGATATCCGAAAAACCGATGATCCATTTGGGCTGATCGATAAAACCAGAAAAATCGAGCTGTTCAATTATACGGCCGGTACCATAACCCCCACGGGCACAAAGTATGGCACGGATCGAGCGATCGTCGAGCATGCGTTGCAGATCGGTAAGTCGCTCTTGGTCGGAGCCGGAAAAATAGGTAGAAGAGTTTCCGCCCACAGTTGACCCGATGACTACCCGGTATCCCCATTCGCCCAAGACCTTTACACAGGTTTGTACCTTCTCCGTTGGCATATAGCCGGCCGGACAAACAAGGGCGATGGTATCGCCCGGAAGCAGAGGCGGAGGTTGCGTCATTGTGTGAGTATATGAGAGAATAAAGGTAATAAGCGCATCGCATTTTGGGACAAGGTTCGATTACGGTATTTTTGCACCCTGCATGAGCGCACCCAAAAGATATCTGATCACCTCGGCCTTACCCTACGCTAATGGACTAAAACACGTGGGGCACTTGGCCGGTGCCTACATTCCAGCCGATATCTATGTTCGTTACTTGCGGGCGCAACAACGAGACGTAGTGTTTGTCTGCGGCAGTGATGAGCATGGAACCGCCATTCCTATTCAGGCAAAAAAAGAAGGCACCACTGCCCAGGCCATCATCGATAAGTATCACCAAGCGATGAAAGAGGATTTTGAAAAACTCTCCATCAGCTTCGACATCTATCACCGAACCAGTGCCGCCCTTCATCATCAAACAGCTGCCGATTTTTTTGACACACTCGAAAAAAACGGGGCGTTGCAGACCAAAGAGACCGAACAATTTTTCGATGAGGCGGCCCACAGTTTTTTGGCCGACCGTTACATTAAGGGCACCTGCCCTGCCTGTGGCAGTGACCGCGCCTTTGGAGACCAGTGCGAAACCTGTGGGCGCTCCCTAAGTCCGGAGGAGTTGGTTAACCCGGTCAGTACCCTGAGTGGCCAACCTCCGGTCAAGAAAAAAACGACGCATTGGTACTTACCCCTTAACGAACATGAAGCGTTTTTACAAGATTGGATCCTGAAGCAACATCAAAAAGACTGGCGCCCTACCGTGGTGGGGCAATGTAAAGGTTGGATCGAAGGGGGACTGCAACCCAGGGCCGTTACACGCGATTTGGACTGGGGTGTATCGTTACCTCCCCGCATTAAAGGGGCCGATGGCAAAGTACTCTATGTTTGGTTCGATGCCCCTATCGGCTACATCAGTGCTACCAAACAGTGGGCACTCGACAATGGAAAAGACTGGAGACTCTATTGGCAAGACAAAGAGACCAAACTGGTTCACTTTATCGGAAAGGACAATATTGTATTTCACTGTATCATTTTTCCGGTGATGCTCAAGCTGCATGGCTATATTTTACCGGACAATGTACCCGCCAATGAATTCCTGAATCTCGAAGGAGACAAGATGAGCACCAGCCGCAACTGGAAACTCGACATGCGGGACTATATCCAAGACTTCGTAGCGGCGCCCAATGGGGGGCCGCAATGTGTGGATATGCTCCGGTATTATCTTACACAGATCGCTCCGGAGACGAAAGACAGCGAGTTCACCTGGAAAGGATTTCAAGAAGCAGTAAACAGTGAACTCGTGGCCATCTTCGGCAATTTTATCAACCGCACCTGGGTCCTGATGCATAAACTTTGTCAGGGAAAAGTACCTCCTTTTCACGCAGCCCACAAAGATGACACAGATGAAGAATTGCTGAAGGCGCTCGTAGATGCGCCTCCGAAAATTGAAGCTCTGCTGGAGCAATATAAATTCAGAGAAGCCCTATTTGAGATCATCGATCTTTCTCGCAAGGGAAACCAATACATGCAAAAGAAGGAACCTTGGATAGTGGCCAAGCAGATCGAACAAGATACCCATGCACAAGCTCGTATCGACAACTGTCTGCACCTTTGTTTGCAACTCAGCGCCAACTTGGCCATTCTGATCAACCCCTTTATGCCCCACACGGCCAAAACCTTACTGCATCAAATGAAAGTGGTTGAAAAGATGTTGCAGTGGGAAAATGCCGGCAAGGTCAATCTGCTCAAAACAGGCTACTCCCTGCGCGCGCCCCAGCTGTTGTTCCGAAAAATTGAAGATCAAGAGATCCTGACCCAGTTAGAAAAACTAAAGAAATACACTATGTCCACGCCTGATGCCGGTTCGACACAGCCCGCAGAAAAATCCATGAGCCCGGGAAAAGCTATCATCCAATATGATGATTTTGCCAAATTGGAATTAAAGACCGGCGTTATTCGCGCAGCCGAAAAAGTAGAGAAGGCCGACAAATTACTTTGCCTGCAAGTGGACCTGGGTAGCGAAACTCGTACCATCGTAAGTGGAATTGCCCTACATTATGCTCCCGAATCTCTCATAGGCCAATCAGTTACGGTAGTCACCAATCTGGCCCCCCGCAAAATGAAAGGCATCGAAAGTAATGGAATGATCCTGATGGCCGAGAACGCCGAGGGTAAGCTCGTTTTTATTCAGCCCGCACACCCCATCGACCCCGGCGCCATAGTCAGCTGAGTTTTCTTTTCAAACACCAAACGTCTTAATTTAGTAGCAGCAAATTAGTTGCATAACTAACTATTTTTTATGAATCGAATCATACGCAAGGTAGCGGTGCTGGGCAGTGGTGTAATGGGCTCTCGTATTGCCTGTCATTTTGCAGGCGTTGGACTAGATGTACTACTACTCGATATTGTTCCCTCGGGTGTAACGACTGCAGATGGAGCGGCTGCCCGCAACCGGATCGTCAATGAAGCACTGCAAGCCGCCCTAAAAACTAATCCTTCGCCCGTCTATGAAAAGGAGGTGGTCAGACGGATTCGCACGGGCAACTTTGAAGATCATCTCACCGAGATCGGCACTTGTGATTGGATCATAGAAGTAGTGGTGGAACGACTCGATATCAAACAACAGTTGTTCGAAAAAGTAGAACGCTACCGAAAACCCGGTACCATTATCAGCTCCAACACCTCCGGGATTCCCATCTCGATGATGGCGGCCGGCCGAAGCGATGATTTTCGTCGGCATTTTTGCGGAACGCATTTTTTTAATCCGCCCCGCTACCTAAAACTACTCGAGGTTATTCCCACCCCCGAGACCGACCCCGTCCTGGTAGATTTTTTGATGCAATACGGCGATCTGCACTTGGGTAAAACTACTGTCAAGTGTAAGGATACACCGGCCTTTATTGCCAACCGCATCGGTGTATTTGGTATTATGGCCATCATGCACCTGAAACAACAGTTGCAACTTAGCATCGACGAAGTCGATGCGCTCACCGGTCCCATCATCGGAAGACCTAAGTCAGCGACCTTTCGCACCGCCGATGTAGTAGGAATCGATACCATGGTCAAAGTAGCCGGAGGCGTAGCG
Source organism: Chitinophagaceae bacterium (assembly GCA_044238505.1). Lineage (GTDB taxonomy): Bacteria > Bacteroidota > Bacteroidia > Chitinophagales > Chitinophagaceae > JJ008. Next base: position 5,315 of record JBIIDB010000027.1, on the reverse strand, counting down.
GCAAACTGTCCGCACGATGAGGCACATGCCCTCTTTACGATTCCCGATTGGTTACAAAAAATGGTCGATAACAATTGGCTGGGCGACAAAACCGGTCAGGGATTTTTTAAGAAAATAAAAAATGAGGCGGGCAAAAAAGAGATTCTGACCCTCGATCTGGAAACGCTCACCTATCAACCGCGCAAGAAAGCTTCATTCGCTACCCTGGAAGCGGCTAAGCCCATTGAAGATCTATCCACTCGACTGCTCAGTCTGGTAAAAGGAAAAGACAAAGCAGGAGAATTCTATCGGTTGCTTCATTACCGTATCTTCTCCTATATCTCACATCGAATTCCCGAGATCAGTGATGAGCTTTATCGGGTAGACGATGCCATGATGGCGGGCTTTGGCTGGGAAATGGGCGCTTTTGAGGCCTGGGATGTGCTGGGTGTAGCGGCGATGGCTACCGAGATGCAACAAGCAGGCATGCCCCCGGCCCCTTGGGTACTGGATATGATTGCAAAAGGTCACACTCAATTTTACAAGAACGAAAAAGGGATCCGCTATTGCTACGAACCCGCCGCCGGATCTTATAAACCCTTGCCGGGGGGCGCCGACTTTTTGGTCATGAGCCACCAGAAAGAAAAGCTCGTCTGGAAAAATAGCTCTTGCAAATTATACGATCTGGGAGATGAGGTGTTAGGGTTACAATGGCAAACCAAAATGGGTAGTATAGGGGGTGATGTACTCAGTGGCATTCAAACCGCCATTGAAAAAGCAGAACAATCCTACCGCGGTTTGGTGATCGGCAACGAAGGAGCCAATTTTTCGGCCGGTGCCAATGTGGGTATGATCTTTATGATGGCCATCGAGCAAGAGTACGATGAACTCGATCTGGCCATTCGGATGTTTCAACAAACGACCATGCGTGCGCGCTATTCCTCTGTTCCGGTAGTGGTAGCCCCACATGGATTAACCTTAGGGGGAGGATGTGAGTTGACACTACATGCAGACAAATGTTGTGCAGCAGCAGAAACCTACACAGGATTAGTTGAACTAGGCGTCGGTCTTATTCCCGGCGGCGGCGGCACTAAAGAATTTGCGCTGCGTGCGTCCGATGAAATGCATCCGGACGAACCAGATACCAATACACTTAAGCATCGATTCATGTCCATTGCCACCGCAAAGGTGGCTACCTCGGCTGCCGAAGCCTTTACGATGGGCATTTATCGCAAGGGGATCGATGAGATCATCTATAACAGCCATCGCCGCTTGGCAGCTGCCAAACGATCGGTGCTGGCGCTACAACAAGCCGGTTACAACCGTCCTGTTGAAAGAAAAGATATTCAGGTAGTAGGAAGAGCGGGGCTGGGCGTACTCTATGCTGGTATTCATGCGATGCAAACAGCGGGCTATGCCTCGCAGCACGATGCCCTCATTGCCAAAAAGCTGGCCTATGTGATGTGTGGCGGTGATCTCAGCGAAAGAACACAGGTATCGGAGCAATACTTGCTTGATCTCGAACGAGAGGCGTTCTTATCACTTTGCGGCGAGAAAAAATCACTGGAGCGAATTCAAAGTGTACTAACCTCGGGAAAACCTATTCGCAACTAACAAACAGGAAGTGCTTTGTCCAGGGTGGCAAATTGAAAGTGAAAACCACGCTGCACAATTTTAGCAGCACTCACCGTTGTACTTTTTAAAACCTCTACACTCATTTCGCCCATCAGGACCTTTAAAAAGAAGGCAGGAACAGGAACCGGAATAAAAAATTGATTCCGCTGCCGGGCCAGCGCAACCATCAGTGAATATTGCGAGACGGGTGTAGGGGCAGTGGCATTATAAATACCCTGCAGCGTGCTCTCTTCGAGCGAAAAGAGGATCATCGATACCAGATCTTGCAGTTGGATCCAACTGATCACCTGTTTTCCTGATCCGAGTATCGGAGCAATACCATAACGAAGTGGCTTCTCAAACTCAGGTAATGCCCCACCCTTTCTGCTAAGTACTATTCCTATACGCAAGATAACGCGACGCACTCCCAGAGCAGTCAGGGATTCGGTACTCTCCTCCCACTGTCGGCAGGTCTCCCCCAAAAAAGTAGCATCGGCCGGGTCGTTCTCTGTAAAGGGCGTCGGATGATCTTTATCATCGACCCCATACCATCCAATGGCAGAGGCCCCCACAAAAGAAAGAGGTCGGTGCGTAATCGCTTTGAGTCGATCGACCAGTAAGCGACCGGACTGCACGCGACTATCGGCGATCTCCTTTTTTCGAGCAGCCGTCCAACGCTTATCAGCAACATTAGCGCCTGCCAAATGCACAATATGATCGGCCTGTGCCAGCACCTCGTCATCGAGCTCGGCTTGGCTGGGATTCCAATAGGCATAGCGAACAGCCGGATGCGTTGCATAAGGCAGCGTTTGCGTTTGCCGGCTACGGGTCAATAGAATCAGGCGATACCCTCGTTGCAATAAAGCAGGTGCCAGGGCCATACCTACCATTCCTGTACCTCCGGTAATTAAAACAGTTGTTGCCATACGAATACTGTGATGATAACACCATGATCCGGGAATTGTTCAGGCATCGATGCCGGCTGCACTGGCTTCGTAAAAAAAACCTCCCGGTCTTCACCGGGAGGAACAACTAAAACACATCATCGGAATTTCTCTGCAGGGCAGAGAATGCATTAATCGGGCTTTTTCCCGTTTAAAAATGTATTGAGCGTACTGATCGGTCCTTGGCTGGAGGGATCTTCTTTGACCTCATAACTACTGTAGAAGTTTTCGATCTGCGAAGAACTGTTATACAACTCCATATTACGTCGAATGTAGGCAGGAACCGTCTCGAACTCATTATTAGGATCGGCCGCATTAACATTGTAGCTGAGGTTGCGTAACTTTTGCAAGCGATCTGCAGCACGACGTTGTTGCTCGATCGTATCTTCGATGCTGATGCCCTCTTCGCGCGCAGCGGGAGCCGCCGTATGGATCTCATAGAGCAATGGCGTAGGAACATCCGTTATCTCATCTTTCTCGATCAGCTGCATGTGCATTTCTTCCGGCTCCGTAGTGGTCGAAGCGGCTATGGCCGAGACAGCAGATACCGGCCGATCTTCCGCTACCGCTTCGGGCGTCGGTGCAGGTTGCGATATAACATCGCTCGCTGCAACAGCAGAAGAGGACATCTGCTGCTGACGTGTTTCAGCACTTGTCACAAATGCAGAAGCAGAAGCTTCAATGGATGTGGTGGCCACAGCCGGTGTGGCTTGCGCCACTGGCATAGGAGGCTCAGCATAGATATTAGCAGGACGAGTCAGGTATCCCCCTGCTGCGGGGCCAGCCGTGGCAGGAGTGGCCGCGGCCAAATAGCTGGCATCTGTTTCGAGAATAGCCGCCGGACGAACCATCGGAGTAGGTGACTCGTCCGCTTCAGGAGCTGTAGTTTCAGAAGTGAGTTCAAAATGAATGATGGTCTCTTCTGTAGACACAACAGGAGTATCAACAGCAGCGACCGGAGGCACTTCTTCTACTAAGCGGGGCATCAGCGAATCGGGTGCAGAAGTATCCGCTGTTATATCGGTTGTCACCTCGGCTGTTAGGGGGATAGCGGTAGCGACTGGGGTTACAGGTGTCGCATCAGGTTGCTGGCCCAGCACCATAACGATCTTCTCCTCTTGCGGAGCCGCTTTTTTAAGAGGCGTTATGCTAAGCGTATCCTTATGCTCAAATCCGGTAGCGATCAGCGTAATGCCAAGTTTATCGCCCAACAGATCATCATACCCCATTCCCAAGATCACATCCGTATTTTCTCCGGCCTTGGTCAACAGATATTGCTGAATGACCTCTACCTCGTCCATCGTAAACTCATATTCACCGCGTGCAGAATTTATATTGATCAAGATCCACTTTGCTCCATTGATCTCATTATCGTTGAGTAGCGGAGAGTTCAAGGCTTCTTCGATTGCCAATTGAGCCCGATGGGTACCGGCTACTTCGGCATGTCCCAGAATAGCACGGCCGCCATTACGCATCACAGTACAGACATCGGCAAAGTCTACATTAATCTGTCCGGTACTATTGATAACATCCGTAATACAGCGAGCAGCTGTGGCCAGCACATTATCGGCTTTCTCAAATGCCTCTCGCATCTTTAAGTTACCGAACTGGTGACGTAGTTTGTCATTACTGATAACAAGCAATGTGTCTACATGCTGACGCAGCTGACGAATACCTTCCTCCGCCTGTTGTAATCTTTTCTTTCCTTCATAGGCAAAAGGAGTAGTCACGATTCCCACGGTCAGAATACCCAGGTCTTTACAGATTTTGGCAATAATGGGCGCCCCCCCGGTTCCGGTGCCACCACCCATACCGGCCGTGATGAAAGCCATTTTGGTATTGACCTCGAGGATCTTCCGGATCTCTTCGAGTGACTCTTCGGTGGCCTGCCGGCCGATCTCCGGATTAGCACCAGCGCCGAGACCTTGTGTAAGATGCGGCCCCAGCTGTACACGGTTAGCAATACCACTGGCGGCGAGCGCTTGTGCATCCGTATTACAGATCACAAAATTCACGCCTTCAATTTGCTGATTGAACATGTAGTTGACTGCATTACTTCCGCCTCCTCCTACACCAATTACCTTGAGGATAGAGGACTTTTCGGTGGGCAGATCAAAATGAATCATGAGCGTTTAGTTTTGGAATGTTTCGAATGGGTTAGTAGGGTTGCATTTTAGCCGAGGTGTTTGTCCTCTTCTTCCTTAAATAAGTCGATGATGCGATCTTTGAATTTGCTCCAGAAGCCCGTCAGGTTACGACGATGTTTCATCTGGTCTTCGCTCACACCCTCAGCTTCTAGCGTCTCTGGTGTTGCAGCAGTCTGACCGCGACGCAGTCCATCAGGCACTTGCACTTGGCGATAGCCTTTTTCAAAATCCTTTCGGTTGTGCTCATAATCATCATAGCCTTTAAGGATAAGTCCGATACAAGTAGAGTACGTGGGCTTGGACAGCTCTTCGATATGACCAGCGGCCAGGTGCTCATTCGGAAAACCGATCCGCGCATTGAGTCCGGTTACATACTCCGTCAGTTGAATCAAATGCTTTAATTGAGAACCACCGCCGGTCAGGATGATACCGCCATTGAGCGCCTTGTTATCCAATCCGACCTGTTTGAGATGATAGGTGACAAAATCCATGATCTCGCTCATGCGGGCCTGAATAATATTAGCCAGATTCTTTACACTGATCTCTTTGGCAGGCATGCCCCGCAAGCCGGGAATGGTGATGTAGGCATTGGCTTTGGCCTCGTTGGCAAGGGCGCTTCCGAATTGCACCT
>JBIIDB010000159.1:0-4398 GCA_044238505.1 Chitinophagaceae bacterium | reverse complement strand
TGCATGATATCGGAAAAAATATCGTTGGCGTGGTACTGGGTTGTAATGGCTATGAGATCATCGATATGGGTGTGATGGTGCCGGCCGATAAGATCCTGGATAAAGCCGAACAAGAAAAAGCCGATATCATTGGATTAAGCGGACTGATTACCCCTTCGCTCGACGAGATGGTACACGTAGCCCACGAAATGAAAAGAAGGGGCATGAAACAACCGCTTCTCATTGGAGGCGCCACCACCTCACGGATGCACACCGCCGTAAAGATCGCTCCCCAATATGAGCATGGCGTCTTACATGTGCTCGATGCCTCGCGCAGTGTTACCGTAGTAAGCGCGCTGTTGAATAAAGAGCAAAAGAAAGAACTGCTGCAGCAAACCCAAACCGAATACGAAGGACTGCAGCAACAATTTTTGAATAAAGGAAAAAAGAACCTGATCCCCTATGCAGAAGCGGTGGTCGCCAAAGAGTATTTTGACTGGAAGAATTACCGACCCGTAACGCCCTCGTTTACGGGAACCAAGGTGCTCAAAAAGGTTGACCTGGCCACGCTGGCCCGCTATATTGACTGGGGCCCCTTCTTTATTGCCTGGGAAATGCCCGGTCGCTATCCGGCCGTGCTGACTGACCCCATCTTTGGCAACGAAGCTACCCGCCTCTTTAACGATGCGAATGCGCTGCTCAAAAAGATCATCGACGAAAATTGGTTTCAGGCCGAGGGGGTCATTGGTTTTTGGCCCGCCACCAGCGACAATGCCGACACAATCACGTTACAGACCGAAAAAGGGGAGGTTAAGATCGAGTCGTTACGCCAGCAACTCAAGAAAGCCGTGGGGCAACCGAATTTTTCATTGGCCGATTTTATTTGTCCCGCCGAGCTGGGCACGGACTACATGGGATCGTTTGCCGTGACCATACATGGCGCCAAAAAACATATCGATCGCTTTGCCGCCGAGCAAGATGAATACAATAAAATATTGGTACAGATCTTGGCCGATCGCTTTGTAGAAGCTTTTGCCGAATACCTGCACGAACAAGTACGCAAAGAATATTGGGGCTATGCCAAAGATGAATCACTCAGCAACGAAGAATTGATCACAGAGAAATACCAGGGCATTCGTCCGGCACCGGGATATCCGGCCTGTCCCGATCATACCGAAAAATTAAAACTCTTTTCGCTGTTGCAAGCCACCGAAACCATCGGCATCACGCTTACCGAAAGTTTAGCCATGAACCCGCCCGCCTCGGTCTGTGGCTGGTACTTTGCACACCCCGGCAGTCATTACTTTGGATTGGGCAAGATTGATCGCGACCAGTTGCAAGTCTATGCTAAACGAAAAGGAATGAGTGTTGAAGAAGCAGAGAAATGGTTGCGGCCTGTACTGGAATAAACAGACCGGCAGTGTTCCTTTAGAGAATTTTTGGGGATCGTCTTTCTGCCGTGAGCGATGCGGATAAAACGGTAAGGCTATAATACACGCTTGCTGATCAATTCGTGTTGCAAGGCAGCCGCAGACGTAAAATGAATTCCCGATAACCCCAATGCCTCGGCCGCCTTAATGTTGCGCAGGTTATCGTCAATAAACAGGGCACGGGCCGGATCTACTTGATAGCGACTGAACAACAGCTGATAAAATTCGGGAAAAGGCTTACGGGTACCTTCCTCTCCACTCACCAATCTTCCGTTGAACCAGTGTAAAAAAGGGAATTGTTGCAGCGCGATCGGAAAGGTTTCGGCGCTCCAGTTGGTCAGTGCATAGAATCGATACCGCTGTTGCGAGCGAAGCAGGTCGAACAAGGTAACGGTCTCGGTGATTGGACCTCGTAACATCTCTGTCCAGCGGCCGTAAAAATCAAGAATGGGCTGTCGCCAGCGCGGGTCAGGAAACTCCCTTAACTTTTCTTCGGTGGCCAGTTGCAGCGAGTAGCCTGCATCTTGTCGCTCGTTCCAATCGCTGGTGCAAATGTGCTCGAAAAAATAATCGCGATCGGCCGGGTCCGAAAAATAAGCAGCATCATACACATACAAGGGACTCCAGTCGACCAACACACCGCCCAGGTCCCAAATGATAGTATCGAGAGCCATCAGCTATGGTTATACTTTAGCTTCAGGAGGATCATCAAGCTCGTCATGAGCAGCATTGCCGCATTGGTAATGATGATGACGGGATCGGCCCGCAGAATGCCGAAAGCCAACCAAAGAATTTGATTGGTGAGCGCGATCAAAAACATCGCCAACGATACATCCTTAGCCGATTTGGTTTTCCAGGTTTTGATCACCTGCGGCAAAAAGGTAAACGCGGTTATTAGGCCCGCCACGTAACCGAGAACATCTACACCCGATAGTTGCATACGCTAAGTTTATACTGCAAACATAACTGAATTCGGGCTCATCTCTTTTCGAACAACCACCATCTTCGCTGGCGAGGCTTTACCTTGTAGTTACTCCGGATATATTTTTGAATGTGCGCCATGGCCTCGTCTACACTGTCAGTAAATAGTAACAGCTCGAGATCGGAGGCGGAGATGGTTTTTTCTTCGAGCATTTTATCGATGGTATCCATCAGGGGCTGGTAGAACGATTTACCAAACAAGATGATCGGGAATTGAGAGATGGTTTCGGTCTGTACCAGCGTAAGGGTCTCGAACAGTTCGTCCATGGTGCCGAACCCACCGGGCATGATGATAAAGGCATAGGAATATTTTACCAGCAATACTTTACGAACAAAAAAGTGTTCGAAGGTGACCGAATAGTGCAGATACGGATTCTCTTTTTGCTCGAACGGCAAGACAATGTTGCAACCCACCGACTGTCCGTTATTTTCAAAGGCGCCTCGGTTAGCGGCCTCCATAATGCCGGGCCCTCCGCCAGTCAGCGTGGTCATCCCCAGCGCCGCGATCCGCTTACCGAATTCACGGGCTTGCTGGTAATAGGGATGCTCTTCGGTAAAACGGGCCGATCCAAACACGGTGATACAAGGGCCTGCAAAGTGAAGAGTTCTGAATCCCTTTATAAACTGCTTAAAGACCCGCCAGGCAAACAGTAACTCATAGCCCCTGCTTTTGGGTCCTTCGAGATAAACCGGATGGGCCGATGGAATAAGCCTGCTTTGCAATGGAGAAGGTTGGGACGTACTCATGCGTACACGTTTTAAAAGGTTAATTGTAAATTGCCGGACTGCCAACGAAGCAGACCACAAAATTCTGTCTTTTCGGGCAGTTCTTCTTATGCGAATTATCTCATATAATGTTAATGGTTTGCGAGCGGCCATCAAAAAAGGGTTCTGGGAATGGCTGGCTACCGATCCGGCCGATATTATTTGTCTGCAAGAGACCAAGGCGCGGGCCGAGGATGTAGACCTGACCCCGCTTCGCCAACTGGGGTTTAGCGATTACTGGTTTAGTGCCGAGAAAAAAGGATACAGCGGCGTAGCGGTATTTACCAAGATCAAGCCCGACCGGGTAGAATACGGGAACGGACATGGCCCGAGCGATCAGGAGGGACGGGTTATTCAGCTGGACTTTGGAAAAATTCGCCTGATCAACGCCTATTTTCCCAGCGGCACCTCCGGAGACGAAAGACAGGCTTTTAAATATGAATGGCTCGATGAATGTTTGCGCTGGCTAAAGAAGATAGAGAAAAAAAATCCGCAACTGATTCTTTGCGGCGATTACAATATTGCGCATACCGAAATGGACATTCATGATCCCCGGGGCAATAAAAATGCTTCGGGCTTTCAGCCGGCCGAAAGAGAATGGATGACCCGCTTTTTTGAAAGTGGTTGGATCGACACCTTTCGCGTGTTTCACCCGGAGCCGCATCGCTACAGTTGGTGGAGCCAGCGTTTTCCATCGGTACGGCTGCAAAACAAAGGGTGGCGGATCGATTACATCAACGTTACAAAATCGTTGGCCTCGAAACTGGCCGATGCCGAAATCTTAGCCGATGTAAAACACTCGGACCACTGCCCCGTGTACCTGCGTTTAAAAAAATAAGACTGATGTATATCTACAACGTAACCGTCAAAGTAGCCCATGCGATCGCCGCTGACTGGCTTCGCTGGCTACAAAAAGAGCATATTCCGGAGATGATCGCCACGGGATGTTTTGAAAACGCCACCGTCTTACAACTTTTGGAAAATACCGACGAAGAAGGCCCCACGTATGCGGTGCAGTACCGAGCTCGACAGCGAGCGGACTACGAGCGCTATTTGGCTGAATGTGCGCCGGCTATGCGCCAAAAAGGCCTGGATAAGTGGGGAGAAAACTTTATTGCCTTTCGCACCCTGATGCAAATTGTGGATTAGTCGTGTAAAAGCAAGTTTTTATTTTTCTACTATGAAAAAGCGGCTAAATTTGTCGCTCTTTACACCCTACCAAAACTGCTCCATGAACAAAGCC
>JBIIDB010000157.1:0-4414 GCA_044238505.1 Chitinophagaceae bacterium | reverse complement strand
TGAAAAAAGCAGAGCAGCTTTTTAAGAAGACCAAAGTTGAGAAACTGCCCATCACTGATAAGCAAGGCCGGTTGACCGGTCTGTTTACCTATAGCGATATCCTAAAACTCAAAAGCAATCCCAATGCAGTTAAAGATGCCTACGGACGACTTTTAGTAGGAGCCGGTGTGGGTATCACCAAAGACCTGTTAGACAGAGTAGCCGCTCTTACAGCGGTTGGGGTCGATGTTATCGCCATGGATAGTGCCCATGGTCACAGCAAAGGAGTGATCGATGCGGTCAAGCAGGTAAAAAAGAATTTCAAAAATCTCAACGTCATCGCGGGTAATGTGGGTACTGCGGCGGGAGCACTGGCCCTGGCCGAAGCAGGAGCGGATGCCATCAAAGTGGGGATTGGGCCCGGCTCGATCTGTACTACGCGCATCGTAGCAGGCACCGGTGTACCCCAACTGACTGCAGTGATGGAGGCCGCACAGGTATTGCAGAAAAAAAATATTCCCGTAATTGCCGATGGAGGCATTCGTTACACGGGGGATATGGTTAAGGCATTAGCAGCCGGCGCCAACTGCGTGATGATGGGAAGCGTTTTTGCGGGAACAGAGGAGAGCCCCGGAGAGACCATCATTTACGAGGGCAGAAAGTTTAAGACCTATCGCGGTATGGGGTCGCTGGGGGCTATGGCTACCGGCAGCAGCGATCGTTATTTTCAAGACGGAGAGCAAGATGTAAAAAAATATGTACCAGAAGGTATCGAAGGCCGGGTAGCCTATAAAGGACTATTAAAAGAAGTGGTTTACCAATATACCGGCGGGCTGCGGGCCGGCATGGGATACTGCGGTGCTCGCAACATAGCCGCTCTGCAAAAAGCAAAATTTGTAAAGATCACCAACGCGGGTATGAGCGAAAGCCATGCACACGATATTGATATTACAAAAGAAGCGCCAAACTATAGCCGCAAATAAGACCTTGTTTGTGCATACCACAAAATTCTACCATCCGATTCTGTTGGGTCTGCTCAGCGGGGTATTGTTATGGGCTGCCTGGCCTACCTCGCCGTTAACGCCATTGGTATTTGTAGGGTTCGTACCCTTGTTGGTCGCTCGCGAGAAAAGTTCGAGTCTCCGCATTTTTTTTGCGAGTTGTTTTAGTGCCATGCTTGTATGGAATGTAGGCACCACTTGGTGGATCTGGCATGCAACAGCGGCGGGGGCGGTGGCCGCCTGGTTGGCTAATAGCCTGCTGATGTGTATCCCTTGGATCCTTTATTGGCTGTTTAAAAAAACAGGTTCAAGACGTGGTGGATACCTGCTGCTTGGCACCGCCTGGATGGGATTTGAATACTTGCATCTGCAAGATTGGGGACTCAGCTGGCCGTGGCTGACGCTGGGAAATGTGTTTGCCCTTCACCCGGAATGGGTCTATTGGTACTCTTTTACGGGTACGGCAGGAGGAACCGGTTGGATACTGCTCATCAATTTGTTGCTCTTTCATCATTTACTGCGCAACAACTACCGCCTCGTACCGCGCTCGTATAAATGGATCGCACTGGCTGCCACCTTTTTGATCGCTCCCATCTTATTATCCACACAACGCTTGCGCCCGCAGCTGCGAACAGCGGACAAGCATCAAGAGGTCGTCATCGTGCAACCGAATATTGATCCGTATCAAAAAATTGCCGAGGGCACGGCAGCTTTACAAATTGAGAAACTGATCGCACTCAGCAACGCTTCACTAACCGACAGCTCCCGGCTACTCATCTGGCCCGAGACCGCCTTGTACAGCCCGTATGGTTATAATGAGAATGGCCTGACTGAAAATTATGATCTGAGCCCCGTGTGGCAGCTGACCGCACGACACCCTTCGCTAACGCTATTTACCGGTATCGAGAGTTACCGTTGGGTCGATACCCCTACGCGCTTCAGTAAACCTTCGGCCGGAGCGCAACAGGAATTCGAGGCCTACAATGCGGCCGTTGTTCTGTCTCATCAACGAACAGCGCAATTCTATCATAAATCTATGCTCGTGCCCGGCGTGGAGACCCTCCCCTGGTTTCTTCGATTTATGGATAGCTGGTTCGAAAAGTTCGGAGGCGTTACGGCCGGCTATGCCAAACAAGATCATCGGGCAGTACTACCAACTCCAAAAAGTTTTTTGATAGCTCCTGCCATTTGCTACGAAAGCATCTACGGAGACTTCATGCGCCGATATGTACAGCAGGGCGCTAACCTCATCGTCATTATCACCAATGACGGCTGGTGGAAAAAAACGCCTGGACACCGGCAACATCTGCTCTACGCAAGGCTGCGAGCGATAGAAACGGGCACTTGGGTAGCACGCAGTGCCAATACCGGCATCAGCGCTTTCATAGATCCGGCCGGAACCATCACCGACCAGCGCGACTACGACCAGACCGCCACCCTTCGAAAGACCCTTCCGATATTAAGCGCTTCTTCCACCATTTACGTACAGTGGGGAGATTGGGTCTCTAAAACGATATTGGTATTCGGAGGATTGCTCTCCGTCTTTCCACTCGTGCGTCGTAAACGATTGAATTAAATGCAGGACCGGCTCAATCACTTTACGTACAAAGAGCGTACCATAGGCTATCGTATCGGTGGCAAGGGTCCGCTGGTAGTGCTGCTGCATGGCTTTGGCGCAACAGGTTCGGTGTGGGAAGAACAGGCAGAACACCTGGCCCCTTATTACCAGGTACTGGTACCCGACCTGCCGGGCTCCGGCGCTTCGGAGGCGATCCCAGATATGAGCCTCGAGGGCCTGGCGGAAATGGTGGCAGCATTGGTAGCCTCCCTTACCACTGCTTCGCACACACTGATCGGACACAGCATGGGAGGATATATAGCCCTGGCCTATGCCGAGCGGTATGCCGAAAAGCTAAATGGGCTGGGGCTGTTTCACTCTACGGCCTATGCCGATAGTGCTGCTAAAATCGAGACCAGAAAAAAAGCTATTGCATTTGTGAACGTAAACGGAGCCCGTGCCTTTTTGTCGGTAGCTATTCCGGGATTATTTGCACCTGCCACCGTGTCTGAGCGACCCATGCTGATCGAAAAACAAATAAAAGAAACATACAACTTTTCGACATCCTCTGTCGTTAGTTATTACAGCGCTATGATGATCCGGCCCGATCGATGCGCGGTGTTGAAACGATTTGAAAAACCCGTTCTGTTCGTATCGGGAGAAGCCGATACGCTGATACCGACCCAAGACTTGTTAGCACAAGCAACGCTCACAAAAAAGGGGTATTTTTATCAGCTGCAGCATTCCGGCCATATGGGAATGCTCGAAGAACCCGAAAAAACCAACCAGATCCTGACATCGTACCTGGCCAGTCTGGTTGGATGAGGAAAGTGATGAAAAAATATTTATTTGCCCTGCTACTAGTGTTGTCGATGAGTGGAGCTTTGACGGCTGCACACATCAAGGGAGGATTCTTTACATATCAGTATCTGGGCCCGGGGTCCGGCACCAATCTTCGTTATCGGGTAACGCTCACGGTCTACATGATCTGTAATCCCAACAGCGGTCAACTTTCCAACCCTATCAACTTTACTTTTTTTAACGGCGCCTCCAATCAACAGGTGACGAATATCAGCGTACCTATCTCTACTCAATACACGCTAAGCAAAGTATATGACGAACCTTGTATTACAGGCAACGAAGTAGGTTGTTATTACCTGATCGTTATCTACGATCTGCCTTCGGTTGAGCTGCCCGCCATTCCCGAAGGCTATATTGTATCGTACCAGCGTTGCTGTCGGATAGCCGGCATCAATAACCTCACCAACAGCTCTGCTGTGGGCAACACCTTTACCATACGTATCCCCGGTAGTGGCACCGGCCAAAATGCGCAGCTCAACAGCAGCCCCCGCTTTTTGATCAACGATACGGCCGTCGTATGCCGGGGTAGCTATTTCCAAACCTCTTTTGCCGCCTCCGATCCGGACGGCGATTCGCTCAGTTACCAATTCTGCGGCGCCTTTCAGGGGGGCGATCCACAAAGTCCGAGTCCCAACCCGGCGGCCAATCCACCTTATCCGGAAGTTCCCTATGCAGCTCCGTACAACGGATTGCAGCCATTGGGCACGGGTGTCAGCATCAATCCGGTAACCGGAATGATTAGTGGTATCGCACCCGAATTGATCGGACAATATGTGCTCTGTGTTTGTGTGAATGAATACAGAAACGGGGTACTGATCGCTACTACCCGAAAAGAGTTACACATCTCGGTCGATGATTGCAATCCGTTACGAGCACAACTAAATCCGCGACCTGCATTTTGCGAAAACCTGACTGTCAGCTTTAGCAATGATGCGGCGGGAAATCCTCCTAATGCAGAATACTTGTGGAATTTTGGAGATCCGGGGAGCGGATCCAATAATACCTCTACGCAGGC
>JBIIDB010000158.1:0-4414 GCA_044238505.1 Chitinophagaceae bacterium | reverse complement strand
GGATGTTGAGATCGGATGCTTTCCAACCGATCATCGCATTGTTTGCTACGGATTTAACTTTTGCGAAAAAACGGTTACCCGAAAAAGACAGGCGGTGGATGGGCGACCCCGTCGGTATGCTTATTGCGCCGATACGCGCTACCATGAATCGCTGCTGGCGCATATCAGCCACTACGACCTGATCTATCACGAGGCCACCTACCTCGATGACCAGCGCGAAAAGGCCGAACTCCGCTTTCATTCTACCGCCAAGCAGGCAGCGCTGCTGGCGCAAAAAGCACATGTCAACAGATTACTGCTGGGGCATTTCAGTAGTCAGTACGAAACGTTGGATGCATTTAAAAACGAGGCACGAGAGATCTTTCCGAATACTGAAATAGCCGAACAAGGAGTAACGTACCTTATTTAGCAACAAAACAATGCGCCACCTTGTAGCGCGGGAACCCGCAAACAGATTTTTTAAAAGAAAGTGAAGAACCGCTGTATTTTAAAGAATATCTGTCAAGTGGTAGCACTGATCAGTCCTCTTCCCAAAATCCCATTTTTCCGAACTTCTCGATCCGGTCATTGACCCTTTTTTCAGCAGGAATATCACGCAGCGAAGACAGCACGCCCACCAGATGCTCTTTTAAAATTCGGGCGGCTTCGTCGTAATCCCAATGTGCGCCACCGGGTGGCTCCGGAATGATCCCATCGATCAACCCAAAGCCCAACATCTTATCGGCGGTAAGACGAAGCTGCTCGGCAGCGACCTCTTTTTTATCCCAACTACGCCACAAGATAGAGGAACAACTCTCCGGACTAATAACGGTGTACCATGTGTTTTCCATCATATAGACCCGGTCGCCTACGCCAATTCCTAAAGCACCTCCGCTGGCCCCCTCCCCAATGATCACACAAATTACCGGCACCTTAAGGCGGATCATCTCATAGATGTTTCTGGCAATGGCCTCGCCTTGTCCGCGCTCCTCGGCCTCCAGGCCGGGATAAGCACCGGGTGTATCGATTAAGGTAATAATGGGCTTATTGAATTTCTCTGCCAACCGCATCAGGCGAAGTGCCTTTCGATACCCTTCGGGATTGGCCATTCCGAAATTGCGGAGCTGGCGGGTCTTGGTGTTGATGCCCTTTTGCTGTCCGATGATCATCACCGTTTGTCCACCCAGGGAGGCGAATCCACCCACCATGGCCTTATCGTCTTTTACATTTCGATCGCCGTATAACTCTATAAAGTTATCGGTCATCTTCTCTATGTACTTAAGCGTATAGGGACGGTCGGGATGACGACTAAGTTGTACCCGTTGCCAACTGCTAAGCTGACCGGTCAGCTCTTTTCTTTTTTGCAAAACCTGCGCCTGCAGGTCTTCTATCACCTGGTGGTAATCAACCTTTCCCTTAGCTGCTTTTTGTTGCAGGTCGGCGATCTCTTCGATCAGCTCTTTGATGGGCTTTTCGAAATCGATGAACTGTCGGTTCTTGTCTTGCGGCATATCGTGCAGTCAAAGAGCTAAATTAAGCATATTATCGAATATCTAATTGGCTCATTGTCCGCCCTGTAAGTAGGAGTGTCTGCCCAAAAAATTTTGGAGGAACCACCGGGTGCGCTTATCTTTGCCGTCCCGAAAAATTCGGGCAACGGATCGGTAGTTCAGTTGGTTAGAATGCCGCCCTGTCACGGCGGAGGTCGCGGGTTCGAGTCCCGTCCGGTCCGCAAAAACCCTTCAGCATTGAAGGGTTTTTGTTTACCCGCTCATGCTCCGCTTTCTTTAACAGTCATTTCTGATTTGCAGCAAACGAAGCAACACCTCGTGTCGTTATTGCATAAACGATCGATGCACTTTACCTCTTTAACCCGAGTCTTACCCGTCGGCTTGCTGCTCGCCCTCTTATCGACGCTGAATCCCGTTACAGCCCATCCGGTCAGGCCGAAAACACCATTGCCAACAACGCTTGCCTGGGAGCGGCTTCCCCAAACAGCGCTGCAGATCGGCCTTTGGGGATATTGGGAATTACTGAACAAACAGCTACTCAAACCCAATGCCCTGCTTACCCTGATCGACTTGAGCAAGCCCAGCAACGAACAGCGGCTTTTTGTAATTGATCCTGCACGAAAGAAGATCTTGCTGCAAACTTGGGTGGCGCATGGCAGTCATTCGGGCACTCATATCGCCAAACAGGTTTCGAACCGCCCTTGCTCTAACCAGAGCAGTGCAGGATTTTTTTTAACAAAAGAAACCTATCAGGGAAAAAATGGATACTCTCTTCGGCTGCAGGGCCTTCAAAAAGGAATCAACGACCAGGCCATCGCAAGAGGCATTGTTATTCACGGGGCTCACTATGTAGATCCTAACAGCGCTCAAAAAACTGGCTGGGTAGGTCGAAGCCAGGGCTGTCCGGCCGTACCGGTTGCCATTCACCGGCAATTGATTGAACTGATAAAAGAAGATCACTGTGTTTTTATTTTTCATCCTTCGTACCCCACCAACGCATCCCTGCCACTTATGGTTCCGTAGTGGGCACATACTCACCTATGTTCATAACTAAAAAAATCTGCGCTTCTCAAGATCAATAAATTTGCTCCATGAGCGAACTGTTAAAAGTGGGTGTAATCGGAGCAGGTTACCTGGGTAAGTTTCATATCGAAAACTGGAAGACGATCGCCGGAGCCTCCCTGGTCGGTTTTTATGATCCCGATAAAGCCAATGCTATCGCTGTCTCGGATAAGTACGAACTGCCCTGTTTCGAAACAGGCGAAGACCTGATCGAGCACTGTGATGTAGTCGACATTGCGGCCCCTACCGATCATCATGCCTTTTGGTGCGAGAAAGCCATAAAGAAAGGAAAGCATGTCTTTGTAGAAAAACCCTTAGCAGCCTCTATGGAGGAAGCCCGTCGCATAGTAGAACTCACCCGCGAATCGGGCATTCGCCTGCAAGTGGGGCATGTGGAACGTTTTAATCCGGCCCTACTGGCCGTAAAAGACCTCGACCTGCATCCGATGTTCATAGAGGTGCACCGACTGGCTCAGTTCAATCCCCGCGGCACAGAAGTAAGTGTGATATTAGATTTGATGATACATGACATAGACATTATTCTCAGTATCGTCAAAAGCGGAGTTAAGCATATCTCGGCCAGTGGCGTAGCCGTTCTAACCGATACGCCCGATATTGCGAACGTGCGAATCGAATTCGACAACGGCTGTGTGGCCAACCTGACCAGCAGCCGGATCTCGATGAAAAAAATGCGCAAGATCAGGCTCTTTCAAAAAGATGCTTACATCGGGATAGACTTTTTAGAGAAAAAAGCCGAAGTGATCAAGCTGAAGGGAGCAGCCGATGAAAAAACATTCAGCTTCGATATCGATACGCCAGCCGGCAAAAAGAGTATTGCCATTGCAACTCCTCCCATTCCGCAAATCAACGCCATTCAACGAGAACTGGAATCTTTCCTCGAGGCTATTCAACAACATACCCGTCCGGTCGTTTCCGAAATGGATGGCTTGCTCGCCATGGAAGTAGCCCATCAAATATTGGAAAAGATCGCCCACAACGTAGTGGGGCACTAAACCTCACCTTTCATCAGTGGGAACCCCGCTGTTGTAAATAGCGCTCAGCGATGAGCAGATCTATAGGACGCGTAATCTTGATGTTGGTTTCTTCCCCCTCCACCAAACAGATAGCACGACCTGTTTGCTCCACTACTGTAGCCTCATCCGTAAAATGGGGCTGATACGCCTGCTGAAAGGCTTCGTGCAGCCATTGGCCAAAAAATGTTTGCGGCGTTTGCACAAGTAAGACGTTGTCCCTGTCAAGTACGGTGGTACGATCAACCGGTGGAGTTTCGTCTGCCCCGTTACCGACACTGTTTTCTGCCGCTTCCGTTGCTACACCGCGCAGCCGTATACTATCCTTAGCCGTAACAGCAGGTACTGCGGCCCCGACTTCCAGTGCTTTGTCGTAGCAACGACGAATCAAGGACGGAGTGACCAAACAACGTACCCCGTCGTGAACAAAGATGATCGCTTCGCGATCGGTAAGCGCCAATCCGTTTTTGACAGAGTCGAATCGGGTAGCCCCGCCGGCAGTCAGCCGGATATTTTTATCAGCAAATGAAGACTGAACCAGCAGCCGGCCCATCTCCATAAAATCTTGCGGCAGTACCAATACAATACAAATGTCATCGTGGGCCTGTAAAAAAGCTTCGATCGTATAATAAAGCAAGGGCCGGTCAGCCAATACTAAAAACTGCTTAGGCATTGGTTGACCCATGCGAACACCACTTCCACCAGCCACTATAATGGCCCATTTTTTCATGCGGTAAAGATACTGATTGCGCTGAGCTATAGGCAGGCGAACGGCAAATAAGCGCAAAGCGCCGCAGGGAGGAGCAACGGTTTTTAGGTGGAGGCAGGTAT
>JBIIDB010000156.1:0-4421 GCA_044238505.1 Chitinophagaceae bacterium | reverse complement strand
GAGGCGTATATCACCACCATGGATACCTACCGCGAGAAGATCCGCGAAACCATCCGCTATGGTGGCGATCAGCTATTACTGCAAGGAGGTCATCATCCTGAACTGGGTCTACAGTTTTATGTAGACCTTTTTCGCCAGATCAAAAACGAATTTCCAGACATTCGACTACATGCGCTGGGGCCACCCGAAGTAGCCCACATTACCAAACTCGAAAAGAGCACACACCACGAAGTACTCAACGCGCTCAAAGCCGCCGGCATGGATTCGCTGCCCGGCGCCGGGGCCGAGATCTTAGTCGATCGGGTTCGCCGTCTTGTCTCCAATGGCAAATGCGGCGCGCAGGAGTGGCTCGATGTCATGCACGAAGCGCATAAACTATACATTCCCACTTCGGCCACTATGATGTTCGGTCATGTGGAAACCATAGAAGAACGGTTCGAGCATTTGATCAAACTGCGCGAGGTGCAAGCAAAAAAGCCCGTAGATGCCCAAGGATTTTTAGCATTTATACCCTGGACTTTTCAGGATGTCGATACGCTGCTGGCAGAGGTAAGAGGTGTGCAAAATCTCACCACGCGCGAAGAGTATATTCGCATGATCGCTATCAGCAGGATCATGCTGCCCAACATCATCAATATTCAGGCCAGTTGGCTAACGGTCGGAAAAGAAACGGCAGGGGCTTGTTTGCATGCGGGGGCCAACGATTACGGCTCTATCATGATCGAAGAAAATGTAGTGAGTGCGGCAGGAGCCCCTCACCGATTCACCTATAAGACGATCCAAGAAGCTATACGCGAAGCGGGATTCGAACCGCAACTGCGCAATCAGGAATATGCGTTCAGAAGTATTCCACAGCATATCGAAGAACAAGTCATCAACTATTAATACCGCACCAAGCCCTGTACACATCGACTGAGGAAGATCAGTTGCGGCACTCACCGCAATCAGTCTGCCCGATCAACAAGCGAACTACCTTGTCGGAAAAGCAATAGTTCCGATGGACAGACTTGCAAATCGAACCGCCCTCATAACCGGAGGAGCCAGAGGCATTGGAGCAGCGATTGCCAAATTATTCATCCAAGAAGGAGCCGCTGTTATCATAACCGATATCTTACAGTCAGAAGGAGAATTAACGGCTGCTGCTCTCGGAAAGAAATGTCTTTTTATTCACCACGATGTTACCCTGGCGAGTGCCTGGAAGCTGGCGGTGAGTGTCGGCGAAGCACGCATGGGGCCTTTGTCGATTTTGGTCAACAATGCAGGAGTGGTTCTCAATAAACCCGTTCGTCAAACCTCCCAAGAGGAGTTTGAGAGAATCCTGCAGATCAATACCACCGGACCCTTTTTAGGCATCGAGGCCGTCCTTCCCTCTATGACAAAGCTTCACAGCGGTTCCATCATCAATATCTCTTCTATCGCGGGGCTGGTAGGTTTTACCAATTGTATTGCGTATGTGGCCTCGAAGTATGCACTACGGGGTATGACCAAGGCCGCGGCGCTCGAATTGGCTAAAGACGGAATCCGGGTCAACTCCATTCATCCCGGCGTAATTAGAACGCCCATGGTCATCAATGATACCATGACAGACCTGATCGATCAGATTACGGCCAATATCCCCATGGGGAGAATCGGAGAACCTGTCGAGATCGCTCAACTGGCGCTTTATCTGGCCAGTGATGAATCTAGTTACTGCACCGGGTCTGAGTTTACCGCAGACGGCGGACTCACCGCTCAATAGAGCTGCCTTAGTATCTTTGAACGGTAAACAACCATTATGGCTTCTGACATTGCAGCGCTGAGAAAAGAGTACACACTTGATGCCCTCACTGAGCGAGATGTGGAAACCTCTCCCATCGAACAATTTACTCGCTGGTGGAACCAGGCCATCGAATCAAAGATCGACGAGGTAAATGCCATGGCGCTGTCTACCCTCAACGAACAAGGTAACCCCGAGTCGAGGATCGTATTACTTAAAGGGTACAGCCCGAAAGGATTCCAGTTTTTTACCAACTACCAAAGCGACAAAGGCACCCAATTGCAACACAATGCCAATTGTTCCCTGCTGTTTTTTTGGAAAGAACTCGAACGTCAGGTACGGATCAGGGGCAAGGCCGAAAGAATTCCGGAGCCAGACAGTGACGCCTATTTTAATAGCAGGCCCGAGGGCAGCAAGATCGGAGCCTGGGCCTCCCCGCAAAGTAAAGTAGTAGAAAGTCAGCAATGGCTACACGAAAATTTTCAAGCGATAAAATCTTCGTATAGCAACAACCCCATTCCCCGCCCTCCGCATTGGGGCGGATTTATCGTTATCCCGGATTGTATTGAGTTTTGGCAGGGAAGACCCAGCCGGATGCACGACAGAATACGATACAGCTTGCAGGAAAAAAACGGGTGGAAGATCGAACGATTAGCGCCCTAAATTTCACGCAGTCGACAAAACTGTCAATTCTTTAAACTGAGTTCTGAAATCAGATCCATTACTTCCGAAAGGGACTGCTTAAAGCTCACTCCCGACGGAAGAGACTTTTTGTAATACAAGGTCTGCGAGCCCGACACGACTGTGGGCGTACCGGCAAAATGCAGCGAGATCTTGTTCAAAAATTTATCCATCGAAAAGTTGGAGGCCGTAGAGGTAAGATGAGAAAAAATAATATCGGGTTGCTTGAGTCGGACCACATACGCCACATCCTTGATAGGAACATTGGCTCCCAGGTAAATGGTAGCGATACCACGACTCTTCATCAAATAATTCAAAAACAGTAGTCCCAGCTCGTGATACTCACCCTCGGGTAAGAACAGCATCACCAATTGCTTGGAATTTACCGGTAATGGAGTGCGATCGAGGGCCACCAATAATTTTTGTCTGATTACATTGGTCACCAAATGCTCTTGGGCGGGATTGATATGACCCGTCAGCCACAGAATACCGATCTTTTCTAAAAAAGGAAATATCAACTTAATAACGGTACGCTCTACTCCTTTTTGCTCAAAATGCTCGCCGAGTACCCGATCAATCTGATCGACCTTAAGGTCGATCATCTCTTGTACCAGTTCGTTCACGTTTCGCTCCTGCACCGCCTGGGTATCCGTCAGTTGGAGGATGCGCTGTTGCATTTCGGCCGCATCCATCCGATCGATATGCGAGATCTTATAACCGTATTTATTCAGTAACGCAATATTGAGCACGGTCTTGAGCTCCTCGTTGGTATAGTATCGAATATTTGTTTCGGTCCGCTGGGGCTTTAAGAAATTATAACGCTGTTCCCAGATGCGAATCGTGTGCGCTTTGATGCCCGTCAGATTCTCCAAGTCCTTAATTGTAAACGCATTCATGCCAATACTACAATCCCTGCGCAAAAAGGTTGTAAGAGGCTTACTCAAGAAAGGAGTTTTTTCAAAATTTATATTGATTATCAACTTTTTATATATAAAATAAGTTTTAAGGGGGTGGCCGGTTTTAGCGCATTTCCGAAAGGGGGCGAACCACTATCGAACGACCCGACACTGAGACAGATCAGGACAGGTCCTGAAATGCATCATTGAACAGAGGCAAAATATAGAGTAGCTTAGTATGATCAAATTGAAAACATTAAAGGATTACAACATGAAAAATATCACAAAAGTATTGATAGCCCTCGGAGCCGGATTGGCGATCGGGGGAGTGCTAGGTGTTCTTTTTGCACCTCGAAAAGGAAAGGAAACGCGTCAAAAGTTAAAGGAAGACGGGGCCAAGCTCAAAACGCAACTCAGCGAAAAACTGTCTTGGGGTAAACAAAAGATGGCCGAGCAACTCAGCAAAGCCGACCGCCAGGTAGACGAGCTGATCTGAGGCCCACGGCGACCATCCCCTTAAAAAACCAACCCGTTTATACCGCCTATGTCCGAAGAGCTCTCCCGAATTGAAGCCCTGGTTGAGAAGTTGAAGAACTATCTCAATACCCGACTGGCTGAATTGAAATTAGCAACGGCCGAAAAAACGGCCAAGATAATGGCTGTCGTGGTCTCCGTACTGTTGGCCGCGTTAATGTTCTTTCTCTTTCTTACTCTCCTGATGGTTGGGGTCGCATTACTGATAGGAGAATGGTTACACAGCTATTGGCTGGGTTTTTTTATTACAGCCGGCATAGTACTGGTCTTGGCATTGATCGGATGGCAAACCAGGGACCGTTGGCTGCGCCTTCCCATCATGAATTTGCTATTAGCTGTATTTTTTAATGATAACAGCGATGAAACGCATTAGAACGCTCCAAGAGCTGGAGTTTGAAAAAATGCGACTTCGGCTACAACGGCTGGAACTGGAAAGATCTATACGACAAGACTGGAACGATCTCAAACTATCGGTGACCGGAAAGGTATTGCTGCAGCAGACCTTTGACCGGGTTGCCAGCGAAAAGTCGACCTCACCTGATTGGCTAACGGCA
>JBIIDB010000155.1:0-4430 GCA_044238505.1 Chitinophagaceae bacterium | reverse complement strand
TTGAACGCTAAAAATTCGGACGGTGTGTATCCTTTCAAAAAGTTAAATCGGTGTTAACGGAATTTTTATGACAATCCCATAACAACTCTTACCATAAATGCTTGTTCTTTTGACTAAACCCTCTGTTATGAAAAAATACTTTTTACCAGCGCTGCTGTTCAGCACTGTTCTATTCTCTTGTACCGTTATCCGACAAGGAGAAGTGGGCGTAAAAAGACGGCTCGGAAAAATAGATCCCCAGTTTATCGAGCAAGGCCCCAAAGGCTATAATTTTTTTACGACCACTATTTTGAAAGTTCCCACGCGGACGATGAACATCGAGGTCAAGCCTGACCTTCCATCAAAAGAAGGATTGACCATTCGCTCAGAGATTTCTATTCTGTATCGTATTAAACCCGAGGCAGCCCCCAAGATCGTGCAAGGTATCGGTCTTAATTATGAATCGGAAGTGATCTTACCGGTGTTTCGCTCTGCTGCTGCAGACATTACTGCCAAATTCCTGGCCAAGGACATGCACAGCGGCGAACGCACGCAGATCGAAGGCGCTATTCGTAAGCAAATGACCGAAATACTGGAAACCAAAGGCTTTATTATTGAGAACGTGCTACTAAAAAGTATCATGCTGCCAGCCGGACTTTCCAGAACAATAGAAGAAAAATTACAAGCCGAACAAGAAGCCCAACGCATGGAGTTTGTCAAAGAGAGAGAAAAAAGAGATGCGGAGCGTAGGATTATAGAAGCCGAGGGTAAGAAAGAGATCGCCCGTATACAAGCCGAAGGCGAAAAGAATGCAGCTATAATTCAGGCGGAGGCCAGAAAGCGTATGTTCGAAATTGAAGCCGAGGGAAGAGCCAATGCCATGGCGATAGAGGCCATTGCCACCCGCCGCGCCAACGACACCATCAACAGAACACTTTCGCCCTCCATTTTAAAGTTGCGACAGATCGAAGCCTTCCGCGCGCTATCGAACAGCAATAACAGCAAGCTGGTGGTCACAGATGGCAAAACTCCTTTTTTGTCACTTCCGGATAACTTCTAGGCTCTCTAGTTGTCTGATTTACAACCTCCTACAAAACCACCCCTCCACTCATGTAAAATTTTGGTCAGGACCTCCAAAAAGGAAACGGCTGGTGTAATTTTACATTCTAAAAAAAATAAAACTCCAATTATGAAATCGCTTTTTACCAAACTCAGTTTGTTGACCCTGGTAATGATGCTCACTGCTTTTAACGGATTTTCTCAAACGATAGACGATGTGATCGCCAAGCATGTGGCCGCTACCGGTGGAGAAGAAAAGTGGAAGCAGATCAACAGCATGAAAATTGAAGGATATATCGAAGTACAGGGCATTCAGATTCCCTTTACACAGCAAATGGTGCATAACACTGGCATGAGAGTGGATGCCGAGTTTCAGGGCATGCAAATTATTCAGATCGTAACCCCCACCAAAAGCTGGTCACAAAACCCCTTTGGCGGCAAGACCGAACTAGAACCTGCCAGCGAAGATGAGCATAAGCAACAAGTAGACGAGCTGGATATTCAAAACGAATTTGTAGACTGGAAAACCAAGGGCTCTTCTGTAGAATTGCTTGGTAAAGATGAGGAGGACGGCAATGAGTATTTCAAAGTACGTCTGACCACAAAGCATCAGAATCAAACCGTCTATTACATAGATGTAAAGACTTACCTGATCTACAAATCCGTCAGCACCACAAAAATGCAGGGACAAGAAATGGAAGTAACCACCAAGATGCTCGATTACAAAGAACTGCCCATCGGTGTTAAATTTCCGCACAAAACCGACCAAATGGGTCAGGTACTGGTATTCGAAAAGATCGATATCAACTCAACGATCGATACCAAGATCTTCGCCGGTAAGTAATTTTTGCTCACCTTAATTTTCTTTTTATGCTGAAGCATTTTTTTCGGCCTGTACTTGCTATGACCGCACTGTTGTGCATGACTACCCTTAGCCAGGCGCAACAAAACAAAGTGGAGCTTAACTCCTCTTATTTTCAATCGATGTCGGCCCGCAATCTGGGACCCTCCTCTATGAGCGGACGCATCACCTCCATTGCGGGAACAACTGTAGATAACCAAATCAACCTCTATGTGGGAACCGCCGGAGGCGGTATTTGGAAAAGCCTTAATGGCGGCATCACTTTTACGCCGGTATTCGATAAATATTGTCAATCCATTGGCGCAATTGCAATTGATCCTACCGCTGTAAAGACCGTTTACGCCGCTACCGGAGAAAGCAATATGCGCAACTCTGTCTCTATCGGAGATGGCCTGTACAAGACCACCGATGCCGGTGCCAACTGGCAAAAGATAGGACTTGACAGTACCGAGCACATCAGCAAGATCTGGATCGATCCAAAGAATACAAAGCGATTGTTGGTGGCAGCGCCCGGACCCCTATGGTCTGCCAGCACCCACCGCGGACTTTATGCCACTACTGACGCCGGAAAAACATGGGAAAAGATCCTGTATGTGGATGAGAACACCGGTTGCGCCGACCTGGCTGTTAGCCCACGCGACCCCAACATTATGCTGGCCAGTTTTTGGCAATTCAGAAGACAACCTTTTTCATTTTATTCCGGAGGAAAAGGCAGTGGTCTGTTTCGCTCCACCGATGGCGGAAAGACCTGGTCAAAAGTTACAACGGGACTGCCCGAAGGAGAAATGGGAAGGATCGTGATCAGCATCAATCCCTCAAAACCCCAAGAGGTGCTCGCCATTGTAGAGGCGGCTGTGCCCGGCTTGTACATTTCACAAGATGAAGGTGTCAGCTGGAAAAAAATGGCTTCTACCGATAATATCACGGCACGCCCCTTCTACTTCAGCACGCTGGAGTTCGATCCCAAAGATCCCAAGCGCGTATATCGCCCGGCTTTCGATTTTCAGTATTCGACCGACGGCGGCTATTCATGGTCAGGACAATTGTTCTCGGATGTAGTTCCCCACGCCGACCATCATGCACTATGGATCAATCCCGAAAACACCAATACCCTTTACCTGGGTACAGACGGGGGCGTCTACGTAAGTAACAACAAAGGCCTTTCTTGGTCGTTTTTAAATAATCTGCCGGTAGGCCAGTTTTACCATGTGAGCGTGAGCAATGACAAACCTTTTAATGTGTATGGCGGCTTGCAAGACAATGGCTCGTGGATGGCACCGAGCTCCTCGCCCGGTGGTGTGGCCAGCACCGACTGGCAATTTCTGAACGGTGGTGATGGATTTTGGGTACAACCCTCTCCTGTCAACTCTACCATCGTATATGCCGAATCGCAAGGAGGAGAAATCAACCGCATCAACCTAAAAACAGGACTCTCCTATGGCATAAAGCCGCAACGCAATCCCGGAGAAGAATTGCACCGCTGGAATTGGAATACACCGATCATAACCGCCATGAGTACAAAAAGACCGGGCAGCTATAACTTGTACACGGCCAATCAGTTTTTGTACCGCTCGACCGACGAAGGCACCAACTGGACAAAGATTTCTCCTGATCTTACCACCAACGACAAAGCCAAACAAAAAACAGAGAAAAGCGGTGGTGTAACCGGCGATAATACCAGTGCCGAAAATCATTGCACCATCTTTACCTTGGCACAAGACCCGCGTAACGAGGATATCATTTGGGTAGGTACAGATGATGGCAACCTCCAATACACCAACAATGGCGGCAAGACCTGGACCAACCTGTCGGAGCGCGTATGGGCCACCGGAATTCCCAAAGGGGCCTGGATCTCTTGCATCGAAGTATCTGCCGCTAATGCGAATCAGGTTTTTGTAACACTCGAAAATCACATGTATGGTGATCACAAACCGTATCTGGTTGTAACCAATGATGCCGGAAAGACCTGGAAGCGTCTGCAGTCTGCCGAATGGACGGGCTTTGCACACGTAGTTCGGCAGGATCCCCAAAATCCTGAACTCCTCTTTTTAGGTACCGAGATGGGGCTCTTTATTTCGCTCGATGGTGGCGCCAACTGGATGCGCAGTAAATACCAGAATCTGCCTTGGTACGCCCTGGTGCGCGACCTGAAAATCTCCAATAGCGGCGACCTGGCTATCGGCACGCACGGACGAGGTATCTATGTACTAGACAACCTCTCCTCACTTCGGGCACTTGCCAAGTCCGATCTGTCGAAAGAGATGATTTTTTATCCCGTAAAACCCTTTGTGTACGACGTTTCTCCGCAAACACCTTCCGGCTATGGTAATTTGGAGGGATGGACAACCGGCAACAAAGCCAACTTGCCTGCTTTCGAGTATTATCTAAAGGAACGCTCCACGCAGGCGGTAAAAATCATCATTTACGATAGTAAAGGAAATAAGATCAAAGACCTCAATGGCGGCACCGCCAAGGGACTTAACAAAGTCTATTGGACCCTCGACCAAAACCCCTGCAAGGTTGCCACGGG
>JBIIDB010000154.1:0-4451 GCA_044238505.1 Chitinophagaceae bacterium | reverse complement strand
AATTTGGATGTTAAAAAATATGTACTATTTTTAACATCGTTAATCCATTTTACTAACACATTAAATTCAAAAAAAATGGCTACAAAGAAAAAAGCTGCCAAGAAAAAGGCTGCTCCAAAAAAGAAAGCTGCCAAGAAAAAGGCTGCTCCAAAAAAGAAAGCTGCTAAGAAAAAAGCTGCTAAGAAGAAGAAGTAATCTTCCAGAAATGAATAGAAAATCCCCCGTTCTCGGGGGATTTTCTCATTTAAGCCCCTGCCCCTGTTCCCCGAACGCCTTACCTTGCGACTATGGATAATGCAGCCATAGCCGAGCAGCTCAAACTGCTGTCTACCCTCCTTGACATCCAGGGGGCCAACCCTTTTAGTGTTAAAAGCTACGGCGCCGCTGCCTTCGCCATCGACAAACTGCCCTACCCCCTCAGCCAGACCCCGCGCGAGAAGCTACAGACCATCCGGGGCATTGGAAAAACGGTGGCCAAGGCCATCGAAGAACTGCTGGACACCGGAAAATTGCTTTTGCTGGAAGAACAAATGCGGCAAACACCTGCCGGCGTCATCGAGATGCTTCAACTAAAGGGACTGGGCCCCAAGAAGATTCATGCTATTTGGAAACAGATGGGTATCGAATCGGTGGGTGAGTTGCTGTATGCCTGTCAAGAAAATCGGCTGGTCACTTACAAAGGGTTCGGCGCAAAAACCCAGCAGTCGCTAATCGAATCGATCCAATTCTTTTTGCAACACCAAGGACAACTCTTGTATGCAGAGGCTGATGCGCTATTCTCTACTATAGAAAACTATTTACAACAATTATTCGGTTCGCAGAATGTGGCGGTGACGGGCGCTTTTAGAAGACAAGCACTCACCCTCGAAGAACTGGAATTCGTAGTGGCACACCCCCTCTCCGTTATCAAGCCCAAGTTTAACACTGCGCATCCCCCCGCGTTGCTGGAAGAAACGGACCAAAGTCTTTTATACGAATTAAAGAATGGTCTTAGACTCAGGCTCTATGCCACTGAAGAGCCGATAGCACGTCGCCTTTTTTGGACTACAGGCAGTCCCGAATTCCTGGCGGCCTACCAGGCCATGCCCGCCCGCAATGAAGACATGCTGATCAACGCCCGTACTGAAGAGGAGCTCTTCGAAGCCAAAGGAATTCCCTTTATTGCAGCCTGCAGAAGAGAGCGCGCGGCTGTGTTGCAACAGCGATCGCAACAACCCTTGCCCGCCCTAATCGATTCCAGCTCTATCAGAGGGCTCATACATGCTCACTCTACCTGGAGCGATGGGAGTAACAGCATAGAAGAAATGGCCCGAGCTTGCCTACAGAAGGGATGGGAGTATATGGTCATCAGTGACCACTCCGCCTCTGCTACTTACGCCAACGGGTTGCAGGCAGAGCGGGTAGCTGCCCAACACCAAGAAATAGATCGGCTCAATGCTAAATTGGCGCCTTTTAAAATTTACCGATCTATTGAAAGCGACATACTCAACGATGGAAGCCTGGATTACAGTCAAGAGGTGCTGGCCAGCTTCGATCTGGTGATCGCCTCTGTTCATAGTCAGCTGAGCATGACCGAAGAAAAAGCTACCGCCAGACTGCTCAAGGCCATCGAAAATCCTTACACACGCATAGTGGGTCATCCGACCGGACGACTGCTGCTGAGCAGAAAAGGCTATCCCATAGACCATCAAAAGATCATCGATGCTTGTGCTGCCCATGGAGTAGTGATCGAACTAAATGCTCATCCCCGCCGCCTTGACCTGGATTGGAGTTGGGTAGACCGCGCCCTCGAAAAGGAGGTGCTGATCTCCATCAATCCCGATGCCCATTCTACGCAGGGACTGGAGGATGTACGCTATGGAGTACTCGCTGCACAAAAAAGCTGTCTGACGGCCCGCGAAAACCTCAGTAGTTTTTCGCTGCATGCGTTCGAACAATGGCTGCAAAGCAAGAAAAGATATTAACTTTACAAAAGCGTTAGGCCTTTATACAGCATAGATACATGAGGCTAGTTCCTGTACTCGGTTGGTTTTTTTTTGTATGCCTTTCTATCCAGGTAAGGGCACAAGAGTATGTGGGGCTGCGCGTAAAAGAGGTGCAAAGCCGTCTGAAAAAAGAAGCCCGCCTCAGGCAACAACCCGGCCGGTCCTTACCGCCTGCCACCTCCGCTAAAGAAATGTTTACGGCAGTAGTATCAACCGCTGTTGATATACAATTGAGTTGTGATAGCGCTGGCCTTTGTTTTGCAGAGCAGTACCTGTGTGCTGATGAACCCTCGGCACTGCAATGCCTCCGCAAGATCTTGTCCAAAAAAGAGTACGGATGGAGACCGCTAAACGATAACCAACATGTTTCGACAATGGAGCGCCAGCGTCTGCTCGAGATCTATCACCACCATGAAACCTTTTGGGTAGTACAGATACTGCGTACTGACTGGAGCCCGTTACAATATCAACTACTTTTTTCAACAACACTTAACTTGGCAAAATGAATAGTCGCATCGTATGGATCTTATGTGGCATACTGCTGCTTGGATGCCGAACCAAAGAGGATATACTCACCCAACAGGAGGTGACCGCCATTATGGATCAATTTGATAAGGGATGGAAAGAAAAAAAACCGGCGCTTGTCGACTCCGCCTTGTCTACCCATTACCTCTATTTTACGCAATCAGGCAAAACCTTTTCACGCACCGCCCTGATAGCCACGGCCGGATCGGATATCTATAGCCTACAAGACATGTCTCGAGAGCAGATCTCTATCCAAATAGACGGAAATGCGGCAGTGGTCAACACGGTGTGGAGCGGTAAAGGGATGTATCACGGAGAAAGCTTCAATGATAAACAGCGCTGCAGTGTTACTATTATCAAACACCGTGGTAAGGTCAAGATCTTGTCGGAACATTGCACGCCCATACGGTGATGTAAAGTTCACCACCTTTTCCGTTTTACCTTCTACCTTTGCTTCTTAACCCTATTGTATGCGTACTGCCCCTTTTTTTTACTCGCTGCTTTTTCTGCTTTTCGTCTCCGGCGCCTCGGCGCAAACCGGCGCAGCTTCGGCTACTTCAAACCCTCCCCGCCCCCGATTGGTGGTCGGGTTGGTACTGGATCAGATGCGTTGGGATTATCTGTACCGGTATGCTGATCGTTTCAGTGAGAAGGGAGGCTTCAGGCGCATGCTCAGAGAGGGAAATAGTTGTGAACAAACCCTGATCCCCTATACACCCACCGTAACCGCTTGCGGCCACAGTGCTGTTTACACCGGAACGGTGCCCGCCATCAATGGTATTACCGGGAACGCCTGGTGGGATAGCCAACTGAAAAGAACGGTCTATTGTACCGAAGACAAAGCCGTGAGCACGGTAGGCAGCTCCAGTTCACAAGGAAAGATGAGTCCAAAGAATATGCTGGTCACCAGTATTGCCGACGAGCTGCGTGTGGCCACTAACTTTCGAGCAAAGGTGATTGGTCTGGCCATCAAAGATCGTGGCGCCATCTTGCCAGCCGGGCACAGCGCCAACGGCGCCTATTGGTATGATAACAGCACTGGCAACTGGATCACGTCCAGCTATTATACGACAGTATTGCCCGCGTGGGTTCAAGCGTTTAACGAACGAAAGATCCCTGATTCATTTTATGCCTTGGGCTGGTCTTTGCTCTACCCCGCTGACTCGTATAAAGCCAGTACCGCCGATAACAAAGTGTACGAGAATAAAGTATTTGGAGACAACTTTCCATATGACCTAAAAAAATACATCGGAAAAGACTACGGCAAGATCAATACTACGGCCATGGGTAACGATATGACCGTTGCGATAGCCAAGGCAGCCTTGCTGGGAGAATCGCTGGGCCGAGACGAGGTGACCGATATGCTGGCGATCAGCTTCTCTTCTCCGGATTATATCGGCCATAGCTTTGGCCCCAACTCAGTAGAAGCCGAAGATGCCATGTTGCGGATGGATCTGGCCTTGGGCCAATTCTTTGATTTGCTGGACAGACAGGTAGGCAAGGGACTTTATACTGTTTTTTTGACAGCCGATCACGGAGCAGCGCATGTGCCCGAGTTCAACCAAGAAAATAAACTGCCCGGCGGTAGAGTCTTTATGGGAAAGATCATCGATCGACTCAATGCTGATCTGGAAAAAATGTACCGCTTAACAAAACTGATCGTGAGCGACGATAACTACCAGCTTCATCTGGACCACCCGCAACTGGATTCGGCCGGTATTCGCGCCGATGAGGTGATCGGCTGGCTACAAAAAGAGCTGATGAAAGAACCAGGCATTGACCGGGCCTTTTCGATCAAGGAGCTGAATACGGTGCCCCTGCCAGGCACGATCAGAAAAATGCTCAATAACGGATATCATCCTAACCGCAGCGGCGACCTGCAGATCATCTTAAAGCCCGGATACATCGACGCCTATGGCAATACAGGCACTACGCATGGAC
>JBIIDB010000026.1:0-15508 GCA_044238505.1 Chitinophagaceae bacterium | reverse complement strand
TTTTCTAAAATAACATGTAGTCCCGACAGGAATCGAACCTGTATCAAAAGTTTAGGAAACTTCTATTCTATCCATTGAACTACGGGACCGGGTGCATACAGTTATCTTGTTTTGCACAAGAGGAGGTAATGTGCGCAAGAAAAGACAACATACACAACATGAAACAAAGAGCACAGGGGTAGCAACACTACCCGTAAGCGGGGCAAATATACAACAACGGAAGCCCCTGTTTTTCGTAAATTAGGTGTTCAAACAAGCACAGCGGTGACAGAGCAAGAACTCATAGCAGGATTAAAACGAGGGGAGGAGGCTTGCTTTCAGTACCTGGTCAACACCTATCAAGATCTGGTCTACAACACGGCATATGGGTTGTTGCAGCAGGCTCAGGATGCCGAAGATGTGGCCCAAGAGGTTTTTTTGCAAGTATTTCGCTCTATCCATCACTTTAAAGCAGAGGCCAAGCTCTCTACCTGGCTTTACCGGATCACAACCAGTCGGGCACTCGATCTGATTCGCTCCAAGAAGAGTAAGAAGCGATTCGGGGCCATCCAGCGGTTATGGGGTGGCGACGAGGGCGTCGCGCTCGACATTCCAGATACACATCACCCCGGCGTAGCCCTGGAGCAAAAGGAGGATGCGGGAAAATTGTGGCGGGCTATTGCAAAGCTGCCTGAAAACCAGCGTGTTGCTTTTACATTGCATAAGCTGGAGGGTCTCTCCTACCAAGCGATCAGCGAAATCATGGGCAATAGTTTGCCGGCGGTGGAATCGCTGATGCACCGAGCCCGGTTAAATCTAAAAAAGATATTAGAACAAACGATTTCATCTTAAAAATTCGAAAGTTTTATCCCCTTAATTCGTCAAAATAATCTTGCATGCAAACCCGATCTTCAGAACAGCTCGACAGAATCTTAGCCAGCCTCGATAAGGCGCAACGCGTTCCGGCACCCCCTTATTTTTACACCCGGCTGCGGGCCCGTTTAGACCAGGCTTCTCCCCAGCAGCCACAATTGCTGTGGCTGCGTCCGGTACCTGTTGTTGTCATGTTAGCAATTTTGCTATTGCTTAATTTCTGGTTGATCAATACGCCGACTGTCGATTCGGCCACTGTCACACTTCCCGCCAAAACAGGAGCTGAAGATGAATTGCAAGTACTGGCTTTCGATGACCGTACGGCCGATCATATGGTCGCAGACTACGAAGTAACCATTGACCCTATTCAAAAGTAAAAACCGTTATGCCTATATTTTCTCCTCGTCTGCTGTCGGTGACAGTGATTTTGTTGCTGCTTATCAATTCGGGATTGGTGATTTTTTTGGTGGTAGAAAGAAATCGCTTCCATAGCGGTCGCCCGTCTGCTGATCGCGAAGATGCGTTTGAGCGAATGACCCGCACGTTGCGCTATAGCGACGCACAGAAAGAACGGCACCAAGCATTGCGAAAGGAGCATATGGATCGGATGCGTCTGCTCAATGATTCGATCCGCCAGGCAAAGGTGTTATTGTACTCTCGAACCAGTATCGTAGAAGAAACCGATACTATTTTTATGACTTACATGGCTAAGATGAGCGAGTGGCAGACAACGATCAACCGAATGAATTATGCGTATTATAAAAAAGTACGCAGCTTACTCACCGCCGAGCAGCAGCCCCGGTACGACTCCATTTTAGTAAAGATGATCGAGCGGGGGCGCAGAGATTCCAGTCAACGTCGCTGATCCACCGGGTGCCACCAACGGCTTCCCATAGCTAATCCACCCGTTTCTTTTAACAAGGATCCGGTTTGGTAAATGATTTTTTTCTTTTCACTGTTGCTCGCCGCTACACCTGTCAGGCATAGATCCGTTCTATCGCTTCTTTATACTTTTCCAGTACTACTTTTCGCTTAAGTGATAATTTGGGGGTAAGCTCTCCGCTGTCAACGCTCCACTCCTGCGAAAGCAATTCAAATTTTTTGACTTGCTCCACGGGATTAAAGAACTTATTGAAGCTTTCTACCAATTCCTTAAAGTGCTCCAGCACGCGTGAGTCACGAATCAAGGTATCGGCATCTGTTGCTGCAATGCCTTGCTGACGGGCCCACTCCTGTACATTCGGAAAAGAGGGTACGATCAGTGCACTTACGAACTTTCGATCAGCACCGATCACCATCACTTGCTCGATGTAAATAGATTCTTTCAGTCGGCTTTCGATGGGCAAGGGGGCCACATACTTTCCGCCACTGGTCTTAAAGAGTTCTTTTTTGCGGTCCGTGATCTTTAAAAAGCCGCGAGGGCTAAAGGTGCCGATATCGCCGGTGCAAAACCATTCCCCTTGCATCACCTCAGCGGTAATATCGGGTCGCTTGTAATAGCCCATCATAATATTGGGTCCTTTGCACAAGATCTCTCCGTCTTCGGCGATCTTGACCTCAACGCCACTGATCATAGGACCTACCGAACCAAATTCGCGGCCATCTTCTTCGAATCGATTAACGCAAATCACGGGCGAAGTCTCCGTTAGTCCATAGCCCTCCATAATGGTAATACCCGCCGCCGTAAAGATGCGGATCAGGCGCACTTGGCAGGCCGCCCCTCCACTGATGATTGCTTTTACATTGCCGCCAAGCGCCTCTCTCCATTTACTAAAAATTAGTTTGTTAGCGATGGCCAGTTGTAGGCGGTAGCCAATGCTGAGCGACGTATTGATCTCGAATTTCTCGGCCAGTCCATGGGCCCAGAAAAAAAGTTTTTTCTTGGTGCCGGTCAGCTCCGCTCCTTTTGCCATGATCTTGTCATAGACTTTTTCGAGCAAGCGGGGAACGGTGGTGAATAAATGGGGTTTTACTTCTTTTAAATTATCCCCGATGGTATCCATGCTTTCTGCATAGTAGATGGCCGTGCCTTTAAAGAGATACATATAGGTGACCATACGCTCCAAAATATGGTTGAGGGGTAAAAAGCTGAGGGCGCGCATATTCTCACCCGGGGGAAAACAGGGCAACGAGGCGGTTACATTCGACAGTACATTGCGATGCGAGAGCATCACGCCTTTGGGGGTGCCGGTTGTGCCCGAAGTATAAATGATGGTGGCCAGATCTTCGTATCCGATCTTGCTGCTGATAGCAGGGATGGATGCGATCAGCTCGGGGGTAGCGGCTGCCAGCAGTTCTTTCCAGTGCAGCGCGTTGGCCACATGCTCAAAGGTGTAGATCTTTTGCAGATGCGGTAACCGGTCTTTAATACTCAGCACTTTTAAAAAAAGATCCTGATCGTTTACAAAAACTACTTTGGCTTGCGCATCGCCCAACACAAATTCCAGTTCATTTACGTTGATGGTAGGGTAGAGGGGTGTCAGAATAGCACCGATCTGCTGTACGGCCAGATCGACCATCACCCACTCAGGCCGATTTTTGGATAGCAGGGCCACCTTGTCTCTTCCCGCTGGACTCATGTCACCGGCTCCAATACCGATGGATAGTAAACCGGCACTGAGTCGGTCTACCGTATCTTTTACAGTAGCGGTGCTGTACTTTTTCCACTGACCGCCTTCTTTTCCGGCCAGCATATCTTCAAGCGGATGTTGCACTAGTTTCAGCGCTAAACAGTCAAATAAACGGGTTGGTTGGTTCATGGCGGCAAGCGTTTTCGGCGTATAATAAAGACCCCACAGCGGGACCTACAAGTTAATAAATTCGGTCTAACCGCTTGTCTCGGTTCCGGCTTTTTTTAGCGGCTTGCCAGCATCGCTTGACGGTCAAAAGAGGTAGGGATACCTGCTGAGCTTGAATACTCTGTTAAATAAAAAGCTCTCTAGTTTAGAATAATCTTCAACATTGCTGGTTTTCCATTGATCAAACCGGGTCTTGTTTTCGGCCTCTCCGAAAAGCCATTGATCATAGGCCTCAAACAGACCGGCTTTCAATAATTGTTGGTGATGATCAAAGAGTCGGCAGGGATAGCGTTCGCCGTATTGCTTAAACCAGTCCAGCACAAAGCGGGTGCGTGCCATCGTGAGCGTTTCTCTGCTCAGTCCCTGAACCATTACTGTCGAAGCTTTTGCAAAGGTGGCGGCCACTGCCGTTTCAAAGGGAGAGCCTTTTACAGTCGTTGGGGCGGCAGCTTTCATGATCTGTTGCTGGTACGTGTCCCAGAGTAATTTTTTAACAACGGGCGCTCTTTCGCTTTTACTTTCCATGTTTACATAGACCTCTCCGTACAACAGTGTCCGCCACAGCGACTCGGTCTTGCTGTAGTAGAGGGCGGCATTATAATAATTGCCGGCATAATTGGGATCCACTCGAATACCTTCTTCCCAATAGGTGATGGCTCGTTTGTCTTTAGATGACCAAAGCAATTCCCCCATCTCACTATGTAAGGGACCGCTTTTCGGAAATTTCTTGATCCCCTTGGCATACAGCTTTTCGCATTCTTTTACTTCTTCGAGTGCTTTGAGGGCGTTTCCTCCCAGCTGAAAGCAGGCTTCATCGGCATCAGGGCGTTCTGCCAACGAAAGAGCTAACAGCCTCGCTCCGGCAAAATCTCTTTTAAGCAGTAAACTCGTGGTCAGATCTTTTTGAAGCAAAAGAGCGTTGGGATATTGTTTTAATCCTTGTTGCAATACGATAACGGCATTGGCATGATCGCCTCGATTATTAAAATCAAGCGCACGCTGTTGCCATTCGCGCAGCGAAAGATCCTGCCCGGGGGCAGTTCCCATCCACAATAGCCAAAAAATAGAGCCAATGATTTTTTTCATAATAAATGCGTGAGGAGTCCGTCGCGCAGTTTAGGTTCAAACCAAGTGCTTTTTGGCGGCATTACTTCTCCGCTGTCGGCAATGGCAAAAAGTTGTTCAATGCTAACCGGGTATAAACTAAAGGCAACTTTCATCTCACCGCTGTCAACTCTTTTTTCGAGTTCTTCTAACCCGCGTATACCCCCCACAAAATCGATACGGGTATCGGTGCGTTGATCGATGATGCCTAGTGATTTTTCTAAAACACATCGGGTTAGGATGGTTACATCCAGTACGCCAATAGGGTCATGGGTATAGGTGCCTTCTTTAGCCTGCAGCGTGTACCATGATCCGTCTATGTACATACCGAATGTATGCAACTGCGAGGGGCGCACCGCTTTATCGCTGGGCGTAACCGTAAAATCTGCTTGCAGCTTTTCAAGAAACGAAGCGGTGTTATGTCCGTTCAGGTCTTTGATAACACGATTATAATCCATTATGGCCAGCTGACTGGCCGGAAAGATCGTTGTTAAAAAATAGCGGGCCTCGGGGCGATCGGGCAACGTCGCACTTACCTTGGCAGCAGAGGCCGCCCGGTGATGACCATCTGCAATGTACGTGCAGGGTACTTGATCATGAAACAAGGTAGTGATGGCGTTGATGCTGCCCGGATCATCCACTACCCATATACAATGACGAACACCATCTTCGGCCACAAAATCATAGAGGGGGGCTCGTTGTTGTTCGGTATGCATCAGTTGGTTCAGCGCGGGCACGTCACGCATGGCTAAAAAAACATTTCCGGTTTGGGCCCGGATGGTATACATATGATCGATACGATCCTTTTCTTTTTCCGGGCGGGTAAACTCGTGTTTTTTGATTCGGTCTTGATGATAGTCCTCCACCGAAGAAACGGCGACTAGTCCGGTTTGGCTGCGTCCGTTCATGGTAAGCTGGTAGATATAGTAACAAGGCTTTTCTTCTTGCAGCAAGGTGCCCTCTTGAATAAAACGCTGTAAATTTTCGTTGGCCTTGTCGTAAACGGCCTGGCTGTGTATATCTATGGTCTCAGGCAGATCGATCTCCGATTTGGTCACATGTAAAAATGAATAGGCATTACCTTTTGCTGCTATACGCGCCTCGTTGCTGTTGAGTACATCATAGGGGCGGGAGGCCACCAGCGGCGCCAGCGATACGGCAGGACGCAATGCTTTAAAAGGCAGGATAGAGGTCATAGTTAACTTTTTTTATGAGCAAACTCGGTTAAAAATTCGACCAGTGTTTGTACCGATTTCAACGAAATGGCATTGTACAGCGAAACCCTGAACCCTCCCACACTGCGATGTCCTTCTATGCCGATGATTCCTTCGGACTTAGCCGCCGCCGCAAATTCTTTTTCCATAGCGGCATCCTTGATCAAAAAGACAGCGTTCATCAGGCTGCGATCTTCTTTTTTAACAGGTAAGGTGAACAATGGAATACGTTCGAGGGTATCGTAAAGCAAGGCCGCTTTTTGTCTGTTATTTTTTTCCATGGCAGTCACCCCTCCATTTGCTTTTATCCAGCGAAGGGTCAGCAGCAGCACGTATACAGCAAACACGGGTGGGGTGTTGAGCATACTGCCCTCTTTAATATGCAACCGGTAATCCAAGAAAGAGGGGATGGTTCGTGCTACCTTTCCCAGACAGTTTTTATTGACTACCACCAGGCAAACGCCGGCTGCTCCCAGATTTTTTTGGGCGCCGGCATAGATCAGGTCAAAGCGATTAAATTCGAGGGAGCGGCTTAAGATATCGCTGCTCATGTCGGCTACCAGCGGGCAACCACAGTCGTAAGGCATCCGATGCCATTGGGTACCGGCAATGGTCTCGTTGGTGGTAATGTGCAAGTAGGCAGATCGGGGATCGATCTGCAGCGCAGCAGGAATAGAGGTAAAATGATCGGTGGCACTAGATCCGGCAATAGAAACATTTCCCAGCAAAGCAGCTTCTTTGATAGCTTTCATTGACCACGTTCCTGTTTCGGTATACGAAGCCACTCCGGTCGGGTCAAGTAAATTTGTCGGAACCTGTAGAAATTGAAGGGTAGCCCCGCCATGTAACAAGAGTACTTCGTGATCGGCATCCAGTTGCATCAGCTCACGCGCCAGTTGCCGGGCCTCTTCCATTACCGGAACGAACAGCGGGGTGCGATGTCCGATCTCGAGCAGAGATAATCCAGAATTATTGAAATTGTGTAAGGCCTGCGCGGCTTGTTCGATCACTTCGGCGGGCAGCGCCGAGGGGCCGGCATTGAAGTTGTGTAGCTTCATCATGGCAAATGTAGCATACCTAATCGTGTTCGCGGCCTATGATGGGACTGTTCTTATAGGCTGCCTCCAGTTGTTGCATCGAAAGCAATGCGTCGTCTCCAAGGGGTTGTCTGACTAGTGATCGCAGCGGGGGTTGCCCGGCATCGATCCAGGCCGTGAGCCAAAAAGAGGCTACCGCCTCAACAGAGGCTCGCATCCTGCGCTCGATCATTCCGTTCAGCAGCTGGTCGTAGGCCACGGTATAGGCCGAAGAAAATTGTCTTGTCAACCGACCGTTTCTTTCTTCGTAGGCATAGACCTGGTCGGTGCTAAAACGCGCCCTTACCATTTTTTCTGCGCGCAAAACGGTATCGGCTGCTGCCGCACTTTGAAGTACCCTTTTCCAAATTAGCGAATGGGGATCCCGGTAGTAATGGGCCGGACCGATTATAAAGTCCCACTCTTTTTCTGCCAGCAGTTCCGGCACCCGGCTTTCCCAAAATCCGTGGATACCATGTTGGCCTGTCAATTGCCCGTTATGATTGCTGCAGGCATGCAGCGGCACGTGAAGATCAGCCACGTAATGGCCCAGCTCTGCCGCCATTTGTAAGATCTGCTCCGGGTCTTTTGCCACAAAGGCCTTGGTGAGTCGCTCCAGCATTACCTGTATCCACCAGGGTCCGATGCCATACTTAGCTAGGCTATCGGCAGAGCAGGCGGCCACAGCTGTTTTCCAATCGCGCGGTAGAGAAACATAGGGAGCCGGCCCGTAGTGATCGAGGTCTATGTAGTGCCGCGGACCTTCTTGTTCGAGCAAATACCTTCTTTTATCGGGGTCTACGGAATGAGCAGCCAAGTAGTCGATCTGCGGCTTAAAAAAGACCAGCATTTCGGGTGGCAAAAGAAAAACAGCATAGTAGTTGATCTTTTGATGACCATAAAACCCCCAGGCAGAGGCATAGCAAGGCAGGTATAGCACCAGTGCCATAATAAAATACCGAACCATAAATGTTAGTATTATTCAGCTCCTTCCGGATCTACAACGCCTCCGGTTACGGCATACTTCATGGCATCGCCGGAGCTTATCTTATCGATCTTTC
The DNA here is from genome assembly GCA_044238505.1 of Chitinophagaceae bacterium. Taxonomy (GTDB): domain Bacteria; phylum Bacteroidota; class Bacteroidia; order Chitinophagales; family Chitinophagaceae; genus JJ008. The sequence continues at coordinate 7,403 of JBIIDB010000026.1, read as the reverse complement.
GCACTTTTTCACGCGGTAAAATATACAGTTGACCTGCAAAATTGTAGCCCTGCGGTACGTAAACAGATACTTTGTCGGCACCCAGTTCAAATTTGGTGAGTTCCTCGTCGGTAAGAAATCCAATGACCCATACATCTGCTCCCAGCACATTGGCCAATACAGCCTTATTGAATTTTCGTTTATTACCGGCAAAGGCTTCAAAAAAATCACGGGTAGAGGTGTAGATCAGTTTGACTCCCGGGGTTCGCTCCATCCACTGGTCAAAGAGGTTCAAAAGGCCTCCCATCAGAAAGTTGGAGCTGATCCATCCTACCACAACCACTGAAGCGATAATGAGTAAAAATCCAAGCCCGGGTACATTTACATAGGGCCTTAAAATACTGTCGACCCGTTCAAAAAGCCAGTACAGGGCGTAGGCTGTAATGGCGATAGGAGCCAAGATCACAAACCCTTGCAGAAAGTAGCCCGCGATTCTTTTTAACGGGTTTCTGGAGGGACGGCTTTCCTGGCTCATGGGGCTGATTTTTGGCTAAGGTACTACAAACAAAAGGCGGTTTCCAGGGTTTTTTAGGGATTTCGGGCAAAAAACACCTTAAATCGATCAAAAAACGCCCTAAAATCACTAAAAAATTGAAAAAAACGGTTTAGGGCAATCCCTAAATGAATGCCAAAGCATAAAAATTATCTCAAAAAAGGATGAAAATGGGCGAAAAGCTTCAAAAATGGCCCAAAAACCAGTAAAAATGCTCAAAATCGGCCCTGAAGCGCCCTTTTTTTGAGAAATCCCCCCTTATCACTCCCCAGGAAAGTGTAAAAAAATAGGCGGAAACTTTTTAAACTTTAAAAGTTTCCATAGTTTTGCGCGCGCAATTCATCACCCCAACATAACCGAACAACGATTCGGCAAATCAAAAAAAGATTGCACCCCCAATGGAAGTCCAAGAGCGAATAGTACAAAGTGCCGAATCCATTTTTATGCGGATGGGGATCCGTTCGGTGTCTATGGACGATATCTCGGCCCAGTTGGGGATGAGCAAAAAGACGCTGTATCAGTATTTCGAAGACAAAGATCAATTGGTGACCACGGTGGCCACTCGTCATTTTAAGCAAAAGTGCCTCGAACTCGAGGCCTGTGCCAACCAGGCCGACAATGCCGTGCATGAATTCTTCTTGATCCTCGATCGAATCATCATCGACTTTACGAGCATGCATCCGATCGTGATCCACGATATGCAGAAGTTTCATCCGCTGGCATACGAAGCATTTACGCGCTACAAACAGGAGTTTGTGCTCGCTTGTGTGCGCCAAAATATCGAGCGAGGAAAAAAGGAGGGTCACTACCGTACCGATCTGGATATCGATATTATCAGTAAGTACCGATTAGAATCGATCATGATTCCTTTTAACATGTCGGTATTTCCTCCGGAGCACTATACGCTGGTCTCCACAGCTAAGTTGATCTCTGAGAATTTTATTTATGGACTGGTGACTCCCGAGGGGCGTGCGCTTGTCGAACAATATATTAACGAACGCAGAAAATAAAGGCATATGAAGTATTCATTGCTATTGGTAACAGCTATCCTGTCTTTTGTGTCAGCCACGCGGGCGGCCGATCGCTCCGACACGGTGCGCCTCACTACCCATTCCTTTTCGGCACAAGATGCCGTCAACTATGCGATGGCCAACAATGTACAGGTAAAAAATTCGCTGCTCGCCATACAACTTCAGCAAGAGACCAACAGACAGATAACGGCCAACGCCTATCCGCATCTTAATGCCAGCATCAGTAATACGATCAACCCCAACGTGGCCACGCAGGTAATCCCGAATTTTATTTCGCCCGCCACTTATCAGGTGCTTATCGACAAGGGGGTCCGCGACGGAAGCGGTAATCCCATTACGATGCCTGCCGATTTTGGATTTGTGGCCGCGCAGTTCGGTACCCGCTACAGCGCCAATGCGGCCGTGTCGCTAACCCAGCTACTCTTCGACGGTCAGGTCTTTGTGGGATTACAAGCCCGTGATGCATCTATCGCATTTGCCAAAAAAGGGGCCGAGCTGACCAGCGAGGTCATCAAAACCAACGTGCTAAAAATCTATTATCAATTACTGGCCGGGCGTACGCAACTGGAGCTCCTCGATTCAACTATCGCTTTTGTGAGCAAGAACCTCTCCGATACCCGTGTGCTCTTCGAAAATGGTTTCAGAGAAAAACTAGACATCGATCGGGTAAGCGTTCAGTTGGCCAATTTACAAACCGAGCGAAATAAAGTGATGAATCTTTTATCGAACGGATACTACGGGTTGAAAGTATTGATGGGAATGCCGGTACAAGATCAACTGATACTCACCGATACGCTTACGCCTTCTCAGATAAAGGAGGGGATGCTGGCCACTACCGATTATCGCTACGAAGACAGAAAAGACTTTCAGGTAGCACAGATCGGAAAGCAACTGAGCGAGTATAACATCAAGCGCTATCAACTGAGTCAGATCCCTACCATCGCCATGAACGGTGTCTATGCCAAGAATGCCCAGCGCAATAACTGGAATTTCTTACAGGGTCAGCAGCCTTGGTTCACCATCTCGAATGTAAGCATCAATATGACCGTTCCTATTTTTAACGGATTTGTAACCCGCTCGCGCATCAGCCAGACAAAAATTGAGTTACAGCGTACCCTTAACGAGATCGAGGGGCTAAAGCGTTCTATCGACAGCGAAGCAGCCAGTGCGCGCAACAACTTTCAATCGGCTATCGCCCGTCTTGATGCGCAGCAACAGAATCTGGAATTAGCCGAAAAGGTATATGGGCAGATCAAGAAAAAATACGAAATGGGCGTAGGCTCACAGACCGAGATCAATTTGGCACAAAACGAGTGGAAGGCCGCGCAAACTAATTATGTAACGGCTCTCTCCGATGCCATGATGGCCCGCATCGATTGGTTAAGGGCTACCGGCAAATTATAAAATAAACCACAACGTATTCGATCCGATATCAACCGTAAACAATCAATCGAAAATTCCATATCAAAATACCATTTATGAAAAACTATTCTTTTCGTTCGCTCCTCTTTACGGGGTCTGCTGTTTTTTTGCTGGCCTGTGGGGGAGGCAATAAAAATGCCAGTGATATCGAGCAACTTCGTGCCGAGATCGAAAAAGTAAAAAAAGAAAAGGCGACCCTGGATGTCACATTGCGCGATCTCGAAGCTCGGCTGGCTACCGCAGATCCTTCGGCCGCACAAGGGGCGCTGCTGGTGTCGCTCGACACAATTCGCACAACCTCCTTTACACACTACATCGATTTGCAAGGACATGTGGAGGCTGAGGGAATGGCCTACGTGGCTCCTTCGGGAATGGGCGGTATTGTAAAAGCGGTATTGGCTAGGAACGGACAACGTGTTTCTAAGGGACAAACGTTGTTGGTGCTCGATGATGCTATTGCCCGTCAGTCCCTGACGGCTGCCCAGCAACAAGTCAATATCCTGTCGGCCCGCTTGGCACAGGCCAACACTATTTACGAGCGTTATCAAAATCTCTGGAAGCAAAATATCGGGGCCGAGATCAGTGTTATTAATGCCAAGGCCGATCTCGATGCGTTGTCTGCACAAGTAAAAGCAGCGCAAGCGCAAGTGGGGATGGCGCAAGAGCAAGTGAATATGACCCGTGTTAAAGCCGAGATCAGCGGCGTGATCGATGAGTTCAATGTTAAGGTGGGAGAAATGTTTACGCCCCAGGCTGCCGCTACACCGGGTATGGGTATTCGTATCGTAAACAGCAGTCAGTTAAAAGTAGTTACCGCCGTTCCGGAAAATTATGTTACCCTGGTCAAGCAAGGGAGTCGCGCCGAGATCCAGATTGCCGAATCCGGTTTACCGGCATTTCTGTCTACGCTTAACGTAGTAGGAGCAGCTATCAACGCCAATACACGCTCATTTAATGCCGAGGCACCGTTGCCATCCAATTCTTTATACAAGCCCAACCAGAACGCTAAGGTTCGCATCATCGATTATCAAAATCAACGTGCCCTGACTGTTCCCCTCAATACGGTGCAGCAAGATGAATCGGGCAGTTATGTTTATGTGGCCGTTCTTCAAGGCAAGCAGCTGCTGGCCAAAAAACAAGCCGTGATAACAGGAGCTGCTTACGGTGGTATGATCGAAGTCAAATCCGGACTCCAGTCGGGCGACCTGCTCATCACCCGCGGGTTTCAGGATGTTTATCAGGGACAACCCGTCCAACCCGTACAGTAAAAAAGCAAAGCACGTTGGTGCAACGATAAAATCTCAGCCATGAAACTGACAGAAGGTATCATAAAGAAGTTTAAAGAGTTTGGACCCACCAGCTGGTCTATCGATAATCGCACGGCCATTTATATTGTGGCTATCCTCATTTCGCTGTTCGGTTATTTCCGATTCATCAACTTGCCGAAGGAACAGTTTCCGGATGTGGTGGTGCCTACGATCTCCATCACTACTGTCTATGTGGGCAATTCACCCAAGGATATCGAGAATCTGGTGACCCGTCCTATCGAAAAACAATTAAAAGGAATCAGTGGAGCCAAGGTCAACAAGATCACCAGCACTTCGCAAACCGATTACGCCCTGATCGTAGTGGAATTCGATACCGATGTAAAGACCGAGATCGCCAAACAAAAAGTAAAGGATGCGGTCGATAAGGCCAAGCCTAATCTGCCCGCCGATCTGACAAGTGCGCCCGATGTACAGGAATTTTCGCTGAGTGAGATCCCCATTATGTTTGTGAACATCAGCGGTGATTTCGATGGCATGAAACTAAAAAAGTATGCCGATAAGATCCAAGATCGGGTAGAGGAGTTACCGACTGTTACCAGGGCCGAGATCGTGGGGGCCCCTGAACGGGAGATACAGGTCAATGTCGATCCGTACCGGATGACGGCCGCCAAGATCAGTTTTATGGATATCGAAAACGCCATTGCTCGAGAGAACATGGACATTACCGGCGGGCAAGTAGCGGTGGGCAATATGAAGCGAACCCTTCGTATTAAAGGACAGTTTAAGCAGGCCGCCGATATGCAGAATATCGTTGTGCGCAGCAGTGCCCGGGGCGCGTCGGTCTATTTGCGCGATGTGGCGCAGGTCATCGATACCATCAAGGAGAACGAAAGCTATGCGCGTCTGAACGGAAAAAATGTGGTCACGCTCAATATCGTCAAGCGGGCCGGAGAAAATCTGATCAGCACTGCCGATGGTGTTAAAGAAGTGATCGCTTCGCTGCAAGAGAAAAATGAATTACCCAAAGATCTCAAAGTGGTCTTTACCGGAGATCAAAGCAAGGGAACACGTACTTCTTTTAATGAACTGATCAATACTATCATCATCGGGTTTGTCTTGGTACTATTGATCTTGATGTTCTTTATGGGCGTTACCAATGCCTTTTTTGTGGCCCTGAGCGTACCCCTCAGCGTTTTTGTGGCCTTCTTGTTCTTGCCGGTGGCGGACGCGATCGTCGGCGGCAGCGTAACCTTGAATTTTATTGTGCTCTTTGCCTTGCTCTTCGGGCTGGGCATTATTGTGGACGATGCTATCGTGGTCATCGAGAACACCCATCGCATCTTTAATAACGGAAAGGTTCCTATTGTTCGCAGTGCAAAAGAGGCGGCGGGCGAAGTGTTCATTCCGGTTTTGGCGGGTACGGCTACCACATTGGCTCCTTTCTTTCCCCTGCTTTTCTGGAAGGGCATTATCGGAAAGTTCATGATCTATTTGCCTACCATGCTTATTCTAACGCTGGCGGCCTCGCTGGTAGTAGCCTTTATTTTTAATCCGGTCTTCGCAGTCAGCTTTATGCGGCCCGAAGAATCAATGGAGTCTCACCAGAAAAAAGCGGTATTCCGTAACAGATGGTGGTGGGTCTTTACTATCGGGGGTGCCCTGATCCACCTGACGGGTTTTCACGGAACAGCGAACTTCTTACTGATGTTGGCGGGCTTGATGATCTTCTATGCGTATTTATTAAAGGCATGGATCTATCGTTTTCAGCATCACACGCTTCCTTCTTTAATGACGCGCTACGAGACTTTGCTCCGCTGGTTATTGGTAGGTACGCGCCCGGTAAAAATGTTCGCTTCGCTGTTCGGGCTATTCATCATCTCTCTTGTTCTGTTGATGCTACGGGGTAATAAGATGACCTTCTTTCCGGCCGGGGATCCCAACTTTGTGTATGTCTATGCCAAATTACCGGTAGGAACCGATGTGGAGTATACAGATAGTATCACCCGGGTACTCGAAAAAAGGGTGATGTCTGTATTGAAAGACCAACCTCCGGGTCAAGCCGGGTCAATTGTGGAGAGCGTCATCAGTAATGTAGCCGTCAGTGCCAACAATCCCCGTGATAATAATCGCAGTGTACAGCCGCATCTGGGACGTATTCAGGTCTCTTTCGTGGAATTCGAAAAACGACATGGTAAATCTTCTGCTCCCTACCTTACGGCTATTCGAGAGGCGGTGCAGGGTATTCCCGGTGTTAGTGTTGAGGTAGATCAAGAGACTAATGGACCACCCACCGATCCGCCCGTCAATATCGAAATTGTCGGAGATGATTTTGAAGAACTGGCCCAGGTCTCTACCCGCTTGCTGCAGTATATTGATAAAAATAAGGTCGAGGGTATCTCTAGTTTAAAAGCCGATGTCGATCTCAATAACCCCGAGATCACTATTGTGGTAGATCGTGCCAGAAGCACCATGGAAGGAGTCAGTACGGCACAGATCGGTATGGCCCTTCGTACGGCCCAATTCGGAAAAGAGGTCAGTAAGATCAAGGATGGAGAAGATGAATACAAAATTCAATTACGCTACGGGCCGCAGTATCGGGGCAATGTCGAGGACCTGCTCAACATGCGCATCGTCTTTATGGATATGAATACGATGCAGATCAAGTCGGTACCGCTCGGCGCTCTCGCCACGCTCAATTACACCAATACGGCCGGAGGTATCAAACGGAAAAACGTGCGTCGCACCATTCAGCTGCAAAGTAGTGTCACCGACCCTACACAGGTTACTCGTATCAATGCAGAGCTGGCCGACCGTATCGCTGATTTCCGGCAAAAGAATGCACTCCCCGAGAATGTGGTCATCAAACAGAGCGGGCAAAGCGAACAAGAAAAAGAAACCCAGGCCTTCTTAGGAACGGCCTTGCTTATGGCCATCGGCATCATCTTTTTAATACTGGTGCTTCAGTTCAACAGTATGAGTAAGCCTTTTATCGTGATCACCGAAATTTTCTTCTCGGTAATCGGGGTCTTTTTAGGATATGCGCTCAGTGGTATCACGCTTGCTTCCATCATGGTGGGTGTCGGTATTGTGGGACTGGCCGGTATCGTTATTAAGAATGGTATCCTGCTGATTGAGTTTACCGATGAGCTT
>JBIIDB010000153.1:0-4553 GCA_044238505.1 Chitinophagaceae bacterium | reverse complement strand
AGCGGTCCTACGCATTTTTGAGGCCAACCAGGTTCCCCTGCAGTACGAAATGGTCGAGATGGGAAAGTGGGTTTTTGATAAAGGTTTTAACAATGGAATGACCCCAGAAGCTAAACAAACCATCGAGCAACTGGGCCTTCTCTTCAAAGGGCCCATGGAAACCCCTAAGGGCAAAGGCGTAAAAAGTATCAATGTGACGGCCCGCAAGACCTGGAACACCTATGCCAACAAACGCGTCTTTACTTCCCTGCACGGGGTAGATACCGTATTCAGCAAGGCCGGCATCCCCATAAATATCACCATCGTTCGCGAAAACATCGAAGACACCTACGGGGGTATCGAGCACATGCTGACCCAGGATGTTGCCCTGTGCCGTCGCTTCATTACCAGACCTGGCACCCTGCAAGTAATGCGCTATGCTTTCGAGATGGCCAGCAAGAAAAATGCAAAACGTATCAGCTGCGGACATAAGGCTAATATCATGAAAATCACTGACGGCCTTTTTTTGGAATGCTTCTATGAAGTAGCCAAAGAGTACCCGCACCTTAAGGCCGATGATATTATTGTGGATGACCTCTGCATGAAACTCGTCACTCGTCCCGATCTCTTTGATGTAGTCGTGTTACCAAACCTGCAAGGGGATATTGTATCTGACCTTTGCGCCGGCCTGGTAGGCGGCTTGGGCTTTGCACCCTCTGCCAACATCGGCGATCATATTTCGATCTTCGAAGCCGTACACGGAACAGCGCCCGACATAGCCGGGAAAAATCTGGCCAACCCTACAGCCCTATTGCTTAGCGGACTGGCCATGCTGCGCCATGTGGGTCTGTACGAAAATGCAGCCACTATCGAAAACGCGCTGCGCTTTACCCTTGAAAGTGGCGTACACACCGGCGATTTTGGTGATAAGAATACACCGGCTGTCAATACCATCGAATTTGCCGACGCTATCATTGGCAATTTTGGAAAAAAACCGCAACAGGGTGCGGTCGATTATGCGGGTAATAACAAGTCCTACCAACCCGCAGCTGCTATCCACCAACATCCGATGTTGGAGTCCGCGGTTCAAAAGAGCGAGGCGATCGTAGGTGCCGATTTTTTTGTACAGAGTACCCAACAACCCTCGGCATTGGCAGCGCTTTGTCAACCCGCGACCGGTGATCGATTCAAACTCGTCATCATCAGTAATCGCGGTACGCAAGTATGGCCTACCGGCTCGGTGTACACCAACCTGGTCAACCAATACCGTATTCGTTTCGAAAACACCGATGGGAAACCGCTGCAACAAGCAGATATCATTGCCTTGTACGAGCGGGTCAGCCAACTGGTTAAAGTTTGCTCGGTGGAATTGCTTCACCAATGGGGCGATCAAAAGGCCTATAGCCTGGCGCAAGGTCAGTAAACACCATAGCCCTGTTTTTGCAGGAACTGCTTTACTTTAACACGCTGGTCACCCTGCACGATCAATTCACCTTCTTTAGCGGATCCGCCGGTGCCGCAATAATTGCGCAGTTGCTTTCCCAAGGTCTCCAGGTCTTCTGTTTTACCAATGAAACCCGTCACCAACGTCACGGCCTTGCCGGCCCGCTGCTTAGTATCCAGTACAATACGCAGCCGTTGCTTGTTGGGCGAAAGTGTTTCTGTCGGCGCCTCCGATTCGGGCTGGTACGAAAAATTCGGGTCGGTGCTATATACAAATCCGTGGGCGTCGGCTTTATTCTTTTTTGACATGCTAAATAGGATGATTGAACAAAGAGGCCTTTAAACTCAGATCGATACTTTGGGCCTGGTGGATGAGTGCGCCTACACTGATAAAATCGACCCCCGTTTCGGCATACTGCCGAATATTCTCTTTGGTGATTCCCCCACTGGCCTCGGTCTCAAAGGTACCCGCCGGTACATGGCTATTGATATAGGCGAGCGCTTCACGCAATTGCTCCGGAGAAAAATTATCGAGCATAATGCGTTTTACTTTTTGGGCACCATGTCGAACCACGTGGGTCAGTTCCTGCAACGAGCGCGTCTCCACCTCTATAGAGAGTGAAGGCTTTTTCTCTTGCACATAGCGCCAGGCCCGATCAATGGCGGTATCGATACTGCCACAAAAATCGATGTGATTGTCTTTTAACATGATCATATCGTAGAGGCCAAAGCGATGATTGAGCGCCCCTCCGATACGCACAGCCTCCTTTTCGAGCAGTCTGAAATTGGGCGTGGTCTTACGGGTATCAAGCAGGCGGGTATGGCCCCCCTGCAACAAGGCTACGTACTCACGGGTAAGCGTAGCGATTCCGCTCATTCGTTGCATACAATTAAGCACGATACGCTCGCACTGCAGTATCACAGCCGCAAAAGATTCCACTTCGAATGCAATATCGCCAGGCTGCACCCGGTCCCCATCGTTGACATACGCGGTAAACCGGGCATCGGGATCTTTGAGTAAGAAGATATTTTTGGCTACGTCCATACCTGCTATTACAGCGGGCTGTTTTACGTTCAACACGGCCTTGCCTCTGGCCGTTGCGGCAATACAAGAAAGGGTAGAGTGATCGCCATCCCCCAGATCTTCTTCGAAAGCCTGCTGCGCAAAGCGTAAAAATAAAGCGGGATCCATTGCGTAAAATTAGCGCTTAATCCATGGTTTGAATGCGAAGTTCCCGCACGCCTTCCTTTGGACCACCGGGTGACATAAATACATTGATACGGAATTGACCCTTCTCGGTCAGTAACGTTCCTATGGCAAAGGCGCCTCCGGGTGCAAGACCGCGGTGCTTTAATTCAAACCCCGTAACAGGATAAGCCGAAAAAAACTTGGTAATAGCTGCCTGCGCCTGCGCTTTACTCAGTTGTGATGACTGATCGGGCAACGTAAGGGTCAGTTCTCTTTCGAAACGGGCTGACAATTGAGCGGCATTCCCATTTTTGAGAGCCCCGATCACCGAATCGAGTGTATCCTGCCCGGTAGCAGCCACCCCCATACAAAAAAGAGCGGGCAACAGGAAGCTCCACACATGCCTTTGAATTCTCATGGTGACTAAATTACAGCATTTTTGGCTGTACCTTTGCTGATTAGCATCTCGCTATGAAAAAAACCATGTTGGTTATAATGGACGGATGGGGATTAGGCAAGGTACCTGCTGCCGATGCTATTGCTGCGGCCAACACCCCCTTTATCGATTCCCTCTATGCGCAGTATCCTCATACTACCTTGGTTACTTGCGGCGAGGCCGTGGGACTACCCGAAGGACAGATGGGTAACTCCGAAGTAGGACATCTTAACCTGGGTGCAGGCAGAGTGGTGTACCAAGAATTGCAACGCATCAACCGGGCCATTGCCGACGGCTCCCTGTTTGCCAATCCGGTGCTGCTTCAAAGTATCGATTATGCACTGGCCCATAACAAGGCGCTGCACCTGATGGGACTGGTTAGCAACGGCGGGGTGCACTCCCATATCGATCACTTGAAAGCACTCGTGGCCTGCTGTGCTCAAAAAGGATTGACCAAGGTCTTTGTGCATGCTTTTACAGACGGACGCGACTGTGATCCCAAAAGTGGACTAGGCTTTTTGCAAGAACTGGAACAATACCTGCAAACCCAGGTCGGCTCCATTGCCACCGTCTGTGGCCGTTATTTTGCCATGGACCGCGACAACCGCTGGGAGCGTATCAAACAAGCCTATGATGCGCTGGTGAACGCAAAGGGCAACCAGGCAACCAGTGCTGTACAAGCGGTGGCAGATTCGTATGCCCGGCAGGTTACCGATGAATTTATCGCACCTACTGTTATCGTAAACAACGCGCTACAACCCATTGCTGCCATTCAAGAAGGGGATGCCGTAATCTGTTTTAATTTTAGAACCGACCGTTGTCGCGAGATCACGCAGGTGCTTACACAGACCGATCTGCCCGCGTTCGACTTAAAAAAATATTCGCTCCACTACACGACCCTTACTGAATACGACAAAACCTATCAGAACGTAAACGTAATCTTCGAAACCGATAACCTGAATCATACACTTGGCGAAGTGATCGCCTCAGCCGGTCTTTCCCAAATTCGTATCGCCGAGACAGAAAAGTATCCGCACGTCAGTTTTTTCTTTAGCGGGGGCAGAGAGCAGCCCTTTACCGGAGAAAAAAGGATCATGATCCCCTCGCCTAAAGTGGCCACCTACGATCTGCAACCCTCCATGAGTGCCCAAGAGGTCACAGCCGCCATCTTACCTGAGATCCAGCAAGCAGAGGCCAGTTTCATTTGTCTCAATTATGCCAACACCGATATGGTGGGTCATACCGGTATCTGGAAGGCTGCCGTGGAAGCTGCAGAAACAGTCGATCGTTGCGTAGCTCGCTTAATTCCCGCTGCCCTCAATAGCGGATACACGATTTTTCTGACCAGTGATCATGGCAACGCCGATTTTCTCATCAACCAAGACGGCAGCCCCAACACCGCGCACACCCTCAACCCCGTTCCCTTATTTATTATCGGCTTAGACACTCCAACCGCAGTGCGCAAGGGCAAACTGGGAGATGTCGCACCTACTATTTTACACGTTA
>JBIIDB010000152.1:0-4556 GCA_044238505.1 Chitinophagaceae bacterium | reverse complement strand
TGATGTATTGCGCACTGTAACCGGCCGTGGTGGTGCTTTGCAGATCGTTGTTCGCAGTAGCGGTCTTATACGAAACAATCGCATCGCCCGTCCACTGGAAATAATTGAATTTGGCAGCGCTCACATAGCCATCAGGAAAGAACGCCGCACTCACCCCTGTATAAGGTACGCGGGGCTGAATGGTAGTTCCTTCTTGCGCGTAAGTATCAAAACCGGTAGTCAGATCGATGCTCAGCCCTTTAAGGGGAGTAAGGGTTAGCTTCAGATCACTGAGCATACGGTTGGTATTCTGACGCATGTTATAGGTCTCGATCACCGAGTTAGGATTCATCCGCACCAACTCAACATTCTTTAAGTTACCGGCCGCATCGCGTGCGGTGATATCCCATACGTTATCGATAATGTTCATAGTAGAAATGGGAGAAAAGAAGTTGTTTCCGTTGGGCAGGTCTTTACTGCGGGCATTAGAGAACAGAACACCTCCGGCCAGCTTAGCCCATTGGCTGAGACGACTGTCTACGCGGGCCTTTAGGCCGTAGCGCTGAAAATTTGTATTACGGATAATTCCTCCGTTGCTGGTGTAGTTGGCACTTAAATAATAATTAGTACCCTCGTTACCGCCATTCACACTTAAGAAATTATCAGTTCCGTAGCTGGTATTGAAGATCTGATCCTGATAATCATAACGGGTAACAGGATACGTTACACGATCCAGACGGCTGCCGAGTGCGAGAGGTCCCGTACCGGGAACAGCAGCTGTGTTAGGACGCAGGTTACCTACCATGGTCAGACGATCGCCGGCGGTAAACAGATCGGGTCCGCTGGCAATACCGAATCGGAAGGGATAATCGTTGAGTTCAACGCGCTTACGAAGTGAGTTGCTGTTAACGCTGGTGGTAAAAGTCACTTGAGGCTTACCCGATTTTCCGCGCTTGGTAAAGATCTGCACCACCCCGTTAGAGGCACGGCTACCATAAATGGCGGCGGCGGCAGGACCATTGATGACCTCAATACGCTCAATATCGTTAGGATTAAGGTCGGCCAAGCGGTTGGTACCGGCCTGAATGCGGCTTCCTTGTGCATCGGCATTCAGGTTGATAACGTTGGCAGAACTGTTATCGATAATAACACCATCAACAATGTAAAGAGGTTCTGAGCTTCCGAAGATAGAACCCACACCACGGAGTCGCACAGAGAATCCGCCTGCGGCATCACCCGAGTTCTGCGTTACTTGTGCTCCCATTACGCGACCGTTCAAAATACCGCTCAGATTCTGGGCGCCGGTATTTTGCATTTGCCGGGCATTGATGGTCGAAATGGCATTACCCAACTCTTTTTTAGAAGTTCGAACGGTAGCACCGGTTACCACCACCTCATCCAGACCGAGCACGTCGGCGGCGAGATCGGCATCGGTCACTAATTCTCCAGAAGCCGGTAATGAAATTTTCTTTTCAACTGTTCTAAGACCAGCGCTGGAAAAGACCAGCACGTAGTTGCCCGGCTTTACGTTGGCAACAAAAGAATAAGCACCCGATTCGTTGGTAGTGGCACCAAGATCGGTAGACTTGATGGTAACAGATACTCCGGAGAGTGCGTTACCGCCCTGATCGGCCACCTTACCCTTTACTACCACCTGGGCAGAAAGCGTAGCACCGATAAAAAGTAAACAAACAACTAGCAGGGAAGACAAGTACTTTCTGCGATTGGAAAGTAGACGCTCCTTCATAAGCAAGCAATTTTTATGTTTGAGAAAATAGATTTGATACACAAAATTAACAGCGGTCGTAACAGTTTGTTTGCCTACTTATTATACGGGTGTTAATAAAAAACCAGCAAAAAAACGCATCCTGCAAAGCAGCCCCAGCCTGCCTGCCTCAGTGGATACACTGACCGGCCCCAGCCGTCAGGCGGCAATAATTTGAAAATCACTCAGTAAAATTCTATTCCGCCCCGAAACCTAGCGTTGGCACGGCTTGATCCAAAAGATTCTATCTTTAATTTAATATGCTGATCATGAAAAAAAGTACTCTTTTTATTGGCCTGTTGGCGCTGTCCGCTTGGGTAGGGCTGGAGGCCGGCGCGCAACCCGTATTATCGGAGCGAGAGCAAAGCAAGGTTATCGATGAGGTCTTAGAAGACCGTTTTACCACCGTACTTCCCGCGCTGATGGACCGTACCGGTATTGATATGTGGATACTGATCTCGCGCGAATACAACGAAGATCCGGTGCTACGCTCCATGCTTCCGTCTACCTGGCTCAGTGCCCGCAGAACCACCATGTTGGTGTTCTATTACGATCAGACGCAAAAAAAAGTAGACCGTCTCGCCATTGCCCGTTACGACGTAGGCAGCGCCATCAAAGCCGCCTGGGACATGAAAAAATTTCCCGATCAGTGGGATGCCCTTGTCGATCTCATCGAACAGAAAAAACCGGCACGAATCGGCATCAATACCTCGGTTCATTTCGGGCATGCCGATGGATTAGACCATACGCATTATGAAATGCTGATGAATAAACTGCCTGCGACTTACCAATCAAAAGTAGTATCGGCCGAGCCGCTGGCCGTGGGATGGCTCGAAACCCGAACGCAACGCGAGATGCAATACTATCAAAAATTAGTAGCGCTCACACACGAGATCATCGCCGAGGCTTTCTCAGCCAAGGTGATAACCCCCGGCATCACCACTACCGACGATCTGGTCTGGTGGTTTCGGCAACGCATCACTGCTATGGGGCTTATCACGTGGTTTCATCCATCCGTTTCGGTTCAACGCAGCGACTCCGTCAACTTCGAACACTTGCGCAGTTTCTCTAACCGTCCCAAAGATGAGGTGATCGTACCCGGTGATCTGCTGCACGTTGATATCGGCATTACATACCTGCGACTCAATACCGATATCCAACAACATGCGTATGTGTGTAAGCCCAACGAGACCGATGCCCCGGCATCACTCAAAAAAGCATTTGCTGTCAGCAACCGACTGCAAGATATTTTGACCGCACAATACGCCAGCGGCAAAACAGGAAATCAAATTCTTGCGACAGCCCTTTCACAAGCCAAAGCCGAGGGGATTAAACCTAGTATTTATACGCACCCCTTGGGTTTACATGGGCATGCGGCCGGACCTACCGTCGGACTCTGGGATCAGCAGCAAGGCGTACCCGGCAGCGGAGATTATCCGGTGTATCCTAATACGGCTTACTCGATTGAACTTAACACAGCAACGTTTATTCCCGAATGGGGTAAAGAAGTTCGGATCATGCTTGAGGAGGATGGTTTCTACGACGGAAAGACTTTTCGTTATATCGGAGGAAGACAGCAACAGCTCAGAATAGTCAACTATCTATAATTTAGTAAAATTCCGATCCCCATGGAATCTTCACATCACACTCAACCTATCGAATACTGTAAAAAATTTGTTTCTCAGAAATAATGAGTAATTTACTCCTATGAAAACGTATGCCCCCTCCGCTGTTAATAAAATGAACCTGCTGGCTTGGCTGGTTTCATTTCTCACCGTAACGCTAAGCGTTTGGAGTTGTTCCAAAAGCGTTCCCGCCCCGAGTGACCCTTGTGCAGGTGTTACCATCTCTGTTACCGGTACCACTACCAACCCCACAGGCAGCAGCAGTAACGGCAACATTATTGCAACGGCCAGCGGCGGATCGGGATTTACCTATAGTTTGAATGGAGGAGCCTTTCAATCAACAGGTCAGTTTACTAACCTGGGCCCCGGTTCTTATACTGTTACTGCCAAGAGCAGTGCCGGATGTACGGGCTCCGCCAGTTTTACACTGACAGCTACCGGAGGATGCACCGGGGTCACCATCAATATAACAGCTACCCCAACCGGTGTAACACCTTGTGTATCCGCCAGCGGATCGATTGCCGTTACGGCTTCGGGAGGCACAGCTCCCTACTCTTACAGTCTCAATAACAGTGGTCAGTTTCAAAGCAGTAATACCTTTTCGAACTTGAACCAAGGCACCTACAGTGTTGCCGTACGGGATGCCAACGGTTGCACTTCTTTACAAAACTCCATCGCAGTTACCGAGCGGGCGGCCGGACCCTTGTTCACCGCTGTAAAAGCACTGATTCAGGCCAACTGTACCAGTTGCCACAATGCAACAGTAGCCAACGGAGGCGTTAACCTGAATGCAGATTGCAATATTGTCTCTGCGCGTGAACGCATTCGCGTAAGAGCGGTAGATGGTACCGGAGGACCCATGCCCCAAAGTGGTCTGCTGCCACTTACTGAAAGACAAAAAATCACCGCTTGGATCAATGCGGGCGGTAGGGTTACAGATTAAACTAATTAGCGAAAGAAGGCTGCGAGCGTTGCATTTCGTGTAACGCCCCGTTCCATAATTGCACGCGAGAGCGAAGGGCCTGCTCTACGGCAGTTTGGGCTTGTTGCCACTTTTGAGCATCGCTACCGCAAAGTTCACTGGTCATCTCCAGCGCCAATTGAGAGTGATGTCCGCCATCAACCTCTATATGTCTTTCTACATAGTATTTGAACACCGAGATATCAGCCTCCATCGAAGTTTCGAT
>JBIIDB010000151.1:0-4579 GCA_044238505.1 Chitinophagaceae bacterium | reverse complement strand
GGTTAAGTCCCAGCACTGCGATGCGGGGTTTATCGATGCCGAAATCTTTTTGCAAACTCTGGTGCAGTAGCATCAACTTGCTGACTATTTTTTCTTTAGTCAACTT
Organism: Chitinophagaceae bacterium; assembly: GCA_044238505.1. GTDB lineage: Bacteria > Bacteroidota > Bacteroidia > Chitinophagales > Chitinophagaceae > JJ008. The sequence goes on along the minus strand of JBIIDB010000151.1, from coordinate 4,473 downwards.
GGCAGCTACTTCTCCTACCGGCACATGTTCGGTAACGAGTCCCACCCGAAAATCCCCTGAGCACAATAGCATCACCACATCATTGACCCCGAAGATCTGTTGCAGGTAAGGAGTATGGCCCGTGTACGAAAACTCGGCCGACTGAATATTTTTTTTATGAAAGGGAGCGGTAAGCAGTCCGTCGATCTGTCCTTGCTTAAGGGCAGCCACGGCAGATTGCAGCGAGATGGCTGCATAGCGGCCTCCGACCGGGGTCAGTTGTCCGGGAGTGATCTCGATATCCTCTTCCCAGCAGTTGATCAGGTTGATCTGTTTGGGGTTGATCCGGTTGAGTTCTTTGGTGCTGGCGTAGTTAAAAGTATAATCCGGAAGAGTCTTACGATAGAAATTGATGGCTTTATTTGAGGCAAAGATCACGGGCGTGCAGTGATCGAGTAGTCGGCTGTCCGAAAAGGTCTTGATGATAAGCTCAATGCCAATGCCGTTCAGATCGCCGCAAGAGATGCCAATGATGGGTTTGGGAGTATTCATGTCTGGGTATTACTGTAAAATTAACGAATAATCACTTCGTCAATACGTGTAGGGAGTACATTTGTAAAGATGTATACCCTTAAAAAATCGCTGGGCCAGCATTTTTTGCGAGACGAGAATATCGTACGCAAGATCATGGAGGCCTTAACCCATACCCCGTTTACGCACTTACTGGAGGTGGGTCCCGGGGGAGGTGCCTTAACACGTCATTTACTCACGTTGCCCGGTATTGATTTTAAGGCCGTGGAGCTTGATAAGGAAAAAGTAGAGTACTTGCTAAAAGAGTTTCCGGCGCTTAGGGGCAAGTTGTTACACCTCGATTTTTTAAAGATGGAGATTCCCTTTACGGGTCCCTTTACCGTGGTTGGCAATTTTCCCTATAATATTTCTAGCCAGATCTTGTTTACCATGCTCGAGTGGCGTGCGCCCTTACAGTGCATGGTCGGTATGTTTCAAAAAGAGGTAGCGCAGCGGGCTGCCGCCGGTCCCGGCTCTAAGACCTATGGGGTATTATCAGTTTTGATGCAAGCCTTTTTTTCGGTCGATTATCTTTTTGATGTAGCGCCCGGTTGCTTTGATCCGCCTCCCAAGGTGATGAGCGGGGTCATTCGGTTAACTCCCCGAAAAGACGTACCCGCTATGCGCAGTGCTTCAGATTTTACACTGTTGGTAAAAACGGCTTTTGGGCAGCGAAGAAAGACCCTTCGCAATGCACTTAAACCCCTTTTCGATGCTGCGGTCTTGCAGGATCCTCTCTTCGATAAGCGTGCCGAGCAATTGAGTGTCGATGATTTCGGTGCTCTTAGTTTTCGCATGCTTGCCAGGGGCAATGCTTAATTTTGTATTCTCTTGACTGTTGCCCATCATACCAATAAAGTGATCATAACCGGTCAGTCTCATCCGTTACTGGCCGATGGCTTGCGTGCATTAGGCTATCAGGTGATCGATGCCCCGGCTATTTCCCGAGAGGAGCTGGAATCCACTATACAAGATGCCGTGGGGCTCGTCATCACCACCCGTATTGCGGTTGATCGAATGCTGTTGCAAAAAGCCCACCAGCTTCAATGGATCGGACGCCTGGGCAGCGGAATGGAATTGGTCGATACGGCTTATGCCCACGAGCGAGGTATGGTGTGTTACAGCAGCCCGGAGGGTAATCGCTTGTCGGTGGCCGAACACGCACTGGGGATGTTATTATCGGTGCTGCATCGTATCAGCTGGTCTTATCGTGAGATACAACAAGGATGGTGGAAGCGAAACGAGAACCGAGGCGTTGAACTCAGTGGTCAATGTATAGGAATTATCGGGTATGGAAACACCGGCAGCGAATTCGCCCGACTGTTGGCTCCATTCGGAGTAACGGTATTGGCCTGCGATATTCATAAATCCGGATTTGGGTCTTCTTATATTCAAGAAGCCACCTTGGCCCAAGTGGCGTCGCGCTGTCAGGTCATCAGTTTTCATGTGCCGCTTGATGCTACTACAAAAGGTATGGCGTCTGCTGCCTTTTTTGAATCCTTGCAGCATGCTCCTGTACTCATCAATACATCGCGGGGAGAAGTGGTCGATCTCAAGGCCCTGCTACAAGCTCTCGAAAAAGGGCAATTATCGGGAGCCGCCTTGGACGTGTTACCCAATGAAAAGCTGTCCAGCTATCAACCCGATGAAAATCAATTATTACAAGCATTGATACAGCGTCCCGATGTAGTGCTGACCCCCCACATTGCCGGTTACAGCCATGAATCTTTTGAGCGGATGAGTCGGGTGTTGCTCGATAAAATACGCAGCGGCCTACCAGGCCAGCGGCCGGTCCTCTAGGCGATTTTTTGTATATTTGCCCTTAAATACTGCAACGCTTCGGTTTCGCTGAGGCGTTGCTCTTTTTTTGTGAGTTAAACAGAAGTAGTATGAGCACCGTTCAGTATGTAACCCAGGAGACCTTAGAACAGATGAAGGCTGAGTTGCAGCGCATGAAGGCCGTGGATCGTCCGGCCGCCAGCCGAGCCATTGCAGAGGCCCGCGAAAAGGGCGATTTAAAAGAGAATGCCGAATATGATGCGGCTAAAGAAGCACAGGGCATTCTCGAGGCCCGTATTGCTGCTCTCGAAGGAGCCATGGCCAATGTACGCGTATTGGATATCTCTTCGATCGATACCAGTAAGGTTTCTATTCTTACGCAAGTAACCCTCACCAATCTTAAGACCAACAAACAAGTGGTGTATAAAGTAGTGAGCGAAAAAGAGGCCGATCTGAAGGCCGGAAAAATTTCGGTGACCTCTCCGATCGGCAAAGGGATCTTAGGAAAGAAAGTAGGGGAGACTGCCGAGGTGCAAGCGCCCGCCGGTGTTTTGAATTTTCGCATCGAAGCCATCACCGCCGGTTAACTATTTACCAATAACGGAACTGCCATGACCCTCTTCTCAAAAATTATTGCAGGAGAAATTCCTTGCTACAAGATCGCAGAGAATAATTTGTTCTTGGCTTTTCTCGATGTATTCCCTTTGCGAGAAGGACACGTACTGGTTGTTCCCAAGATCGAGGTCGATAAACTATTTGATCTTCCCGATAACTATTTGTCTGAACTGCTCGTCTTTGCAAAGCCTATCGCCGGTGCTATCGAACGGGCCTTTCCTTGCAAACGCTGCGGTATTTCGGTAATAGGACTCGAGGTGCCGCATGCGCACCTGCATCTGATGCCGATCAATACGTCTAATGATCTGAACTTTGCGCAGCCCGGTAAGCAAAAGGCCAGTGATGACCAGCTTCGCGCTGTTCAAGCGCGTCTCTTGGCGCAGCTCTGAGATTATTTTTTTTGAACCCGCTGTGGATTTTTTTGAATAAAGTCGGCCCAGTCATTTTTGGTGCGACTTTTTTTTGCCGTCTTCGAGGGGGTCGATGGTGCTTTTTCGTAGCGCCCTGCTGCGGATGTGCCGGAGGCAGTTTTATGCGTGGCTGTTGCTTTTGCGGAGGAGGTATATAAGAGCTGCTTACTTTGCTCATAAAAATGACAAAGGGCTACAGCTACCGCATCGGTCGCATCGTAGTATTTAGGGCTGTCTTTGAATTGCAGCAGGGTCTGTAGCATTTTCATGACCTGCTCTTTCCCAGCATTTCCATTACCGGTAACGGCCTGCTTTACTTTTTTAGGAGAGTATTCGGTTACCTCCAAGCCATGACGCATTGCGGCGGCAATCGCTACCCCCTGGGCACGCCCCAGTTTGAGCATGCTTTGTACGTTCTTACCGAAGAAGGGCGCTTCAATGGCAAAATCAGTGGGCGCAAATTGCGTAATGAGCCCGCTCACCGTATTAAAGATCAGCTGCAGTCGTTTGTGATTGTCTTTGATCTTACCGGGTTTCAGTACCCCCAGATCGAGTAAGCTAGCCTTCTGTCCTTCGATCTTGACAAGCCCGTAACCCATCACCACCGTACCCGGATCGATGCCCAGAATTATTTTAGCCCGCTTTTGCAACTCGCCTTGTATTTTTACAAGATTAATGAAGCTAACGCGATCCAGCAAAATCTTTCTTCGTTACCTGCCGGGCCCACTTCTTATGCTGGTGCTTTGCTGGATCATTTGGTGGCAGCTGCGCCAGCAAGTTAATTTTTCGCTGTTGGCTACACGGCTTTCGGAATCGATGAAGGCCCAGGGCCTTTTTTACATTCCGCTGCTAGTCGTGTTGATGATCTTGAACTGGCTTATCGAATCGATTAAATGGAAAACAGCCGTTGCATCCGTACAGCCTGTTTCATTAGTAAGAGCCTTTAAGGCGGTGCTGGCGGGTGTATCCATTTCATTGAGTTTGCCCAATCGCATTGGTGAATATCTGGGACGCGTACTGTATCTGGAACCCGCACAACGAGTACGCGCTATTTCGGTTACGGTGGTAGCGAGTTTTAGTCAACTGATTGTAACCATTTTGATGGGTGTACTCGGATTGC
>JBIIDB010000150.1:0-4581 GCA_044238505.1 Chitinophagaceae bacterium | reverse complement strand
AACGATTTACTTCGAAGATGGCAAAAGACGCCATGCTGGAGATGGGACTTAAGAAAAAGCAACGTCGCGATAAGAAACTGGTCGATGAGATCGCGGCTACGATCCTCTTACAAGAATACCTGCGATCCGCGCAAGGTGCGTAACTTTGCAGTATGATTTTTCCCATCGTAGCTTACGGTCATCCTGTACTCAGAAAGGTAGCGGCACCCCTACAGCCCGGAGAGCTTTTGCTGGAATCGTTCATTGCCGATATGTGGGAAACGATGTATGCCAGCAACGGAGTGGGGCTGGCGGCGCCCCAGGTCAACAAAAGCATAAGGCTCTTTACGGTCGACACGCTGCAGATATTCGAAGGCATGTCAGCCGATGAGCAAAAAAATTATCCCGATGCCCCGGGTCTTAAAGCTGTTTTTATCAATGCCCAGATCGTGTCTTTAGCAGGAACTCCCTGGGCGTATAATGAAGGATGTCTGAGTATCCCCAAAGTTCGAGAGGATGTACTGCGACCGGCCACGGTAGAATTGGAGTACCTCGATGAGCATTGGCAGCCACAACGAAACGTTTTTTCGGGGTTGACCGCCCGTGTCATCCTGCACGAATACGATCATATCGAAGGAAAGCTTTTTATCGATCATCTTTCCGGTCTAAAAAAGAAACTGCTGAAGGGCAAGTTGGCCGATATCACCAAGGGACATGTCAAGGTCGACTATAAGATGCAATTTTAGGAATGAGGGCCTGCCTGCTGATATTATTATTTCTGCTTACCGTTTCGCTGTGGGCGCAACCCGGTACGGAAGACGCCATCGAAAAATCCCGATTGGCGCGCTCCATCCAGTTGTCGGAAGTTGTTGTGCGCAGTCGACTCAATGTAAACCGGTTTATAGAACAGGTAAGAACCGATACGAGTTTTTATAAAGCATTTAAGAACCTGCGGGTACTCAATTTTACATCCAGTAATGACATTATGATGCGCGACCGGCAGGGCCAGATACAGGCTCGTTTATTGAGCAAGACGCGCCAGATCCGTACGGGCAATTGTCGTTCGATGCAAGTGCTCGAAGAAAAGGCCACCGGAAACTTTTACGACAGAAAACGACAATACAATTATTATACGGCGGCACTATATGCAAGTTTGTTTTTTACGAAAGGATCCGAGTGCGGGGAGACAAACGTGGTCAATAATCGTCAGTTTTCAACAAAGGGGTTAAGCGGGGTATCTAAGCACAAGGAGCAATTAAAGATGCTGCTCTTTAAGCCGGGCCAGCGTGTACCGGGGGTTCCCCTGCTGGGAGATAAGATGGACATTTTTGACAATGATCGGGCAGCGCTGTATAATTTTTCTATCGATTACAGCGAACATCGCGAAGAGCCTTGTTATCTTTTTTCTGTAACAGCAAAAAAAGGGTTGACCGCAGCACAGCGAGACCAGCTGGTGATCGACAAGATGGATACCTGGTTTAGTATCCGCACTATGGAAGTACTGAAGCGAACCTACACCATGAGCTACCGGGCCGGCGTGTATGATTTCTCTGTATCGATGGAGGCCGAAATGGCGCGTTATGGACCCTGGGTGGTACCGGTGTTATTACGCTATGTGGGCGATTGGGATCTGGTCTTTAAAAAGAGAGAGCGAGGGTTGTTTACGGCTACCATTTATGATGTGCACTAATCATTTTTTTTAAACCCTGCCGCATAGGCTCTCCATTTGGCGAGCAGCTGCTCCAGATCGGATGGAAGAGGCGTATCAAAATACATTTCTTGTTGGGTGACCGGATGCAAAAATCCCAGTGTCTTGGCATGCAGGGCCTGTCTGGGGCAAATGCCAAAGCAGTTCTCTACAAATTGCTTGTATTTCGCGTAAACGGTACCCTTTACGATCGTATCGCCGCCATAGGTATCATCGCTGAACAACGGATGGCCCAGGTGTTTCATATGAACTCTAATCTGGTGCGTTCGTCCGGTTTCCAGTACACAACGTACGTAGGTAACATAGCCAAATCGTTCTAAGACTTGATAATGGGTGATGGCCTCCTTGCCATAATCACCGTCGGGATAGGCCTCAAACTTTTTTCTAAATCGCTGGTGCCTTCCGACATGTGCTATGATAGTGCCCTGTTCTTCCTGCAGGTCACCCCAGACCAACGCATGATATTCTCTTTTAACACTGTGATCGAAGAATTGTCTGGCCAATTGCCGCATAGCGACATCACTCTTGGCTAAAACCAATAAACCGCTGGTGTTTTTATCGATTCGGTGCACCAATCCAAAGCGAGGTAATACTTCTTCGGTTATAGAGGGGTTCTGCTGCCGCAGGTACCAGGCCACTCCATTGAGCAAGGTGCCGTGATAATTGCCGCTACCGGGATGAACCACCAGGCCGGCGGGTTTATTGATCACCATCAGGTCCTTATCCTCATATTCGATGGTGAGATCCATTTTTTCAGGCACCACTTCGGTTTCTTCGGGACTTACATCCGAGTAGATACAGACCTGGTCGAATGGCTTTATTTTATAATTGGGTTTTACAGGCTGCCCATTGACAGTTACCATGCCTAGTGTCATGGCCTGCTGTAATTTGTTGCGGGTAGCGCCTTCGATGCGGTTGCTCAGGAATTTGTCGATGCGAAGCGGTTCTTGCCCCTTGTCGACCTGAAGGGTAAAACGCTCAAAGAGTTCATCGCTCCCTTCAAGACGCGGATCCGCTGTTTCGGGTTTCATGCTGGCAAAGGTAAAGCTTGGCGCTTTGTCGGTACCTTTGTATTTCTATGCGGCAAGTGGTGCATTTTCGAGACTTGGGTACCCTCGAGTATCGGCAGGCCTGGGACCTGCAAGAGCAGTTATTGCAGCAGACCCTGGCCCGAAAGGCGGCCGGCGAAACTACTTCGCATCACTTACTATTTGTTGAGCATCCCCCGGTCTATACATTGGGAAAAAGTGGCAAGATGGAACATGTGCTCATGGATCGTGAAGAGATGGAGCAACGACAGATCGGTTTTTACCAGAGCAATCGCGGGGGCGATATCACCTACCACGGACCCGGACAGATCGTGGGTTATCCCATTTTCGACTTAGAATGTTTTTACACCGATATCGGACGTTATCTGCGTGAGCTGGAAGAAGTGATCATTCTTACACTGGCTGATTATGGAGTCAAGGGGCAGCGTTCCAAGGGAGAGACGGGGGTATGGCTGGAACCCGATCAACCTGCAAAGGCGCGTAAGATATGTGCAATGGGGGTACGTTGTAGCAGATGGGTAACCATGCACGGGTTTGCCTTGAATGTACATCCCGACCTTTCTTATTTTGATAATATCATTCCTTGCGGCATCGCCAATAAATCAGTCACTTCATTAGCGCGCGAAACCGGTACGATCCTCCAAATGGCAGCGGTAAAACAAACATTACTTACGCATTTCGGGACCGTGTTTGGCATTCATATTTCGGATGCAGCGGCAGCCAGTACGTAGCGGTCAAAAATCTTTTTCAAGAAAAATCTTGTGTCGCTCGACAAGTCTTGACTCTTCGTACAACTCAAAAAGAAACCATCCGCTGTGTAAAAAATTGGTCTTGTCTAGTTGAAAGCTGGGGGCTGGCAATTGTTTTAACTCAAAGAGGAGTTGTTTGTCGGCTTCGTAGAATCTGATCCGGTAGCCGGCATATCTTTTTTTATTGGGAACGTCGATCCTGATGTTGCCGTCAGGTTGTGCATACACATAAAGAGAGGGAGCATAGGCATCGGGATCATTTTGCGGACTCACGCTAAAAGGCACTTTTGCGGAATCACCCATTCGGGAGGGATCGAGTCTGATCACTACGGGCGCTACTTTTTTGACACTAAACTGTTGGCGGGTAAGAGACCCGGTGGCGCTGTCTTTAGTAAGCGCCTCGGTAAGATCGGGCGCTGTCAACGAAACTCCGGCGGCATCTGTAGTGGTCGGAGCGGCATTGTCGCGACGGGCAGAAGAGGAGGGGTGCTGATTTTTTGGTATAGTACCTGCAGCGGAGGTTGTGGTTGTAGCGTAGGCGGCGTTGTTCGTTATCGATTCAACAGGAGGGGCGCCCATCGTTGCAGCGGTTTGTTTGACGGGGCGCTTAGGCGTCGTAAAAAAATAGTTCCCTTTATCCAGCAGGATGTAAAGACGGTAGAACATGTGATCGTTGACGGCTTTCGTATCGGCGAATCCGTTTTGTACAGCGCTTGGGTCAGGTACGGTCAAGATACTTTTGTATCCGCGTAGGCTGTCGAAGGAACGTTGTATAGTAAGCTGGGCCGTTTTGGGGTAGTTGTTATACCAACTAATTACGATGCGCCCGCTTCCAATATCGCGCACCTCAAAAGCGGGCAACGGATCTTGTGCTTTCGCCACGGAGGTAAGCTGAATGGCCAGCAGACATATTGAACAGCGAAGAAGGGTGGTCAAGTGCATAGTGTCGATAGGCAAAGATAAAGCGACCTTAGGGGATCTGCTGTTCAGGGAAAGCAAAAAGTAGCAGGAGGTAGTGAGCGATTGCCCTGCAGACCCCCGCTATGGATAATCAATAGTCGGCTGCCCGGTTTAAAAAAATTGTTTTCGAGAAGGT
>JBIIDB010000025.1:0-15928 GCA_044238505.1 Chitinophagaceae bacterium | reverse complement strand
GCGGGTACTTCATTTCCCAACTCACGGGCATGAGCCACATAATTTCGTCCAACACAAACGATCTTCATAAGGTATTATTCAGGTAAAACTTTTTTGATTATACAGATTCATAGCAGCTTCGAGACCCTGTGTGGCTATCACTTCAATAGCATCCACGCAATGGGTGATCTTTGCAGCCACTTGTTTTTCTTCGCTGCTCTTCCAACGAGATAACACAAAATCAGCTTGCTTTCCCTTGGGAAAATCACTGCCGATACCAAAACGAAGCTTGGGATATTGAATGGTTCCTAAACAATCCTGGATGCTTTTTAATCCATTATGACCAGCATCGCTACCTCCGGGCTTTATGCGGATCTTATCGAGCGGAAGCGCCAGATCGTCTACCACCACCAACAAAGAGGTCGCATCAAGTTTCTCCTTATCTAACCAATATTTGATGGCTTTACCGCTCAGGTTCATGTAGGTAGTGGGGCAAACACAAACAAACTGCTTGCCCTTCCATTTCACTTCGGCAACGTAGGCCAACCGGTCTACCCGAAATTGCCCCCCGTGCCGCTGCACAAAGGCCCCCACTACATCGAATCCGATGTTGTGTCGGGTATGCGCGTACTCATCGCCCACGTTACCTAATCCGGCCAGCAGTATTTTCATATTGATTCGAGGTTCAAATATCGGTCTTCGTCAATAAAAAACCCGCATCGGCTGATGCGGGTTTTGCAAAAGAAGTAATGACTTGCGTTGACTTATTTCTTGGCAGCGGCGGCAGCAGGGGCAGCAGCAGCGGCGGCAGGCGCAGCGGCGGCAGCAGGAGCAGTGGCTTCCTCTTGCTTCAACTGGCGGGTCAATACGACCGAAGCGATAGGAATACGAGGGGAGTTGAGCACCTCATACTCGGCGATCTTGACATCCTCCACCCGAATATTGCCATTCAATTCAAGATTATCGATACTTACCTCGATCTGCTCACGCAAATGCTTAGGATAGGTCTTTACCTTGAGCGATTTCATTTTGGTGATCAGCTTACCGCCATCCTTGACCCCTTTAGAGGTACCTACGAATTTGAGCGGGATGTTAGCGATCACTTTTTTGTCCTCCACCAGCTCCAGCAAATCCACGTGCGTCAACTGATCGTTGACCTTGTCGAACTGCAGATCTTTGAGGATAGTCTTGTACGTTTTGCCGTCGATCTTAACTTCGGCGAACTGGAAACTTGGTGTGTACACTAAATTTTTGAAAGCCGCAGCAGGAGCGTAAAAATTGATCTCCTGAGCACCCCCGTAAATTACACCAGGCACCATTTCCTGAGAGCGGAGTTGACGGGTGGCTGTTTTGCCAAATCCGGTCCTCAGTTGTCCTTCGATTGTAATTGTGTTCATGCTATTTTGTTTTATTGGTTCACTTGTTCTTTAGCTGTGAGTGAACAAAGAGACTGGTGATACTCTTGTTCTCGAAAGCATTTCGGATGGCCACTGCAAAAAGTTCGGCCACACTCAACACCTTGATCTTTCCACTCACTGCCTTTACCGGGATCGTATCACAAACCACGAGTTCCTCAAGCACACTGCTTTCGATATTCTCGTAAGCCTTTCCGCTTAACACCGGATGCGTGATAAGCGCTCTTACGGAGCGTGCCCCTTTTTCTTTGAGCAACCCAGCGCTTTTGGCGAGGGTTCCGCCCGTATCGCATATGTCATCGATCAACAACACATCGCGATTCGTAACATCCCCGATCACTACCATGCTGGCTATTTCGTTGGCCCGCTTCCGGTGTTTGTCGCAGATCACCATTTCGGCATTGAAATAACTGGCGATCTCACGAATCCGGTTAGTAGCTCCCACGTCGGGGGCCGCAAAGGTAAGATTTTCCAGCTTTAAACTCTCGATATAAGGGATAAAAACAGCATGGCTGTCTAGGTGGTCTACAGGGATGTCAAAATACCCCTGGATCTGAGGCGCATGCAGGTCCATAGTGATGACCCGATCGGCCCCTGCAGCTACTAACATATTGGCTACCAGCTTACTGCCGATCGCTACCCGAGGTTTATCCTTGCGGTCTTGACGGGCGTAGCCATAGTAGGGTATCACGGCGATGACCTTATAGGCTGAGGCCCTGCGTGCCGCATCGATCATGAGCAGCAACTCCATCAGATTATCGGTGGGGGCATAGGTGCTTTGGACCAAAAAAACATAGTCGCCCCGTACACTTTCCAGAAAAACCGGACAGATCTCTCCGTCGCTGAACCGTTGAATGTTGACCTTTCCGAGTTGAGTGCCGTAGCGTTTACAAATTTGTTCGGCCAGCTGCTGAGAGCCGGTACCGGCAAAAATTTTGGCGTGTTGCATAGCAGAGGATAAACTAGTGGTGCGAAGATATTGATACCCCCACACAATACCGATGGGTGTTATAAATAAATCTCGCCTTTCCCCTTGCCACCGCCGTATGGGCCAGCTATACTTATGAAATGATAAATGACGACAGACCCTCTACCCTACCGCCGGAAGATCGCCCCCGCGAAAAACTCTACCGGTGGGGTTGCGAGCAGTTGAGCGATGCAGAATTACTGGCCATTTTGCTGCAATGTGGCAGCAGACAGCGCAGCGCGCCCGAGCTGGCGCTAGAGCTACTCACGCTTGCCAAGCATAATTTAGCAGAATTGGCCCGAATGCACCCCTTGCAGATGGCCCGCATCAAAGGCATAGGCAAGGCGCGTGCCGCACAGGTAATGGCGGCCCTGGAGCTGGGACGCCGACGCCATGCAGGGCCGCCACTGCAAAAAACGCAGGTGTCCAAAAGCAGCGATATTGCCCGGTTCTTACAGATCAGTTTACAAGACCGACAGCAAGAAGTATTCGGCGTGCTGTACCTGAATCGTGCCAACCGCATCAATCACTTCGAGATCGTGAGTGAAGGGGGTATCACCGGAACGGTGGCTGACCCAAGGATCATCCTAAAAAAAGCACTGGAGCAAAATGCCGTAAGTATCATCGTCTGTCATAACCACCCCTCAGGTAATCTGCAACCCAGCCGGGCAGATGAGCAACTCACGCAGCGATTGAAAGAGGCCGCGCAACTGCTGGATATCCATATGCTAGATCATGTGATCGTAAGTGATCAGGGCTATTACAGCTTCGCAGACGAAGGACTGATCTAAAACCCAAAGATCGGGAGGGGCAGGCATTATAATCTTGCCGCCAGTTGCCATCGCAGGCACAAATGCCGCCAACTCAAGCCTGTGCCGTTGGTCCGCCAAAATTGAGCGGAAGCTGTATCTCCTCCAGGTCTTTTATCGGCCCGTTCACAGACTCGTATTTCTGGATATTCTCGGTGAGGGCGCGCATGAGTCGCTTAGCATGTTGCGGAGTGAGAATAATACGAGACTTGACCCGGCTTTTAGGGGTGCCCGGCATCACATTCACAAAGTCGATAACGAATTCGGCATGTGAATGGGTAATGATCGCCAGGTTAGCGTACTCTCCCTCTGCGACCTCCTCGGAGATCTCGATATTCAACTGGTTATTGTTGGGTAGTTGTTGTTCGTCCATTGTTTATTGATATATCGTTCAAAGATAGAGCAAAAAAAAGGAGCTGTAAGATATACAGCTCCTTGAAAAAGATATAACAGCGTCTTATCGTGAGCGAACGTAAGTAAGCGTATCGCTCCAACCACGGTTAGTAAAGTCCTGACCGGGACCTGTAAAGTAGTAGAAATAAGCAAAAATCCTCTTTGATACGGGGTCATAGCGGCTAACGGGAGCGCCGGGACCTGTGTGCATCAATATGGGGGTTGTACTACCCACGTTATAGATATTAGTGGCTACATCAGTGGCCGTATTAAACTCCATAACAGGAGAAATAGCTCCGCCATACCAGCTGATCGTTCCTACACCCGTACCGATGGGATGACCATAGGCACCAGCAGCATTGAAGAAGAAACGAACCGTGTTTACACCGGTGGTATGCATTTCCATATCCACATCAAAAGGGAAATTAAATGGAGAACGGTTATGAACCCCTCTCATTCGGTAAAATCCATCGTATTTATTCTTGACAGAGATCAGAACAATAACTGAGTCTTTGCCGGCAGCCTTATTAAGTGTGCCAGCACTGGTCAGGGCAAAACCCAGGGCATATTTTCTGCTAAGATCCCACTTGCCACCATTGAGGTTGATGATAAACTCGCGGGCAAAATCTCCGGCGTTAAATGCCGAAGAGTGAATGTTACCGGCGCGTGTAATAGAAGGATGCAGGGTATACAAACTGTCTGGGAGTAATTCAAAGTTAGAGCCGGTGGCGGCATTGTAACGGGCTACCATTCCGTCTACACGTGTGAGCACCAACGGGGCTGATTTCTGAAGATTTTCCGCAGAATTGGCATCTCGACGAACACTGAACAGCGAAACAGGACGAATGTCTGAGAACGGGCTCAGGAACACCTGGTTTTCGCGAGACTCCAGTATTTTAACAAAGGTCTTTCCTTCATCTGCCAGCGGGGTTACTTCCTTTTTGATACAAGAAGCCAACCCAATGGTCAGAACCAACAGATAGAAGATAGAATTTTTCATATTCATGATGTTGCTATTTAATAATTGTTGTTAGCTATTTATTGGTCCCACCACATTCTGGTATCCTGGGTATCTCCTCCGATGGCAGCAGCAGCGGCCGTTACGGCAGCGGTATTGCTGGCATACGAAGTTTGACCATAGGTATATCTTCTGGGGATCTGTCTTGAGCTGTTGGTAGCGTCCTGAGCAGGGGTCAGTGTGGGGAATCCGGTTCTTCTCCAGATGTTCCATCCACGCAGGCCGTCAGGATAAGCAGCTATATACTGCTGAATGGCGATGTTACGGATGTTGGCACCAGTTCCGGCTGGGCTGGCCAGTGCCACAGTGGGCTGCGTAAAGTAACTACCGGCTGGTACGGCAAGACCCCACTGTTGAAAAGATATCTCGATACCGGCTTGGTAGAGAGCTCCCATATTTTCAGTAGTCCAACCGCGATCGGCAGCCTCTGCGCGAAGCAAATGAGTCTCGGCAGCAGTTACCAACGCGACTCTTCCGTTTTGCTGGCGATTTGACTCACTCAGAATACGAGACCAGTTGGGATTAGCTTGGCACCAAGGATCCACAAAACCTCTCACACGTCCATAGGGAACACCCAGCGTAGAACTTCCGAAAGCAGCCTGACGGCCATCTCCCAAAGAGCTCATAATACCTACCATTACGTCGCTTTGACCAAAGTCACGACGTCCGTCATAGAGATTAAACCAGGGAGAGCGAAAGTTTCCACCGGGATATACTACAGTAAAGTTGTCGGCATTGGCCGTAATGGTTCCACCGGCATCAGCCAAGGCAGCACGAAACTCTGTGCCGGCCCAGGCAGAAGCAGCAGGAAAACGCTTAGATACCTGAATGGCCAGACGCAGACGAAGTGTGTTGGCTAATCTTTTCCAATGAGCAACACTACCTCCATAGATGATATCACCAGTAATGGCAGAGTTGTTATCAAAGGCAGCAACAGCTTGAGTAAGTTCGCGCATACATCCGCGGTATACATCCTCTTGTCTGTCGAAAGCAGGCGTCTTATTACCGGTCAATGCCTGAGAGTAGGGAATATCACCCCATCTGTCGGTGATGGTACTAAAGATGTAGGCCTTCATGATACGGGCCACCTGCGTCATATTGTTGCTGGTGTTTGTATTGATGATATTCTGCAAATCATAAAGAGACCCTGAATACTCACCCTCAAAAGACAACTGGGGCAAAGAGTAGAGTGACACGTCGGTGTACTGGGTCTCAGAAAAGTACTGACAATACAGACCTCCACGGGTTTGGGCACCATAGCCAGCGATACCTGCCTGAACGTTGGTAAGTAAGGCTGAGAGAATGGGGCTGGTGGTAGCCGCAGGATTCAGGTTGGTATCTCCAAAGTCTGAAGAATATCGCTTACAACTTGTAAAAAGCAGTCCGATCGCCAGAGGGAGAACCAGGATCCGCTGTATACTGAAGTTTCTCATATTTCGATTCATTTATAAGTTAGGTTCTTGTATACGGTTTAGAAACTGATTTTAAGGTTTGCACCAAGACCTCTTGTACCGGGCAGGTTTCCAGCCTCACCGCTGATGTTAGAGATCTCAGAAGGATCGAAGTCATCAGTTTTAGCATAAATCAACAGCGGGTTACGAGCCACGAGCGAAAGCACGGCACGCTGGGCCCAATCGATACCCCACTTTTTGATAGGCAGGGTATAACCCAATGAAACCTCACGCAACTTGACAAAGGTCAGATCGTACACATAAGGATCAAATGTTCTGTTGTAATACAACCCGTGGAAATACTCCTGGGCGTCTACATATCTGTCTACTTTATTTCCATTGGCATCTACACCGAATACATGTACACCACCGCCATCGGCAACCGCATCACGAATAGGGTTACCCTTGTCGTTTACGACAGCAGTTCTGGCCGTAAGACCGGAGAAAGAACCCCACATGTTAGACAGGGAGAAGAACTTTCCACCGATCTGCCAGTCGGCATTGGCATTCAACACAACCCCTTTGTATTCAAGTTGCGTTTGGAAACCTCCGGTATGCTTGGGAAGTGCGCTTCCGAAGAATACGTTAGGATCGTTAACATAGAAACCGTTGGCATCGAGTACGGGTTGTCCGTTGATGCGCTTGATACCATTTCCGAAGATCTGACCCCAGTCGCGACCTTCTTGGTGTACCATGTAAGGGCCGGTAGAACCCCACATGCCTTCGATAGCGATACGGGTAGTTCCGGGTGCGATCGATACCACTTTGTTCTCAGCGAGGATACCCCAAGTGGCATTAACCTCCCACTTGAGATTTTTACCCCATACAGGGCGACCCATGGCTTGGACATTATAACCACGCTTGGTGATCAGACCGGCGTTGGTCAGCAAGCTGCTGAAACCACTGGTACCGTTCACAGGAATGGTAGTAGGGAAGTTCCTGTCGTCTCCGGTCCAGTAGGTAACAGAAAGTCCTACGCGATTCTTGAGGAAACGAAGGTCGAGTCCGATCTCTTTTTGTTGTGTAACCGATCCGCTGATATTGGGATCAACCAGCTGATCTGGTGTAGCCATCAGGAAGTTGCCGTTCCACTGAATAGAACCGACTCCGTAGGCAAAACCAGGGTAGCGATATACACCGATACCGGTGGGAACCTGACCGAGTGAAGCTCTGAACTTACCGAAGCTAAGAGGCTGCCACTTGAGCAGATCGCTGAATACGAAAGAAAGACCGGCCGACTTAGAAAGAATAAATGACTTGGAAGGAGGAAGGTCAGACATCCAGTCCTGACGGAGGGTGAACTCCGCAGTGAGGTAATTTCTCCAAGAAACGTTACCGGTAGTGTACAGCGCGCTGTAACGGAAATCGCTACGGGTGTTCCCCACACTGGGTTGGTCTTTTGAGTTTCCGATAGTGAAGAGATTGGGAACGTTCAGCCCGTTGACGGTGCTGGCACTATTACCCTTCTGCAACTGACGGAGGATATCGGTACCACCATTGATTCCGATATTGAATTCTTTGATACGCTTGTTGTAAGTGATCAACAACTCCATGTTGGTACGGTTGGAGTTGGAGGTAGAAGTGCTGTAGAAGCCACGACATTCTGGGCAGTTACCTTGAGTTTGGGTACCGCTCTCGTTGAGATCAGAAGAATACATGGTTTCGCTCCACACATTATTGTGTTGCTTACGATAGGTAGCTTTAATGCTAAGATTATCGTTGAATTTGTAGGCCAGCGCAATATCTCCGAAATAACGATCGGTATTAACTACAGGTCTTACCAGATCGAACCACTTATAGAAGCTGTACCAGTAGTTACCGGCATAGAACTGGCGGGTATTGTTAGGATCGTAGGCAGTTGGATTCAGGTGATTCCAGCTGGCCCAGATGCCGGAGGGCGTACGAAGGTCTTTCAATTCTTTGATGATTCCCATATCGAGGTTGCGATGGAACCACTGGTTGAAAGAACCGGTTGTCTGATTTGAATATCCATCATCGAATTCACCCTTTACGATCTGGGTAACATAGTTGAAGTTGATAGAGGCCGTCAAACGAGGTGTCACATTCACCGAAGCGATCATGTTAAAGGTGTTCTTCTTAAGAGAAGACTGAGGGATCAATCCTTTTTGATCGATATTACCAAAAGACATCCTGATGTTAGTATTATCAGTTGCCTTAGAGATACTCACGCTGTTGTTGAGCATCAGACCGGTGTTGTAAAACTCGCGGGCGTTGTTTGGCTGAGGAACCAATTTAGCTGTAGTTCCTGAATAACGATGACCGTCATACCAAGAGTACCAGGGAATATATTCCTGGCCCACCATACGGGGACCCCAGCTGGCATCATCAGAATAGTCGTGATAGTATTTTCCATCCAGACGCTTCCAAGATTCAGGATGGCCCGGCTGCCAGTTGTAACGGATCAGATCTCCGCTGGCACCACCGGCGTATGAGTTTTGGTAGTTGGGCAGCACGTAAACATGGTCGGTTTGCACACCGAGGTTTACATCCACACCGATACCTTTTTGGCCTTTCTTCGCTTTTTTGAGCGTCATTACGATAGCTCCACCGGCACCTTGAGGACCGAAAACGGCTGCTGCGGCAGGACCCTGCAATACAGTTACGTCTTCGATATCATCCAAGTTGATATCATTGGGGTTGGGAAGGATGGTTCCATCTACAACGTAGAGAATTCCTTGTCCGCCGCCGAAACCTGATTCACCGCGTAAGCGAATGTTACCGGTGCTTCCGAGTTTGGCAGAAGACTGGCTTCTTACCTGGATACCCGATACCTTACCGGCCAGGGCGTTGTTCAGATTTGTTTGACGGATTACGTTGAGCTGCTCAGAAGTTACCACCTGCGCATTCGTAGCGATGTTGCGCAGATTCTTTCTGATGCCATAACCACTGGATACCACCACCTCAGCAGAGGCCGTGATGTTTCTTTTAACCTGCACTCGGATGGCGTTGTCAGCACCCACCTTGTACTCGGTGGTCTCCAGCCCTACGCCGGAAACAACCAGCACATCGCCGGTTTTAGCAAGCAAGCGAAATACGCCGCTGTTGTCGGCAGCGATCCCCTCGCGAGTTCCTTTCAATTGAACGGTGGCTCCGGGTACAGCGGCTCCGTTCTCATCTACAACGGTACCCGTGATCGTCCGGTTCTGAGCAAATGCTAATACGGCAGTGAGCATTAACATCGTGAACAGTGATGCGATTTTTCTCATGTTGACGTTAATTTTTAAAAATTTAAAAGCGTTGACAGCCAATAGAAATTGACAAAAGTTTCGGTAATAGGTTCTTGCTACTCAGACATTACTATGCCCACAATAGCTGCGGCAAGATAACCTTTTTTTTAACATATAGTTAAATCGGTGGATTTTTTTTAGAAGCCTTGTAATCAATATAGTTTCAGTCGTAATTGGAGTCTCAGCTCATGGCTTTGCAGCTTGTTGCCCCTACCACCGACGTGTCCCTGCAAGCTAATTAATAAATTGTTTTTCAGCGATTTATCAATTCCCGCCCATACCTTATGGCCCCTTCCATAGAAGGCCTCAAGCCCAAAGCCGGGCCTTAGATCGGGTGAAAGAGCATAAATTCTTGATTCATAATTATTTGTATCAAAAAATTGATAGCGCAGGTGCAAATCAACGCCCGCATACAGCCGGTTGAACAAGAGGTCGGCATAATACAGAAACCCCTGACCGGTTAGTGGGGGTACAGCCTGTTCGAACAGCAAGGGCTTGGGGCTGGGCTCAACCACCAGCCATTCTATGCGAGTACGCACCCGGCAACGGGCAGAAAGCTGAACAGTAAGCTGTGATCTCCATCCTTTTCTTGCATTTCCGTAGAATGGTGAAATCTGCGAACTGTCGGCCACCAGCGCTGCCGCTTCCCACTTCCGCTCCATCCGGTAACGGATCAGCAAGGCCATCCGTTTATGAGGCCTGTAATCGAG
Organism: Chitinophagaceae bacterium; assembly: GCA_044238505.1. GTDB lineage: Bacteria > Bacteroidota > Bacteroidia > Chitinophagales > Chitinophagaceae > JJ008. Next base: position 5,938 of record JBIIDB010000025.1, on the reverse strand, counting down.
TTGCACCATATAATCTGCCCCTGCCGTAGCGGCATTGGCACGGTAACGCATCCAAGGGAACACATAGTGGTCTGCATAAGCGTCGATGCGTATGTTCGCCTGGGGCCGCAAGGTAACCCCCCAATAGAACCCTTGCTCGTTCTCTACCGAAGAGGATTCCGAGAACGCATTAGCATACAGGGCCCGATACGAGACGTCGCTTTTTCTCACTAAGGCAAAAAGGTCGACACCGGCAGCAGGCGTCGCGATCAGTCCGAACAGAAAGGCCGCGGATCCATTGGCAGCGAGAGCTCCCTCGCCAAAACAGTGCGCATTTTTTCGGGTAAATGAAAAATCTACACTGATGTTATGCCATGATCTTCCTTGTATGTCCGCATTGTTACGAGGCTCCCCGTTACGCAGCAACGACAACGAAAAATTATAATGCACCGCATTGATCGAAAGTTCCAGCGACCTGTTACGGACCGTCAGTCGGGCACCGGCCGTGAATTGACGCAGTGCATTTCTTCCCTGCAACTCCGCAACGGTACGGTGATAGCCGCTGGTACTAATCGAACTTACTCCCATTCGCATTCCAGAGGTATCGTACTGCACTCGCCCCGATAGTGAGCGACGCGACAAAAAAAAGGTAACTGATAGCGGCTTCCATTGTAGGGTGGCCGCCAGCCCCCGGTGAAAGTTGATCTCGCCGGAAGAACGGTGCGGGCGCAAAACCGGTCCCTGCCTTTTTATCCAGCTCATCTCGGCCGATTTGCCAAAGGCCATCGATTGCCACTGCAATAGCCCCTGTCCCATATTGATCGTAAAATCGCCCAGCGCAATCGTTTTGATCAAACCGGGTCCCCGCCAAAACAAGTGAAATCCGCTGTGATCGAATGGTGCACTTTTCTTTTTTAGTAGCGTTTCTCCCGGATCCTTTTCAAGCAGCCAGCCGCCTTGCCAATTTTTTGCTTGCATGCGATGCCACAGAAGCCATCGTTGCCTGCTGCCGGCCCACCCGGCCGTTGTTTGATCATTGCCACCGGTAAGAATACCGGTAATCCTGCACAAAAAATCTTGTGTGAGTCCCAAAAAAGAAAGCGGATGAACCCCAGAAAGAGTGCCCGGAGGCGATACCCGTACATAGGGAGCCAGTTGCCTGATAAGATCCGGGGTAAAACCGGGTATGCTCTGCAACTCATTGAGGTGGATCAGCGGGCCCAGCGCTTTACGATGTAAGAGTAATAGGTCGATCAGCGCACCGGAAAGAATAGGAAGTTGCTGCAACTCCTCTTTGGAAGCTTCATTCAGCAGCAGGGGATCCCGTAAAAATCGGGATGATTCCTCGAAAAGATCTTCGTCCGGTTCAGGCATTATTGAGGCAGTTGCACTGCTTTCTACCAATGGCTCCAGACGAAGAGGGATCGATTGAGAAAAAAGTAAGGATGACGGCACCGGATGCAGCATCAATCCGATCCAGACAGGAAAGCCAAGAAATCTTCGCATGAGTATCCTCTTTTATTTATCGGATAGCTTGCTCAGCCTGGGCAGCGGCAGGATCACAGAATACACTCATGCCATTGCTTACCCCAACCAGCGAATAGAATCCGGAATAAACTTGCACCATCACTTTTTTACCGATGCCGAGCAGTAACCCGAACCAACATAGAGAGGGAGAACCCGAAAAACCGATCCTGAATCCCGCCTTATAACTTGGTCGGTAGCAAACCGAAATGGAGCCGACTGCCGCCCGACCAGTTTCTTTCGTAATACCCGAGACCATGGCAAATTTTTCGGATGGCTGGTAGCCCAGTATATATCGAAATATTGTCAAGTCAGCAGACGAGGAGTACATAACGCGCTGCCCTGTGTACAGCGTAAACGACAGGCTTGTTTGTAGTTCGCTGCTGAGTGAGAAGGTACATCCCGCTGCCGCAACTGGGGCTACGATGGAGGTGAGAGAAACGGCCCTCTTTCGGTTAACTCCCAGGGATACACCCACCAATGCTTGTTTGAACACCACTCTTGCATGGGTGATCATCATCAGCTGATCGAACACTGCCGGCAGGCCTTCTTGTGCCATCAGAAAACCCCAAGACCCCCTCGCTGCGGGCAAGACACCGGCAGCTGCCAAGCTTGTCCAACCTGGTGCCAAAAACCGTTGCTCACCGCCGAATGCCCATGCCACTTTTTTATAACCGGCAAGGGAGGCCGGGTTTACAACCACCGAAAAGGGATGGCGGTGATTGTCTCCGATACTAGCCGCCAGCGCATGATGAGCTTGAACGGAATACAGCATCGGCTGCGCATGGAGAGGAAAAAAACAAGTGGTGACCGGCCAACCTCCGCCAATAAAAAATAACAACACTGCGTTACTAAAGAGACATCTCATGCAATAAGTTTAGCCGCCCCCCTAGTAAAAGACAAGGGATTAAAAACAAACTTTCCTGCTAAAAATTGCTGATAAATGGAGTTACCTTTGCCCCATGAAAATGCTGGATGGTAAACTAGCCGCCGAGGCCGTCAAAGAAGAATTGAAATTGCAAGTGGCCGAAAGAGCTGCGAGCGGAAAAAAAATTCCCCACCTGGCTGCCATTTTGGTAGGTAATAACGGAGCCAGCGCCACCTATGTCGCTGCGAAAGTAAAAGCTTGTGAGCAGACCGGTTTTATATCTACGCTCATTCGTCTCGAAGAAAGCGTTACCCAACACAAACTGCTTGAGTCGATCCACTCCCTGAACCAAGATCCGGATGTAGATGGCATACTCGTGCAACTGCCGTTACCAAAACATATCGCAGAACAAGAAATAATTGACGCGATCGACCCCCAAAAAGATGTAGACGGATTTCATCCTGTCAATGTGGGCAAAATGGTGCAGGGGGCCGACTGCTTTGTACCGGCCACTCCGCTGGGGATTATGTTGTTATTAGCCCATTACAAGATAGATACTACCGGTCTCAACGCCGTTGTGATAGGTCGAAGCAATATTGTAGGACGCCCCATGAGCATCCTGTTAAGCGCCAATACCCAGCCGGGCAATTGCACCGTGACCCTTTGCCATTCCAAAACAAAAGACCTCGCTACCTATTGCCAGCAAGCCGATCTTATTGTGGCAGCACTGGGCCAACCTCTTTTTCTTAAAAAGGAGATGGTCAAAGAAGGTGCCATTATTATTGATGTGGGCATTACCCGAGTAGAGGATGCCACCAAGAAAAATGGATTCCGCTTAGTAGGTGATGTAGATTACGAAAAGGTGGCTCCCCTGTGCAGTTGGATCACGCCAGTGCCGGGAGGTGTGGGTCCCATGACGATAGCGGCCCTTATGAAAAACACATTCCTCGCCTGCTCCCGAAAATAAGTTGCCAATGGTACGTGTTGAAGAACAAACCATGCTCCCTGTGATGGAGCAATTCTACACCCTGCAGGGAGAAGGTTGCTTTCAGGGACAAGCCGCTTACTTTATACGATTGGGCGGTTGTGATGTAGGCTGTGTTTGGTGTGATGTGAAAGACAGTTGGGAAGCCGATAAGCATCCCCGTCAAACCGTCTCCCAACTAGTAGAAGCCGTACGTTGTACCCCCGCCAAGATCGTAGTGATTACCGGCGGAGAACCCCTGATGCATTCCCTTGATACACTCACGTTGCAACTACGTGCCGCAGGACTGCGTTGCCATTTGGAGACATCGGGTGCTCACCCCCTGAGCGGGCACTGGGATTGGATTTGTTTGTCTCCCAAAAAATTTAAAGCCCCCTTACCCGAAATCCTGCCCCTTGCTCACGAACTTAAAGTTGTGATTTACCATCCGAGCGATCTGGACTGGGCCGACCAGCATGCCGCACGGGTTTCAAAAACCTGTAAACTGTATCTGCAACCGGAATGGGACCGCGCCGAGAAAGTAACCTCCCTGATCGTAGAAAAAATAAAAAAAGACCCGCGCTGGCAACTTAGTTTGCAAGTGCACAAATACATCCATGTGCCATGAGAAGACGGTTTCTTATTGTCGCCCTGCGATTGATAGCGATCTTTTTGCTGCTATCACCCCTTTTTTCTTTGGGACAAGGATATCGTCCGGATAAGGTGAGTAAAAAAGCTGCGCAGCTATACGAAAAGGCTTACGAAAAGGCCTCTGCCGGCAATAATCGAGAAGCCATCGATCTGCTGCAGCAGGCTACTGACGCCGACGAAAATTATGCTGATGCTTGGGTAGCGCTCGCCAAACTGCAAGCCGAAAGCAAAAATTATCCGTATAGCCTCATTTGCTTCAGAAGAGCCCTGTCGATTGATGCAGACTATTTCAAACCCTATCTGCTATCGTATGCGATCGCCCTGGGGGGAACGGGAGATTTTGCAAAGGCCCTCGAGATCACCCATCGCTACATCGATCAATACAAACCTACCGGAACGGCACTGGAGGCCGCCCAACAGCGAAAAAAGAATTTTGAATTTGCGGTACAGCAAGAAAAATCCGCTGTTACACCAACCGATAAAACCAGTTTCGCGCCTAAGAATCTGGGCGCTACCGTCAACTCTAAAATGGCGGAGTATCTTCCCTCACAGACCATCGACGGCAAGCAACTCTTCTTTACCCGCAGGGTGGATACGTATAATGAGGATTTTTTCAGCAGCACCCCTTCGCGCCCGGGGAGCTGGGAGACCGCAGCGCCCGTAAAAGGATCCCTCAATACACCCCAAAGTGAGGGAGCCATGATGATCTCACAAGACGGAGCGTGGCTGGTGTTTACCGGCTGTTATCGTCCCGATAGTTATGGTGGCTGCGATCTGTATATCTCTTATCGGACGCCCGCAGGCTGGTCTGCCGCCGTCAACCTTGGTGCAGGAGTAAATTCCGATCAGTGGGAGTCACAACCTTGCCTTTCTCCCGATAAACAGGAACTGTATTTCGCCTCGCGCCGAGCGGGGGGCTTCGGAGGAAGCGATCTGTATGTTTGTAAGATACAGGAGAACGGTCGCTGGGGCGCACCGGTTAATCTGGGACCCTCGGTCAATACGCCTGCCGATGAACAGTGCCCCTTTATACACGCCGATAACCAAACCCTGTACTTTACCTCCTCGCACTGGCCCGGATACGGGGATGATGATATTTTCTTTGTCCGTAAACAGACCGATGGGTCCTGGACGCAGCCTGTTAACCTGGGCTATCCTATCAATACCATCGACCGAGAGGGAACTCTTTTTATAACCGCCGACGGAAAGACAGCACTCTACTCCGCCGAACGAAAAGACAGCTATGGCGGGCTGGACCTGTACAGCTTTGAGCTGAAAGAAAAGAATCGCCCCTACCCCACTCGCTGGGTGCAAGGGCAGGTAACTGATAAAAAAACCGGTAAGGGAATTGCGGCCACCTTGGAGTTGACAGACCTTACCACGCGCCAAGTTATCTCGAAAGTCAAGACCGACAGCAGCGGTAACTATCTGCTGACCTTACCTACCGGTCGCGACTATGCGTTTACGGTCAATCAAAAAGGATACCTGTTTAACTCTGACCAATACTTTTTAAAGAACGGAATCTCTGACGCTGCCGCACAAAAAAATATCGTGTTGCAACCCATTGAGAAAAATGCGGCAATCGTACTCAAAAATATTTTCTTCGAGACCAACCGCTTCGAGTTGAGCCCTGCGTCACTTACCGAGTTAGATAAGCTTGTAACACTCTTGCAAGAAAACCCCACTATCAAAATCGAGATCGGAGGACACACAGACAATGTTGGAAAGGCGGCCGATAATCTTACCCTCAGCGATCACCGCGCCAAGGCTGTGGTAGACTATTTGCTGGGAAAAAAAATAGACCCCGCACGGCTTACAGCCAAGGGGTATGGCATGACCCAACCGGTGGCCGACAACTCCACGCCCGAGGGCAGAGCCTTGAATCGGCGCACCGAAATGAAAATTACCGGACTCTAGCAAAGCAGCTTACCACGTGTTATCTTTTGCTAAAT
>JBIIDB010000149.1:0-4588 GCA_044238505.1 Chitinophagaceae bacterium | reverse complement strand
CGATAGATGAGGTTTTTTTAGCCCTGCCCAGCCACCAGACCGAAGAGATCAATCTGGTCATTGATTACTGCGAGCAGGCGCATGTACAGGTAAACGTGATCAATGATTTTAATCGCCTGGGATCGGGTGCACTCAAGCTGACCAGCTATGCGGGACTCCCGGTGGTCGGACTTCGTTATTTCCCGCTCGACGATGCCGAGAACAGGATCTTCAAGCGGGCCTTTGATATTGTTTTCTCGCTCTTGGTGCTGGTATTACTGCTTAGCTGGATAACACCCTTGTTGGCACTACTGATTAAACTTAATTCCCGTGGCCCGGTCTTTTTTAGGCAAGACCGGTGGGGAATCAATAACAAAAAGATCGTGTGCTATAAGTTTCGAACAATGGTTCACAATGGTCACCATGGCGAGGAACCTTTTCGTCAAGCGGCGAGACAAGACGATCGGGTAACCCCGCTGGGGCGACTTTTACGTAAGACCAGTTTAGATGAGCTGCCGCAGTTTTTTAATGTACTAAGGGGCGATATGAGTGTGGTGGGTCCCCGGCCACATCCGATTCCCCTATCGCTGGAGTCGAAAGATGTGGTACAGCATTATATGATGCGACATTTGGTAAAGCCGGGTATCACCGGGTGGGCACAGGTGAACGGCAGCCGCGGTGAGATCCAATCTCCGCTTCAGATGAGCCGTCGTGTGGCTTTTGATCTGTGGTACATCGAAAACTGGAGTTTTTGGCTGGATTGCCAAATTATCTTTCAGACCATTGTTAATCTGATTAAGGGCGATGAGCGGGCGTATTGACGTTGCTTATGTCCTACTAATTTCCTTTTTAAGGACTTACTCTTACCAAATCATGGGTTTATTGGCGATATTTCTTTCTAATTCAATCTTTTGTCGAAAAAGTAGTTTTACGATTGAAAAAATTGTGTAAACTTTGTAAAGACTGTTTATGCTGAAAAAGATCAATATTGTACCTCGTTGGATTATCTTTTTGATCGACATCGGGGTTTGTAATTGCTGCATGATCTTTGCCTACCTGATCGGACACAACCTCAATTTTGAGTTGATCAGTATCAAAGAGCTCTACACGAATCTGTTGGTGCTCTCTGCCATCAATACCCTGGTCTTTCTCAATTTTAAAAGTTATGCCGGTATTGTGCGGTATACGGGTGTTCAAGACGCCATTCGTGTCTCGCTTTCTCTGCTGGTTTCTGTTGTAATGATGGGTCTTTTGAGTTTTGTTACTTTGGTGAAAGGCTCTCCTTTTATCAGCATGCCGGTTGCCACACTCATCATCTACTCCCTGTTCAGTTTTTTAGGTCTTATCTCCTATCGCGTAATAGTAAAATACAGCTTTAGTTATTTGCGCAATTTTAAGCTTGACCCCAAGTTTGTGGTTATTTACGGTGCGGGGGAAGCCGGATTGGCCACCAAACGAGTACTGGAACACGATCCGGCCAGTAAGGTGAAGGTTCTGGCTTATGTGGATGACAACCCCCGTAAGGCCGGAAAGGTGATTGACGGCATCAAGATCATCGATTATAAGGACCTTGATGGGTTATTTAAATCGCAGCAGATCGACGAGCTTGTTATCTCTACTTTTTCGGTGCCCCCTTCTCGTAAGGCGGAGCTCGTAGAGGTCTGTCTGGAGTACAACGTTACAGTGCTCACCGTTCCTCCTCTCGAAAAATGGATCAACGGACAATTTACCAAAAAGCAACTTCAATCTATTCGCATCGAACAGTTGCTCGAAAGAGATCCGATTCAACTCAATCACACAGCCCTCAGTAGCCAAATTAAAGGAAAGCGCGTGTTGGTGACGGGTGGTGCAGGATCTATTGGTTCAGAGATCGTACGACAGCTGCTTCGTTTTCAGCCAGCTACTATAGTAGTATGCGATCAGGCAGAGACGCCCCTGCACGATCTGGAGTTGGAGCTGACTGCTATCAGCAACGGTGTAAAGCTGGTCTTTTTCTTAGGCGATGTCCGTAACCCAAATCGGATGAATGAACTCTTTAACGAGTTTCATCCCCAGGTGGTCTACCATGCAGCGGCCTACAAGCATGTACCCATGATGGAGCAGTCTCCTGCCGAAGCGGTGTTGACCAATGTTGCCGGCACTAAGCTGATCGCCGATCTTTCTGTTCGTTATCAGGTGCAGCGGTTCGTAATGGTCTCTACCGATAAGGCCGTAAATCCCACCAACGTAATGGGAGCCTCTAAGCGACTGGCCGAGATCTATGTGCAACAATTATCCTCACAGGCCTCTCAATCGACAAAGTTCATTACGACCCGTTTTGGCAATGTGCTTGGCTCGAACGGTTCTGTGATTTTGCGCTTTCGCGATCAAATTGCAAAGGGCGGTCCGGTAACCGTTACGCATCCCAATATCATTCGCTATTTTATGACGATTCCAGAAGCTACCCAGCTGGTACTTGAGGCAGGCTCGATGGGTAATGGAGGAGAGATCTATGTATTCGATATGGGTAAGCCGGTTCCCATTGTGGATCTGGCCAGAAAGATGATTCGACTATCCGGTATGGTGCCCGGTATCGATATCGAGATCAAGTATACCGGACTCAGACCCGGCGAGAAATTGTACGAGGAGTTACTGAACGATGCCGAGAATACCCTGCCTACCCATCATCAAAAAATATTGATTGCCAAAACGAGCACGCAAGCCCTTTCTTCGCTGGAGCAGGTCTACCAAGAACTGTTTGTTCTGGCTGCTGATGCTTCGCGACACCTTGATATGGTCGCCAAAATGAAGGAGCTGGTGCCTGAGTTTGTCTCGAACAACTCCGTCTATGAGCAGCTCGACCAGCAGAAAGCCAGGCTGGTTTCCCTTAATAGGGTAGGTTAACGGTAGGACGCTGGGCTACTTTACCTTTTAATTTATTGGTTTTTAATGTTTTAGTCTGATGGCTGTCAGATTTTTCTGGCCCGCAGTTTCCCTGTTCAAAAATTTTAATAAAATATTAAACAATTCTGGCGCTTGGCGGCTTTATTCTGTTTAACTTAGCTATTCATTAATTTAAACAAAATATGTCAACGGTAGAATTTAACCAGCTTTTGCTGCATAACGCAGACTTCTTAAAGCCCTTTGCCATTAATCTTACCCGCGACTCTGAGGCGGCCAATGATCTTTTTCAAGAGACCCTGTACAAGGCACTGGCCAACCGCGAAAAGTATAATGCCGGCACTAACATCAAGGCTTGGCTATTTACTATCATGCGCAATATTTTCATCAATAATTACAGACGCAAGGCTAAGCAAAAAACTATTTTTGATAATTCGGCCAACGATTATTTGTTGAACAATGCCGGACCTGTTGTCAATAACGATGCCGAGGCGGGCATGCGCTTAAAGGAAATGCAAGCCGCCGTTCGCAATTTACCCGAGATCTTTAAAACCCCCTTTCTGCTTTATTTTGACGGCTACAAGTACAACGAGATCGCCGATACCTTGGGCGAACCGTTAGGCACCATCAAGAGCCGCATTCACTTTGCCCGCAAATTGCTCAAGGAACAAATTCAACGAGCTTAACTTTACCGGGTGACTACACAACGTTCTGCCTTAGTGATCGGAAGCGGCTTTGCCGGTCTGTCGGTGGCCTCCTTTTTGGCCAAGGAGGGCTGGAAGGTGACTGTGCTCGAAAAAAATGCCGGTCCGGGAGGGCGCGCCCGCCAACTGCAAGCTGATGGTTTTTTGTTCGACATGGGTCCCAGCTTTTACTGGATGCCCGATGTCTTTGAGCGCTACTTTGCGCAGTTTGGAAAAAAGGTCAGCGATTATTATCAGCTGGATCGACTCGATCCTTCGTACCGGGTCTATTGGGAGGAGGGCTATACCGATCTGTCGGCTGACTTCGATACCCTCAAGCAAACATTTGAAACCATTGAGCCCGGCAGCGGCGCCCAGCTGGAAAAATATTTAAAAGAAGCCCTGGTTAAATACGAGGTTGGTATGGGTCGCTTTGTGCAAAAACCCGGCTTGTCGCTGACCGAGTTCATGAATTGGGAGACGATCAGCGGCGCGCTCAAATTACAATTGCTCACTTCGATCAGCAAACATGTGGCTCATCACTTTACCCATCCCCGGTTGCGCCAGTTGATGGAATTTCCGGTGTTGTTTTTGGGGGCGTTGCCGCAAGATACTCCCGCACTCTATTCACTCATGAACTATGCCGACATCAAAGGGGGCACCTGGTTTCCTAGGGGCGGTATGTACGCGGTAGTAGAGGCCATGTATCAGTTGGCTCTCGAACTAGGGGTAGCATTTAAGTTCAACGAAACGGTACAGTCATTTACCATGGCGTCTGACACGGGAATGGATGCCGCCTCGGGAACAAAGCGAAAGGCCTCAAGAGCAAAAGGACGCATTGCTCAAGTGGTAAGTTCGTCTGGTGTGTTTACGGCTGACGCCATTGTGAGCGGAGCGGATTATCATTTTACCGAGCAGCAGTTACTGCCCGCTGCATACCGGATGTACAGCGAATCGTATTGGCAAAAGAGAGTCATGGCTCCATCTTGTCTCATGTATTACGTGGGGTTGAATAAAAAATTAAAAAATCCCGTTCATCACTCACT
>JBIIDB010000148.1:0-4601 GCA_044238505.1 Chitinophagaceae bacterium | reverse complement strand
TTAAAGAAGGCGCCCATCTTTCCGTCGACTATCTTATTGAGCATCTCTTCGGGTTTGCCGGCCATCTTGGGATCTTGCTTCATGAGCTCGAGGATGATATCCTTTTCGCGGGCGATCACATCGGCAGGTACGGCAGCCGCATCTACGGCTACGGGGTTGAGGGCGGCAATTTGCATGGCCACATCTTTTCCGGCCTCGGCAGCTTCTTTATCGAGCCCCACCAGCACACCGATACGGTATGCTCCGTGGATGTAAGAAGCCACATAAGGAGCGTCGATACGCTCGAATTTGGTAACGCCTATCTTTTCTCCGATAGTAGCCAATTTTTCGTCTACCATGGCCGCTACGGTAAGATTACCGATAGAAACTCCCATCAACTGATCGAGGGTCGTAACATTGTTGGTAATAGCGGCATCGGCGATGCTTTTGGCAAAGGCAATAAAGTCCGCATTCTTCGATACGAAATCGGTCTCACAGCTTACGCATACTACGATACCGGTCTTATTGTCGGCAGTGGTCTGGGCAATTACAACCCCTTCTTTAGCCTCACGATCGCTTCTTTTAGCGGCAACCTTTTGTCCTTGCTTACGAAGCCAGTCGATGGCAGCTTCAAAATCGCCATTGGTCTCGGTGAGGGCCTTGCGGCAATCCATCATGCCTGCACCGGTGGCCTGACGTAGTTTATTGATGTCTTGTGCACTGATCATTACGGTACTCATAACTAGTTTTATAATATTAAAAAATTAACGACGGGCACCACCGGGTCCGCGGCTAGAACTACCGGCACTGGTACGACGGCGGGTTCCACCCCCTGCTCCTCTGCGACCGGCTCCACGGCCTCCTTCTGCTTCGGCCTCAGCCAGCAACTTGGCAGCTCTTCTTTCTTTTTCATCATCGGTCATTTCCTCTACCTCGTCTTCTTTGGCAGCTTGCCTTTCGGCTAATCCTTCTGCGATGGCAGCAGTGATATAGTTGACCAATACGGTGATAGATTTTGTTGCATCATCATTGGCGGGAATGGCAAAATCAACTTTGTTGGGATCACAGTTGGTATCGACCATACCGAATGTAGCGATACCCAAACGCTTGGCCTCGGCCAGCGCAATATGCTCATGCCCGATATCAACGATAAACAAAGCGGCAGGTACGCGACCCAGCTGTGAGATACCACCCAACACTTTTTCCATTTTATCCTTGTCGCGGCTTAAGGTCAGACGCTCTTTTTTAGTGATGCTGTCGAACGAACCATCGCCCAACATTTTTTCGATGCTCTGCATTTTCTTAACGCTCTTGCGAACGGTATTGAAATTGGTCAGCATTCCTCCTAACCAACGCTCGGTAACATAGGGCATGTTAACGCGCTTGGCACATTCGGTAACGATGTCTTTAGCTTGCTTCTTGGTGCCGACAAAGAGGATCTTCTTACCGCTGCGGGCGATCTGCTTTAAAGCAGCAGCCGACTCTTGCATGCACTCAACGGTCTTATTCAGATCGATGATGTGAATACCTTTCTTCTCGGCGAAGATGTAGGGAAGCATCTTTGGATTCCACTTCTTTTTGAGGTGACCAAAATGTACACCGGCGTCCAAAAGTTGCTGTTGTAAGGATGTATTGTTTTCCATGGTAGGTAAAATACTTTATAAGTGATGGGGGTCGATTAACGTTTAGAGAACTGGTAGCTACGACGGGCTTTCTTATGTCCGAACTTCTTACGCTCCACCGAACGGGGATCGCGCTTGAGCAGACCGGCAGCCTTGAGGGCCGGACGAAATTCCGGATTCAGCTCGACCAATACACGGGCAATACCCAGCATGGCGGCCTCGGCTTGTCCTTTGACACCACCCCCTTCGGCATTGATCTTGATGTCGTATTTGCCGTCGGCTTCTACAGTCTTTAGCGGACGCTCCACCTGATTTTGCAAATACACCAGCGAGAAATAATTTTTATAATCCTTGTCGTTGACAGTGATCTTTCCATTTCCTTTAGAAATGAAAACACGGGTTACGGCTTCTTTACGACGACCGACTCCGTTGGTTTGGTTTGTTGCCATTTATAGATTATTTGAAAGTTTTAGATTAGAATTTAAGGGCCTGGGGTTGCTGGGCTCCATGAGGATGCGCATCGCCTACGTACACGAATAATTTCTTGTACATCTTGCGACCCAAGCGATTCTTGGGGAGCATTCCCTTTACGGCACGCTCAATGACCACTTCGGGGCGACGCTTTTGCAAGTTAGCCGCTGTCTCTTCTTTACGACCGCCGGGATATCCGGTAAAGTGATCATAAATTTTTTGCTCGAGCTTGTTGCCGGTAAAAACAACTTTCTCGCAATTGACGACGATCACATAATCGCCGGTGTCTACGTGGGGAGTATAGCATGCTTTGTTCTTACCACGGAGTACCGCAGCGATCTTGGCACACATACGACCAACGGTTTGATTAGTACCGTCCACAACATACCAGTTGCGTTTTACGGTAGCCTCGTTCGCATGTTTGGTAGTGAAATGTAATTTGCTCATGACTTGTTTTTTTAAGAGTGCCGCTATCCCGGCACCCGATTTTAAAATGGGATGGCAAAGGTAGGCGCCGATGGGCATAAAGCATCAGCAAGGAGGATCAATTTTTGAACGACCCCTTGTAAGATATTGATTTTCAATAAAAATTTTGACCACTTTTGATAATAGGCAGAAAAATAGCGGAGCCTCTGAACAGAAAAGTCCGTTGCCAACCGATAAAACGTAACGCTAACAGCAACGGTGGCTACAGGGCACACGCAAAAAAAAGAGTAGCCCGATGGGGGCTACTCTTTGTATAAAGAGATCGGATACGATTAGTTGATCGTAACGGTCTGCAGATTTTCGTTGAGGGTAATGGTATAGGTGCGTGCAGTAGCAGGCGTCTTGAAGTTATTACCTCCCTCCCATCTGATACGACGAGGCGTTCCTACGGACTGGCTTCCTCCACTGGCATCTTCGTAGTCGAAAGCACCCCAGGCATTACCCGCCAAGAATTTGATATCCTTGTTGGCCTCAAGGGCAATGGAAATAGTCCATACACCGGCACCCACATAGTTCATTTGAGGGCTGGCACCGGGGTTCCAGGCAGATACGCCGGTAATACCATCACCGACCACGCGCATTTCGGTGGCAGGAGAGATCTCGTACTTGATGTTATTGACATCGCGGCCGTCCCAAATAACGCGGTAGCGACCAGTCGTGGTCACATCAGGCATGTTTGCACCGTTGACCTCCATGGTAGAACCGCTGCCGCCAGTAGCACCGTAGCTACGGGCATTGGTGGCTGTGATATCACCGTTATTCCAATTGTTATTATCGATGAGCTTCCAACCACCGGCATTGGCGAGGTTGGTCAATCCCACAAATAGATTACGCTCAGGATGACCCAGGGCGAAATTGGGGAAAGAAGCACCGGGGTTCCAGTTGGCACCGGTGGCACCACCCACAAATCCCATACGACCTTCACGGATATCGAAGCGCATGTTAGCGCGGTCAATAGAAATGCGATACACGCCAGCAGCAGACACCGAGAAGTTGGCCCCATTTTGCTGGAGCACGCCATTGCTTCCGCCGTAGTTGATATCCCAGGCACGACCTTGAGTTACCTTGAACTCGGAGTTAGCGGGCAAGAAGATATACATGTAATAGAGCTTGTTCATGGCCTCGGGACGAACATCGCGAATTAATTCAGGAGCCGTTCCGGGATCCCAGTTGTTTCCGTTACCCGTAGCAGACTGATAACCGCCGGGCATATAAAAGCGCAGGATAGGCACATAGGTGTTGATAGTAACCGATACGGCGTTAGAGAAAGAGACGGCGCCTTGCGCAGTAACCGCTCTTACGCGGTACTCGATGCGTCCGGTAGTTCCACCGGCTACACCGTCATTAAGCGCTGTTTCGTTCATCTCAAAATTGGTGAGGGTTACATTCAGCAAGTTGACTCCCACAGGAAAATCGCGGGGGGTGGCAAAGTTCTTACCGGCAGAGTCGTACTGAAGTGTATACGTAATATTGCCGGTATACCCGGGGAATGAACGCGTCCAGGTAAAGGTATTACCGGGGTTGTTCGATACGGCGAGCGTGGGGCTCAGCGTTGTGTTCTGCGTAGTCAACACAGCAGGATCATCAAAAGGCGATACGGTAACACGCACCACATTAGATTCCAGCTTCTCGTTGTTGTTGCCATACGAAGAAGTGACTTTTACTTCGAGGGTATGGGGTCTTCCGACGGCAAATCCGTAGTTCAACAAAATATTGTTGAGCTCACGTCCGGTCAGTGCGGTGCTTCTGGCACCCATTACGGTCTTGGTCACCTCGCGGGCAAAGCTGCGACCTGCGCTGTCGATAGAAAGTACAAATTTATAATTGGCCGAATCAGTTCCGTGCTGCGGATTGGTCCACGAGAAGCTGATCACATTGCGGTTCGAGTCGGCTTGGGTCGAAACCACGGTAGTAAAGGATGCACTCAACGTTACCGCCTTACCTCTGTCATAAAAAGGAAGATCGGCTACTTTGGTACAGGCCAGTACGGTTAACACCAGTACCCAACCCAGCGAAAGCAGTTTAAGACTATTTTTCATGTTG
>JBIIDB010000024.1:0-16168 GCA_044238505.1 Chitinophagaceae bacterium | reverse complement strand
TGAGGTAGGAAAACTAAATGTGGAGCTTTTCTTTTTTCTCCATCAGCTGCTCTACGGTCTCTTTGTATAGCTCATCGGGCACACAGCAATCTACAGGACAAACGGCCGCGCACTGGGGCTCCTCGTGGAAACCCTGGCACTCGGTACACTTGTTAGGGGTGATATAGTACGTATCGGCTGCGATGGGCTGATTTTTCTGATCGGCACTCACCACCGTTCCGTCCATCAGCGTAAAAGCCCCCTTGACCGTGGTACCATCGGCAATGGCCCACTCCACACCTCCTTCGTAGATCGCGTTATTAGGGCACTCTGGCTCGCAGGCGCCGCAGTTGATACATTCTTCGGTTATCTTAATGGCCATAAAAGTTGAATTAAAAGTTGACTAGTACTTTTGCATCACAAATTTAACAGAGCGGCATGAATTTACCACAACGAATTTCTTTGTTGATCCGGCTGGGAGAGTACATGCTGGCCAATAGTCCCGGCTGGCAAGAAGCCAAGCAGCGGGCCGAACAGCAGAACGCCTGGTTTACCGGCGCCTTTATTGATACGGCTGTAACCCATATAGCTCGACACTGGCTAACGAAAACGACACTGGAGCAGTGGGCGGAGACAGCACAGCTCCCCGACCAACCCATGGTTCCCAAAACGGTAGCAGTGGTCATGGCTGGCAATATTCCACTGGTCGGATTTCATGACTGGCTATCCGTTTTTATCAGCGGTCACCGGGCCCTGGTTAAACTATCCTCCAAAGATGCCGTACTGCTGCCCCACCTTTTTGAGCAGCTGCTGCTCTGGGAGCCGGCCTGCCTCCCCTATGTACAAACGGCGGAAAGACTGAACGGCGCCGACGCCTACATTGCCACCGGCAGCAACAACTCCTCTCGCTACTTTTCGTACTACTTTGGAAAATACCCCCACATCATTCGCAAGAATCGTACTGCCGTAGCCTTGTTGAACGGACAAGAAACCACCGCCGAACTCGAAGCCCTGTCCGACGATGTTCACTTGTACTTTGGAATGGGATGCAGAAACGTTTCAAAACTGTATGTTCCCGCGGGCTATGACTTTATCCCCTTACTGGAGGCCTTTAAAAAATATGCGCACCTCAGTGAACACCATAAATACAAAAACAACTACGACTATCAGCTGGCGCTACTCATACTGAACAAGAAATTTTACATGACCAACGGTACCCTCTTACTGACAGAGCAGGAATCCCTGTTCGCTCCGTTGGGCCAGCTGCATTACGAGTACTACGACCAGCCTTCCCAAGCTATTGCCGCTGCTTTGGCCCACCCCGACCTGCAGTGCCTGATGGGATCCGGCGGCCTCCCCCTGGGCAGCAGCCAGTACCCCGGCATCGGCGATTATGCCGACGGCGTCAATACGCTCGACTTTCTCAACAAAAAAATGTTAAACTGACAGGGCTGCCCCACGAAGCGAACTGACAGTTTGTTATTTTGCAAGTCGCGGGCCTATAATTTGCTCCGCTACAATAAAGACTTTTGCTATGAAATGGAAACAACTTCTATTGGTGATCGGTGTAAGCGCAGTGTCTGCAGTCAGCAGCGTGTGGCTGTACAATTACTTTGTGCCCGGCCGTAACAGTACCGGATTTTACCAATCGACAGATGGAAAAGCTCCGGTCAATTATGCTGGCTTTTTTGGCAATGCGGCACCCGGCACTGAGAATATCGACTTTACTAAGGCGGCCAATGCGGCCGTACCTGCCGTGGTGCATATCAAGACCAAGACGCCTGCCAAACGCATCACCAACCAACTTCCCAACCGCAATCGCGGGGGCATGTTCGATGACTTCTTTGACCAGTTCTTTACCTTTCCGCAGATTCAACCCGAGCAAAGAGCCTCAGGCAGCGGGGTGCTGATCAGCGATGACGGCTACATTGTTACCAACAACCACGTTATCTCCGACGGCGGTACTGGTGTGGCCGAGGAAATTACGGTTACCCTCAGCAACAAAAAGAATTACAAAGCCAAGGTGATCGGCAAAGATCCCAGCAGTGACATTGCTGTGCTAAAGATCGATGGTACAGGATTCCCTTACTTGATCTACGGAAATTCCGATAATATAAAATTAGGACAGTGGGTATTAGCCATCGGCTACCCCCTTACCCTCGAAACCACTGTTACAGCTGGTATTATCAGTGCCAAAGGGCGCTCCATTGGTATCAATGGCCGACAGAGTCAAACTCCCATTGAATCGTTCATTCAAACGGACGCTGCCGTCAATCAAGGTAATAGCGGCGGTGCACTAGTGACCACCGACGGGCAACTGATCGGCATCAATTCTGCCATTTATGCGCCTACCGGCACCTACGCAGGATACTCTTTTGCCATCCCCGTTAACCTGGCCAAAAAAATTGTGAATGATCTGATCAAGTTCGGGGATGTCAAACGCCCTTACCTGGGTATCATGTCCGACGGAAAGAATGTAACCTCCACCGATGGGGCCTATGTGGGTAATGTGGCACCCGATGGGGCTGCCGCCAAAGCCGGCATTAAAAAAGGAGACATCATAAAAAAGATAAACGAAGTGCCGATCGGCTCTTGGAGTGAATTACAGGGAACTGTTGCTTCACTCAATGCAGGAGATAATGTAAAGATCACCTACAAAAGGGATGGAAAAGAAATGACCACATCGGCAGTGCTGAAAGCAGACCAGGGCACCTATCAAAATGTTGCCGCTAATAGCCTGGGGGATCTTTTGGGCGCAGAGCTGGAAGATGCCGACAAAAAAATGGCGCAGCGCAACGGTGCCAACGGCGGCATACGCGTTAAAAAGATCAATAAGGCAGGCCCACTGAGCCGTACCCGCATGCAAGAAGATTTTATCATCACCAGCATCAACGGCGTTGAGGTTGGCTCTATTGAAGAATTGAGCCGTGCCATAGCGGGACTCCGTGGCGATAATCTTAGTTTAGAAGGATTCTACGACGGCTACGACGGATTGTATCGTTACCCGGTTACGCTGGCACCCGAAGAGGAGTAGATCGCTGCGCGTTTCCCCAGCAATAAAAACATGAACCCGGTGGCCCATCAGCACCGGGTTTTTATTTTTCATACACCAGAAATTCCCAGGGCTGCATCTCAAAACTTCGAGTGGCCGTAAAATCGTTGGCCGCCCCCGAAAATGCGTTTCGATAAGTGCCCATCACCCGGTTATCGAGCAGATCGAAATGAAGGTCGGCCTGTGAAGATAAGTTTAGCACTACCAGCACTTCGCGGTTCTCTTTCTTTCGAATAAAACAAAAGACCTGATCGTCGGCACTGGTTTTGACACGATGCGTCTCGATAGCAGGATCGCCCGCCCCCAAGGCAGGATGTTGTCTTTTTAAGCGCACCAACTGCTGATAGAACCCAAATAACTCAGCAGCATCAGCGCCCGGCTCAAATTGGTCTTTTTCAAAAAATGCGATTCGCTTTCTATTCCCCATCTCTTGGCCGGAGTAGATCAACGGCACTCCGTTCCAGGTAGCGCTGAACACAGCCAATGCCTTGGCCATCTTTCCGTACTTTTCGAATTCCGTACCATTCCAACTGTTCTCGTCGTGATTGGTCGTAAACCATGAACGAAGGCTACTGTCTCCTAGTTGATCATAACGCCGCAAAACAACAAGCAAAGAATCAAGGGGCCCTCCTTGCTGATAAAAATCCTTGGCTCGGTGCATCCAAGTCCAGGTATAACTGGCATCAAAAACTTCGCCATAGGCCGGCTTATCGAGCTCATCGTATTCACCGAACCAAAAAAGTGGCTTCAGCGCATCCAGTCGGGGACGCGCTTCTTTCCAGAAATCAAGCTCAACCCAAAAGGCCAGATCGCATCTGAATCCGTCAATATCGAATTCGGTAACCCAGTACTTCATTGCATCGATCATGGCAGCCCGCAGGTCGGGGTTGCTAAAGTCAAGCTCGATGATATCATCCATGCCGGATGCGATCTGAAAGGTGCCGGTGGTTGAATCTTTTAAGTAGTATTCCGGATGTTGCCGGGTCCACACATGATCCCAGCCGGTGTGATTGGCCACCCAGTCGATGATAACCTTGAATCCCATTTCATGCGCCTGCTGTACCAATTGCTTAAAGTCGGCAGCCGTACCGAATTCCTCGTTGATGGAGGTATAATCGGAACAGGCATAGTAACTGCCCAGCGTGCCCTTTCGGTTCTGTTTGGCAATGGGCGTAAGGGGCATAAACCAGAGCGTTTCGACGCCCAGTTGCTTGAGGCGGGGCAACTCGAGCGCAAAGGCATTGATGGTGCCTTCTTTGGTGTATTGACGCAAATTAACCTCGTAAATAGTGGTGTGTCGAACCCAAGCGGGGGCAGTATAGGGACCTTTCATAGCGGTAGATGGGTTGATAGCGGATGAATCTTGGCGAGGCATCAGTTTACAAGAACTGTAGATAAACAATGCAGCGAATAACCATCCGAACATGCGCATAGATTATTTTTTTTGAAAGATACGACATTGGATGATTGCCAGCCACGCATTCAATATACCCGGCGCCGCGCCGGAATACTCTCATGAGGCTACTCATTCAAAAGGTGACCTAACCTATCTTTGCCATATGAAGAGCTTTGAAGTACCCATTTTTTACCGAAGCCCCCTGATCAGTGCGGTCAAGCGTAAACGCAAGGAGCTCGATAAGATGAAAAAGGACTTTACGCCTACCCTACTCGACTTCGGGAACATCAAGATCTGGCTGGCCCGCCATTTTGGATTCTGTTACGGAGTGGAGAATGCCATCGAGATCGCATTTCGCACGGTTGCGCAACATCCGGGCAAACGAATTTTTTTACTGAGTGAAATGATCCATAATCCGCAGGTCAATGCCGACCTGCAAGCACATGGTATTCGATTCTTGCAAGACACCCATGGAAAACAACTGATCCCTTTCGAGGAATTGAACGCTGATGATATTGTGCTGATACCCGCCTTTGGGACCACCCTCGACATTGAGGCACGCCTGCAATCGATCGGCATCAAAACAGAGCCGTACAATACGACCTGTCCCTTTGTCGAAAAGGTATGGAAACGAAGTGAGGCCATTGCCAAAAAAAACTATACTGTAATCATTCATGGCAAACCCGGTCACGAAGAGACCCGGGCTACTTTTTCGCATGCCGCCGCCAACGGACCCGCCCTTGTCATCAAAGACATGGAAGAAGCGAAGGTATTAGCCAGCTTTATTACGGAAGATCATCCTTCGGATCGTTTTTTTGAAACCTTTGCGGGGCAATACTCCGTGGGATTCGATCCGCAAAAAGACCTGCAACGGATCGGCGTGGTCAATCAAACGACCATGCTGGCCAGCGATACACAGGCTATTGCCGATTTCTTAAAAAAGAAAGTGCTGGACCGCTATCAGCAAGAAGAGCAGGTAGCCGATACGCGCGACACGCTCTGCTATGCGACCCTCGACAACCAAACGGCGGTAACAGGGCTGCTCCATACCAACGCCGATCTGGCCATAGTAGTGGGTGGCTACAATTCATCGAACACCTCGCACCTGGTTGAGCTGTGCGAAGAAAAGCTGCCTACCTACTTTATTAATCATGCCGCGAAAATAACCGGTCAAAATACGATCACGCACTTTGATCTGCATGCGCACGAGGAAAAAACCTCAACTTCTTTTTTGCCTGCGCACCGACCGCTTCATATTCTTTTGACCAGCGGAGCTTCGTGCCCCGATGCTATGGTAGAGGCAGTCATCGAGCGTTTACTGCAAATCACCGATACTCCCATCAGTACAGAAGCCGTAGCCCATCAGTTCGCCTTATAGAGTAACTGGTAGTATTCGTCGGCCATGCGGTTGCTTTCAAAGGCAAAGCGAACGTCTTGCATGCCGTTCTTGATAATCTGGCGCCAGGTATCATATTGACCGTAGTAAAGCGGCAGAATCTGCCCCTCCAGGATTTCGTAGATCTTGTTGAGGTCGTATTCATCTTGCTCGTGAACGGCCATATGCTCGTAGTCGGCCTTAGGCACTACAAACCCATTGTGCCCATGATTGACGAATTCGGGGATCCAGCCATCATCGGTGGAAAAGTTCACCGCCCCATTCATGCAGGCCGTCATGCCACTGGTTCCGGAGGCTTCGCGCGGTACGCGTGGGTTATTCAACCAACAATCGGCCGCTTGCTTTAGCCGTTTTGAGAGCGTCAGCTCATAGCCGACCAGTACGGCCATGTTCTTGTATTTTTTACTGAGGTGTACCAGCTGATTGAACTCACTAATGGCCGGATGATCCATCGGATAAGGCTTCCCCGCCCAGATGATCTGTACGGGATACTTGGTATTTGACATCAAGCGCTCAAATCGCTCCTCGTCGGTGGTAATCAAGCCCGCTCTTTTATAACCGGCAAACCGACGCGCCCATACGATGGTGAACACCTCGGGATCGAATAACTTTCCGGTCTGATCGGCAACGATCTCAAAAGCTCTTTTCTTAAGGTACTTCTTGCGATCGTCAAGGCCGTAATGATCGCCCGCCTCTTTAAATCGGTAGAGCTGCTTATCGGCCCAATAGCGCCAGTTCTGGGCATTAGTGATGGAGATGATAGGACAAGCCCCCTCATACTTTGCCCACATGGCACGCGAGACATCTCCATGCAGTTTTGAAACACCATTCGCCAGACGAGCGAAACGAAGCGCGGCCAGCGAGTGATTGAATTGATCACTAGGCTCGGCATACAGCTGCTTGACCTCCTCTACACTGAGCCCGCAGAAATAACTCATCCGGTGACAGAGATAGATATCGTGCTTCTCGTTTCCGGCCTCTTCGGGGGTATGGGTAGTAAACACCAGCCGGCGACGGACCTTATCGATATTATTGTTGAATTTACGGTAGAGATAAAAAGCAGCCGAGATACCATGCGCTTCATTCAAATGGTAGACCTCCGGCTGAAAGCCCAGTAGGTCGACCAACTTGGCTCCCCCGACACCTAACAAAATAAACTGAGCCACTTTGGTAGCCACATTCGCGTCGTAAAGACGATGCGTGATGGTTTGTGAGACATAATCATTTTCAGGCAAATCGGTAGAGAGCAAAAACAGCGGAGCCGTCTTAAAGGTCTCCGGCGGCAGATAAAGGGCCTTGACCCAAACAGGATGCTCGTGAATGATAACTTGAAACTTGATACCGGTATCTTGTAAAAAACTGTATTGTTTCTCGTTCCAGGTAACCTCGAGGGTCTGGTCTTGGTTGCGCGACTGATCGTAGTAGCCGAACTTCCATAAGATACCAATGCCGATCATGTTTTGCTGCAGCTCGTACGCACTTCGCAAGTGAGAACCGGCCAGAAATCCCAAGCCCCCGCTATAGATCTTGAGAGGCTGGTGGATAGCGAACTCCATCGAAAAATAAGCAACCCGCTTACTGTACGTGTCCTGGACGGGATAGGGAACGGCAAAAGAGGTAAAACTCATAATGTGTCTTTTTTACACAACGTCGCAAGTTAACCTTTCTTTTTATTCCCCGGCCTTTTTTTGCGTACAAAAGAACCGTCGAAAAGACAATCGGGACCACGACGAGAGCCGCATCGTTGCTCCCGCAACGTAACATTGCCAGCAGCGAATTGAAACTGGAGCACGCAAGGGTCTCCGTCTTGCCGGTATTCGGCAACACGAGGCGATTTCCAGTAAGCCTCTCCCTTGAGTTCTCCCATACAGGAGCCATTCTTTTTTTCGAAATGGACAAAAAAGCTCACGCGGTCGGAGCGGCGTCCGTCGCGTATCGACACAAGATTCATTTTTCCATTGGTATAGTCGCCCGCATACCGATGAGTAGCCGATAAAGTATCGATAGGATTGATAAGCTCAGTCGGTTTCTCGTCGAGGGCCTCTGTCATGATCAGCGTAAAGAGGCCTGCCGCTTGGTTAAAAACAAAGACCTCCTTGCCCTCGGCCAACGATCCGTCGGTGTTCTTTTTTTGTTTTGTGACCGAAAACAAAAACCGACGATCGATGCCCATAAGTTGCGTAATATCGCCGACGCGCGGCATCGACAGGGTTTGAAGAGCTGCACTGCACGTGTAATCCGGGGCAACAGCACAGACCAGCACCCGAGCCGTCGAACGGCCCTGCTGTCTGATCAACAAATAGGTCTCCCCGTCGGGCACGGCAATTTTTCCTATGGCGAAGAAGCGTCCGAGACTCCCCTTCTGCTTGAAGGTATCGATCAGGGAGTCGGGCAGCAGGGCTCTCAGGTTGGCTAAACTGATACCGAGTGAATCGTTGGGCTTAGTCAGCAGCGTGGTATCGGCAAGGGTGTAAGGAAGACCCAACGGTTCAAAAAAACGAACGAAGTCGGCGGGCGTTACCGGCTCATCTCCCTGTAACGAGATCTTTTTTTCTTCTTGACAGCCATACACCATCAACAAGATGAAAAGAGCGAGGATAGAGCGAAACCTGATCATGTTAATCGAATATAGGCGATTTAACCAAATTCTTACAAAAGGCTAACATCCCATTTCATTAATTTTGCATTTTATTTTCACTATGGAGCAACTGGAACAACTCTTTTTTCAAATTGGTCCTATTTGGTCGGCCCTGTTGGCCACCACCTTTACCTGGCTGTTGACTGCCCTGGGGGCTTCCCTGGTCTTCTTCTTTAAGGGAATGGACAGATCGGTGTTGGACCCTATGCTCGGATTTACCGGTGGCGTAATGGTAGCCGCCAGCTTTTGGTCGTTATTGAATCCGGCCATTGAGATCTCTGAAAAACTATATCCGGGCTTCAGCTGGATGCCGGCTGCCGTTGGCTTCTTGGCGGGCGCCTTATTCATTTACATGCTCGATCGTGTGATGCCTCATTTGCACTTGAACTTTGGTCTCGAAGAATCGGAGGGACTGCAAACCAAATTACACAAGACCACCTTGCTGATCCTGGCCATCACCCTGCATAACATTCCCGAGGGCCTTGCCGTCGGTGTACTTTTTGGAGCAGCCGCCCTGGGCATGGAAGACGCATCCGTTGCCAGCGCCATCACCCTGGCCATCGGAATCGGTATTCAAAACTTTCCCGAGGGGATCGCCGTGTCGATGCCGCTGCGAAGAAATGGAGTAACCCGCTTTAAAAGTTTTTGGTACGGTCAACTTTCAGCCATAGTAGAACCCTTGGCGGGCGTCATAGGAGCCCTGGCTGTTGTATTCGTAC
The DNA here is from genome assembly GCA_044238505.1 of Chitinophagaceae bacterium. Classification (GTDB taxonomy): domain Bacteria; phylum Bacteroidota; class Bacteroidia; order Chitinophagales; family Chitinophagaceae; genus JJ008. Next base: position 6,988 of record JBIIDB010000024.1, on the reverse strand, counting down.
AACCCATTCTTCCGTTTGCGCTCGCTTTTGCGGCCGGTGCTATGATCTTTGTGGTGGTCGAAGAGGTAATTCCCGAAACGCAGCGCGATCGTTATACGGACCGCTCGGTATTGGCCTTTATTGCCGGCTTTTTAGTCATGATGATCCTGGATGTATCCTTGGGCTAAATTGCTGGAATAAAATCTTATTTTCACATCAAGCAATACGTATTGACCTTATTTTTTCCGCACTAATCTTTTTACATGTCTACAAAAATCAAAGTTGCTAACCCCGTAGTTGAGCTCGACGGAGACGAAATGACCCGCATCATCTGGACCTTCATCAAGAATAAACTGATCTTACCTTACCTGGACGTCGATATCAAGTATTATGATCTGGGCATCGAACACCGCGACAAGACCAAAGATCAGGTAACCGTCGATGCCGCCGAAGCGATCAAACAATACGGCGTGGGCATCAAGTGTGCAACGATCACCCCCGATGAAGCCCGCGTAAAAGAATTTTCTCTGCAACAAATGTGGAAGAGTCCTAACGGAACCATTCGCAATATTTTGGATGGGACTGTCTTTCGCGAACCCATCGTGATCCGCAATGTACCCCGACTGGTCACGAACTGGACCGCTCCGATTATTGTGGGACGTCATGCCTTCGGCGACCAGTACCGCGCCACCGATACGGTCATCAATGGCAAAGGGAAACTGACCATGACTTTTACCCCCGAAGATGGCAGCCCGGTACAAACTTTTGAAGTTTATAATTTTAAAGGGGATGGCGTTGCGCTCAGCATGTACAACACCGATGAGAGCATTCGGGGATTTGCCCGCAGTTGCTTCAATATGGCCCTGAGCAAAAAATGGCCCTTGTATCTCTCGACCAAGAACACGATCCTAAAAAAATACGATGGCCGCTTTAAGGATATTTTTCAAACTATCTACGAGCAAGAATTCAAGACCGCCTTCGAAGCCGCCAATATTGTCTATGAACACCGCCTGATCGATGATATGGTGGCCAGCGCCTTAAAATGGAATGGCAATTTTGTGTGGGCCTGTAAAAACTATGATGGTGATGTGCAAAGCGACACCGTGGCACAGGGCTTTGGCTCATTAGGGCTGATGACTTCTGTGCTTATTACGCCAGATGGTAAGACCATGGAAGCCGAGGCAGCGCACGGAACAGTAACCCGCCACTACCGTGACCACCAGGCGGGTAAACCCACCAGTACGAATCCCATTGCCAGCATCTTTGCATGGACCAGAGGGTTAGCCTTTAGAGGAAAACTCGACAACAATCAACCCTTGATCGATTTTTGTGAGACTTTAGAAAAAGTCTGTATCGAAACGGTAGAGTCAGGCAAGATGACAAAAGATCTGGCTGTTTGTATTCACGGCAACAAGGTCAAGCACGGAGAGCATTATTTATACACCGAAGAATTTCTGGACGCGATCGATCAAAACCTGCAGCAAAAAATTGGCCACTAAAAAACGACAAGACTACATTAGCTGGGATGAGTACTTTATGGGCGTGGCCCTTTTATCGGGTCGCCGCAGTAAGGACCCCGGCACGCAGGTAGGCGCCTGTATTGTCAATGCCCAACACAAAATTGTCGGCGCCGGCTATAATGGATTACCCGCCGGATGTCACGATGATGATTTTCCCTGGAGCAAGCAAGGCTCTTTTCTGGAAACCAAGTATCCCTACGTGTGCCACGCCGAACTGAATGCCATCCTCAACAATATCGGTATGGATCTGGGCGGCTGCAAGATCTACACGGCGCTTTTCCCTTGCAACGAATGTGCCAAAGCCATCATTCAATCAGGGATCAAAGAAGTGATTTACCTGTCTGATAAATACAAGGGGCAGGAAGCCGCCCTGGCCTCTCGTCGCATGCTCGAAACGGCAGGCGTGCATTGCCGAAAAGTGAATACTACCCTCACGGAGTTAACTCTATCCTACCGGGAACAAGACGTGTAACGAATAGTCTTTTTGCGTGCACTAGCAGTACCGCAGGACGCATATGCGGCAAAAAAAATCCCGGCACTCTTGCAAGTCCGGGATCTCTCATAAGCAGTTAATCGATTAAACTCTAAAGTGAGCAAAAGCCTTATTGGCTTCAGCCATACGATGCGTATCCTCTTTCTTTTTAAAAGCCGCACCCTCGCCTTTGCTGGCAGCTACGATCTCGTTGGCCAGTTTGTCGGCCATGCTGCGTCCGTTACGCTCACGGCTATAGCGGATCAGCCATTTGATGCTGAGTGATGTCTTGCGATCGGGACGCACCTCAGAGGGGATCTGAAAGGTGGCTCCACCGATACGACGGCTGCGCACCTCCACAGAGGGCGCCACATTGGCCAGCGCTCTCTTCCACACTTCGTATCCATCCTCACTGGTTTGCTTGGCTACTTTATCGAGTGCATTGTAGAAAATAGTAAAGGCTCCGCTTTTCTTTCCTTCCCACATCAGGTTATTTACAAAACGGGTAACGAGCTTGTCGTTGAATTTTGGATCGGGGGCTAAAGGGAGTTTCTTGGCTTGTGCTTTCCGCATATCAGAAAAATGTTAGGAAGTTGAAATTATTTTTTGGCTTTCTCTTTTTTGGTACCGTATTTGGAACGGCTCTTCTTACGATCTTTTACACCGGCCGTATCGAGAGAGCCCCGTACAATATGGTAACGAACACCAGGAAGATCTTTAACACGACCCCCGCGGATGAGTACGATAGAGTGCTCTTGCAAGTTGTGCCCTTCTCCGGGGATGTAGGCGATCACCTCTACTTTATTAGTCAATCGAACCTTGGCTACTTTGCGCAGTGCAGAGTTTGGCTTTTTAGGTGTGGTTGTGTACACACGGGTACAAACACCGCGACGCTGTGGACACTCATCAAGTGCTCTTGATTTGCTTTTAGCTCTGATGATCTCTCTTCCTTTTCTTACTAATTGTTGAATAGTAGGCATTCTTGACCCTTATTTTTGGGAGAGCAAAGGTAACGGCAAGGGCACTAATCACCAAAAAAAGGGCTCTGTTTTTTGCACAAGGGGCCTGGCGGGCTATTTTTTGCTGATTGATTGATAATCAAGCGCTAGAGTCGAGGACACGACAAGTATCGGATAGGACGGCCCGAAGGGAGGCCGGTATAGGTCAATGAAAGCTCAAAGCTGCCGGTACCCGGCACTTGTTTGCCCAGCTCGCCGGCGGCGACATCATATGAAAACCCGAATAACCATTGGCCGTAACCCACAGCCAGGTAAGGGGCCAGGGCATCATTGATGCGGTAATTGATACCGGCTAGCAGATCGGCGTTGGAAGAGGCGGGCATACGGACCGACATTCCCAGCATTTGCTCCAGGGCCGTCCCCTGTTTCATCAATAAGAACTGAGGGGTAAGCTGTACTCTCTCGTTCAAATTGATCTGCACCCCGCCATGGACCGAGAACCGCATGGGTATTTGCTGACTGACGGAGCGGGTTACGAAAGGATCTTGCGGACGGTTTAAATGAAAGGCAGCAACTCCGCCAAACAAACGCATAGGTCTGTTTTCACGGGCATCACTATAGGCCACTCCGGCTCCAATATCCAGATCACTTGATGAAGTGCGAGGCAACAGGTCGGCCGACGAAACAGATGGATCATATCCAGTAATGGAATTCCACTGATCGCCGAACTGAAATCCCGACGGATCGAACTTTCTGGCCAGGGCCCCTACCTGAATACCGAAACTGATCTGCTGATTATCGTCTTCTCCAAATCGCACGCCGCCATACCCGATGGTAAGATATCCATGCTGATAATGATACCCCGCATTACCAGCCGTTTGGTTGAGGAGATTGATGCCGAAATTGATATTCTTTTGAGTGGCCACATCTGCCGAGATGCCCATGGTAGTGAACGGTGTCATTACCTGTGCCCATTGGGTTCGATAGATGGCACTGACCCTAAAATCGCCCCCGTTAACGCCGGCCAGTCCCGGATTAAGCCCCATCGGATAGGCATAGTACTGCGTAAAGTGAGGATCGGTCTGGGCAAGGCCCGACAGCGAGACACCAGCAGCAAGTAATATGAATACGATCTTTTTCAATCTTATTGAATTAAATTAACGGCTCCTTTTTTAATGACCGTGGTTCCGTCTTGTCGAACCAGTTTGAGGGTATAGGTATAGACTCCCACGGGCTGCAACTGTCCCTTATGCTTTCCATCCCAACCTGCCGTGGTATCGGTGGTAGAGAAGATGAGTTGCCCCCATTGATTGAATATTTTGAAATCCATCGAGCGAATATAATTTCCGAAGACCCTGAGCACATCATTTTTCCCGTCTCCGTTGGGCGTAAAAACATTGGGCACAAAAATTTCGCGGGTGCTAAGCGTGGTAGCCGATACCGGAGCAGAAGCCGCACTGGTCTGACAACTGGCAGGACCAGTAGCCTTTACCAGTAGGGTTACCGATGTGTTACCCGGCAATCCACTGATCACATGACGGGTACCGGCGGCACCCGAGCTGGGCGGTAAATACGTACTACCCGCATTCGTGCTGACCAAATAGCCGGTAGCCCCCGCAATGGCAGGCCATGAGAAACTCAAGGAAGAAAAGGAGATCGTATCGACAGTTACCACCGGAGCGGCAAGCGGAGCGATCAGCGAAACGGCTATTCTGTCGCGAGGGGTGCTAACACATCCTGCCGTGCTTACCGCTTCTACAAACCAAACTGAAGGAGCCGACACCCCAACGATGGTAAAATTGTAGCCTGTGGCTACCGGCGCCCCGCCGGTAAGCGCACTATACCATCGGTACGTAATGGAGGGATCAGCAGGGTTGCGAACTCGGAGCGTGGCATCGCTTACCGGACATACCGCAGTATCGGCCAGCAGAGCCGCCCCCGGTATAGGACTGACCGATAGCGCAACCGGTGTTCTGGCGGTGCTGGTACAACCCGCACTACTCACCGCCTCTACATAATAGGTGGCCGCGGCCGTTACGTTCGTAACACTGTACGAATTGGCCACGGACAATGCCGTGCCTCCGGTGGCCATATTATACCAATGATAACTAAGCGAGGGATTCGGAGAGCTGACAGTCAAAATGGCGTTGGAACCGTTGCAAACGGCAACGGCACTTGCAGCGGGTGCACCCGGTATCGCCTGCACCTGTATGGTAATTTGAGCAGCTGCGTTACAGCCTACCCCATTGGTACCCGAAACAATATACGTGGTGGTGGTGGTCGGACTAACTGTAATAGAACTACCGGAAAGCGTGCCGGGTGTCCAGCTAAAATCGGTGAGGGTTCCCGTACCCGGCACAACAGTCAGTTGCGTGGAACTTCCGGTACAAATAGCTGTCGGTGTAGCCGAGATAGAAAGCGTGGCATTGTTGTTTAGTGAAACCGTACCGTTGAACGTGGTGTTACATCCCGCCGCATCTGTAATCACACAATTGTAATTGCCGGGCGCCAACCCTGTGGCCGTTGCCAAGGTTTGCACCGGACTCGTATTCCACGAATAGGTAAAGGGGCTCATGCCGTTAACGGTAAGCGCAATCGACCCGTTGGGACCTGTGCAATCAGCAGCGGTAATTACGGGAGAGATGGTTTGTGCAAATGCAGTACCGGATACACCCATAAAGACAGCATTAGGATAAGGCGAAGTAGTACCCGAAGAAACATTGTTGATGCGTATGGTTTGCAACAGCTTGCTTCGGTCAGCGCAGCTGATTGTAATTTCAATAAAGTAAAACCGAGGATTGTTTTGCGAGATTCCTTCGGGAGTGTAGGGCCCTGCAGCCTGTCTTTTGATTCTGCCCATTCCCTGGGCGGCCACATTCAAGGTTCCGCCGAACCAGTCAGACAAGGTGTAGTTCGTAAGATAGGGAGTGATGGTCCCGTCACTGAATCCTAAACTAATGTTGAGCAAACAAGCCACCGTGTTAGCCTCAGCAGAAAAAGCCAGTATCCTGATCTTGGAGTAAGCAGCAGGAGTTTGCAGAGAAAGGGTTCCGCTTTGACTGCGTGGCACGATCAGCGCATTATTACTGGTGTAAGAAGCTAACGCATACGAACCAGCCGTGGTAGAACTAAACGTGCCCGCATCGGGCAACCCGCCTGCAGTGATGGCATTGGCTGTGGCAAAGGCGGCGGAATAAAGTACACTGTTGGATGCGGTCACATTAGGGCCATCGATCTGGGTAGTCGTGACAGCTACTGAACTGGTTCCCGACTCAGCCACCACATCATGATTAAAACCGGTCACAGTAATCGGGGTAAACTGCGCTAGCAAATGAGTACAAAGCCCTATCAATGATATAAACAGCAAGAAAATTTTCCGCATAAGCAAAAGGGCCGCACCAGGCGACCCTCGAATATAACAATTATGTAGATATTAAACGGACTGCATCCACCCGTGTGTATCCTCCACACGTCCTTCCCGGATATCGGTCAACTGCTGTTTGATGGCTGGAGCCGTTGTCCAACTATCCACATCAAATTGCATCACCATGTCTTTGTAGCATAATTCTTTGATCAGCGAGATGGTGGCGGCAGTACCGGTGCCGAACACCTCTTTAAGGGTACCGCTTTTGTAAGCTGCTATCACCTCGGCCATATCGATGGGGCGCTCCTCAATGCGAAGCCCTCTTTCCTGCAACAAGGTCATCACCGAATTGCGGGTTACACCGGCTAGAATAGTTCCCTCCTTCAGGTCGGGGGTAACAGCCGTATTGCCGATGATGAAAAAAACATTCATGGTCCCGCATTCCTGCACATATCTGTGCTCAAAGGGATCGGTCCATAACACCTGATCATACCCTCTTTTTTTAGCTTGTGCGGTCGCGTACATGGCCCCTCCGTAATTCCCTGCCGACTTAGCGTAGCCTACTCCCCCACTAACGGCTCGTACATATTTTTCCTCTACCCAGATCTTCATAGGGGCTGCATAGTATGGACCCGTAGGACTCAAAATGATCAGAAATTTATAATTGTCAGAAGGGCGCACGCCGATCAGCTCA
>JBIIDB010000147.1:0-4677 GCA_044238505.1 Chitinophagaceae bacterium | reverse complement strand
CTTCACCGACTCTCTCAACGATATCCTGTTTATTCTGCTTATGTTCTTTTTGATCGTAGCGACACTGGCCAATCCCAACGTCATCAGGGTGGGGTTGCCGAAAGGAGCCCAAGACACGAAGGCTAAGCAGCATATTATGGTGTCTATAGATCGCAATCAGCAGTTTTATTTAGGTACCACCGCACTGGCTCCGGATCGTTTCGAGGCAGCCCTGGCCAATGAGATTCGGCGTATTCGAAGCCTGGTTGACACCCCTACGGTGGTCATCAATGCCGATACTACGGCCTATTACGGAGAAGTGTATCAGATTATGTTGCTGGCTAAAAAAGAAAAGGCTAAGGTGGTGGCTCGTATAGAGTAGTCGGCTAGCGCCACGCACGCAACATCCTGTCTTTTCCCTGCATATCCTTTTTGACGGTTACCTGAAAGTTTGCTTTGCGAAATAGCATAGCAGTCTCTTCGGCGTAGGTAGCGTTCAGCTCTGCAAAAAGTTGTCCTTCGAGCTTGAGTTTCTGCTCAGCCAGCAAGACCAGTTTTCTGTAAAAGAAAAGTGGATCGGAAGCGGGAGCAAATAGGGCCAGGTGCGGCTCATAGTCCAACACGGTGGCACTCATGGCTGTTTTTTCTGCTGTACTTATATAGGGGGGATTGCTCACGATTATATCGGCGTCAGGAATTCGGTTCCAACCATCCGTAGTGGAGAGGTCTGCCTGTACTAACTGGATATCGATGCCCAAGAGAAGGGCATTTTGGCGGGCTACAGAAAGGGCTTCCGGGTCGATATCTGCAGCTATCACATCCGCCTTACGGATTCGCCTTTTGAGGGCCAGCGCAATGCACCCGCTACCGGTGCCCATGTCCAGTACCTGTAGCGCTGAAACGGGGAATCGGCAGTTGGCAATGATCCATTCGACCAACTCTTCCGTTTCGGGTCGGGGTATGAGTACATGCGGGTTGACTATTAATTTCAACCCGCAAAACCAAGCCTCGCCTAACACGTATTGTAGCGGTCTTCCGGTCAATACTTCCTCCGCCAATTGCGAGAGTTGTTGCAGCTGCACTGTGGTTAGTACGTTTCGTTGCAGTTTGTGAAAGACAGTTCGGTCTGCCTGCAGCACATGCTCCAATAAAAGGGTAGTCATGGCACTAGCCTCTGCAGCATCAGTAACAGATAGAAGTCGTTGTTTGTAAAAAATAAGTGCTTCTGCTAGTGTCATGCCGGTCAGGTTAGGAACGAAACCGGCTGCTCACTACTAGTTCTTTGCTTCCGGGCGTATATTGGTAAAACCCTTCTCCCGTTTTTATACCCAGTTTATTTTCTTGCACGAGTTGTTCCAGCAATTTTGCGGGGGCGTATTTATCGGTCTTAAATCCGTCGTGCAACACCTGCATGATGGAAAGACAGACATCCAAGCCGATAAGATCGGCTAATTGCAAAGGACCCATTGGATGGGCCATACCCAATTTCATGATGGTGTCGATCTCGGTTACGCCAGCTACGCCTTCTTCCAGACTGCAGATGGCCTCGTTGATCATGGGCATTAATATACGGTTGGCAATAAAGCCGGGAAAATCATTGACCACGCAAGGTACTTTTTGCAGCTCCTTGCTGTACGAAACAATTTGATCGGTAACGGCCTGGTCGGTTTGCGTAGTGGTGATGATTTCGACCAGTTTCATAACCGGCACCGGATTCATAAAGTGCATGCCGATTACTTTTTCGGGTCGGCGCGTAGCGGCGGCGATTGTCTGGATGGGAATGGAAGATGTGTTAGTAGCCAGCACACAATGAGCGGGCGCGGCGGCATCGAGTGCTTTAAACAAGGCTAACTTAACTTCTTTATTCTCTGTGGCGGCCTCTACTACGAGTGTGGCTTGTTGAACTCCTTCCGACAGGGAAGTTTGTGTGGTAATATGTTGAAGCGTATTGGTGACTTGCTCGGCCGATAGGGTACCCTTGGCCTGCATGCGTTCCAGATTCTTTTTAATGGTGTTAACAGCCTTTTCGAGCTGTGTGCTGTTGACGTCGATCAAGGTGACCTGCCAATCATGTTGCGCAAAAACATGGGCAATTCCATTTCCCATGGTACCGGCTCCGATTACTGCCATGTGCTTCATAAAAAAAGCGATTAATTTTTCTTTTTAAAATCTCCTCTTTTCCACGATTCGATAAAGTCGGCCCAGGCCGCTGGATTAAAAATATTCATGGGAGGAGTTTGTCCCTGATAGACGGCACGATTCGCGATCTTATTCATTTGCATGCGGGTGGCCTCTGCTCCGTCGCCCGGCACGGTGCGCAGCAAAAGCCTGCGGGTGGTAGCACTGGTGTTCTTTCGGGCAATCTCGTATTGGTCGTCGGGAACTTGCACATTCACAAAATCTCTGGCAAATTGCTCCGGCGTGGGACGGGGTTTAAGCACGGTGGCGGGCAGGTATACGGTATCGGCCACCAAGAGTTGTACGATGCTGTATTGGTTGCCGACCAGATTGCGGGGGATCGAAACAGTCTTGCCCTGGTAGCTGACGTGAGAGAACTCTACCTGGTCTCCCTTCAGTACAACAATAGAGAAAACGCCCTGGTTGTTGGTGATGGTGCCTCGGTTTTGCCCTTTCACCACTATACTTACGGCTGGTATACCGATGAGACTGTCGGCTGTCATTACGACACCGAATAATTGTACCACAGAGTCACGGGTGGTTTCAAATTGTGCTCTTCCCAGCGTGGGGATAAACAGCGAAAGGGCAAGTAAAAAAAGAAGGGGGCTTCTCACCGGGCAAAATTAACCAGTCCCGACTGAATTGCGGCAACAAATTGCCAGTTGCAATGTTTACTTTTGCAGTTCTATTAGCGTATTGTTAAAAATTTCTACTGATGACCGAAGCGCAGATACTGGACGCCTTGCGAAACGTGCAGGAACCCGATCTGGGAAAAGACCTGGTTACACTCAACATGGTCAGGGATATATCCATCCATGAATTGCAGGTGTCCTTTACCATTGTCTTGACCACGCCCGCCTGTCCCATGAAAGATATGATGCAAAATGCTTGTGTCAACGCCATTCGTTTATTGGTCAACAAAGAAGCGCAGGTCAAGGTGAATTTTACCGCACAGACGACCACCAAGCGCGCAGACGGATTATCGGTGTTGCCGCAGGTCAAAAACATTATTGCGGTTGTAAGCGGCAAGGGCGGAGTGGGTAAATCGACTGTGGCGGCCAATCTGGCCCTGGCTCTTGCGCAAGGGGGTGCCAGCGTGGGGTTGATGGATGCCGATATCTATGGTCCCAGTGTTCCTATCATGTTCGGCGTGCGCGGCGAGCGTCCTCTCATGAAGGACGTGAACGGGAAAGGGATGATCGTACCCCTGGAGCGTTTTGGTATCAAGTTGATGAGTATCGGATTATTGGTCGACGAAAAGAATGCGGTTGTATGGAGAGGCCCTATGGCCAGCAGTGCGGTCAAGCAGTTTGCCACCGATGTCTGTTGGGAATCGCTCGATTACTTAGTGATTGATATGCCTCCGGGTACCGGCGATATTCATCTTACCTTGTTGCAAACAGTTCCCGTTACCGGCGCCGTTATTGTGACCACCCCGCAAGACGTAGCATTGGCTGATGCCAAGAAGGGGATTGCCATGTTCGGGCAGGCACAATTAAAGATTCCCATTATCGGGTTGGTTGAGAATATGAGTTATTTTACGCCTGCTGAATTGCCTGCCAATAAGTACTATCTTTTTGGTAAACAAGGCGGGCGAAAATTGGCTGACGAATACGATCTTCCCTTTTTGGGAGAGATCCCGTTGGTCCAATCGATTCGAGAAGGCGGAGACCAGGGTGTTCCTGTCATGATGAGCGATGATCAGGTCTCTAAACAAGCCTTCGAACAGTTCGCCTCGCTGGTGGTACGAAGTATCGCTATGGGGAATGCTCACATCAAGACTGAGCAGATCGCTTCTTTGGTTTAATAGTTTATCTTTCGGCTGCTTTGAAGTAATTGTATGAACCGTCAACAACTCATTCAACAGATTTTTGAAAAGCGCTCCTATCTCTGCGTGGGGCTGGACAGCGATGTAGATAAACTTCCGGCTGGAATACCCCGCGATGCTGACGGTGTGCTGGCATTCAATAAAGCCATCGTTGACGCCACACGCCCGTATTGCGTGGCGTATAAGATCAATACAGCCTTTTATGAGTCGCTGGGTGCTGTGGGCTGGACGGTGATGGAGCAGACGGCTGCCTATATCGGAAACGAACATTTGCTGATCGCCGACGCCAAGCGCGGCGATATCGGCAACACGGCCGATCAGTATGCCAAGGCTTTCTTCAAGACACTCTCCTTCGATGCCATCACTGTGGCGCCCTATATGGGAGCCGATAGTGTAATCCCTTTTTTCCAGCATCCGGGTAAGTGGGCCATCGTATTGGGGCTGACCTCTAATCCTGGTGCTGCCGATTTTGAATTACAGCCCAGCGGTGATCAATTGCTCTACGAAAAAGTAATGCAACGGGTTGCCACTTGGGGCACTCCCGAAAACCTGATGTTTGTAGTGGGGGCAACACAGGCTACCGTAATGGCATCCATCAGAAAAAAATATCCCGATCATTTCTTTCTGGTCCCTGGTGTGGGGGCGCAGGGTGGCAGTCTGGAGGAGGTATCTCGTAATGCGCTAACGCCGTC
>JBIIDB010000146.1:0-4703 GCA_044238505.1 Chitinophagaceae bacterium | reverse complement strand
CGTATACATCAGATCGGCCCCCTTGTCTTTACAGACGGCACGAAACGGAGGGTCACTTACATCTTCCATCGGTGCCAAAAGCAGTGGAAAAGCAGGAAGAGTTACAGGGCCGATCTTTACCATCTTGGGGTTTTACCTAAATTTGTTGAATGTGCCGGAAGGTCCGGGCAGGCAAATTTACACTCAAAAATCGGCGTGTGTTTAAAAAAGGATTTTATCAGGACAGATCAACGGGGCAACAACTATTGTTATTACTGGGACTCTCGCTGATGAGCTTTTTTATTGTTGGCCTGCTGGGTACGTTTATTTTATCGGCTATTACCGGAATTACCGTTGAGCAATTGGCCACGATCAGCAAAATGAAAACGCCGCATCCTCAACTGGGTTTTTTTATCAGGGGCATGCAGTTGGCCCAGTTTCTGGGGTTGTTCTTGATACCGTCTTGGCTCGCTGCTCGCCTGTTTTCAACACAGCCCACCCGCGCGTATCTTACACTTTGCAGGCCGGTCCATCCCGGGTTTTGGATGATCGGTATAACTATCCTCCTGTTCTCGCTACCATTGGTCCAGTGGTTGGGCGAATTGAATCGAGCCGTCGAATTTCCGCCAGCCTTGGCCGACTGGATGAGGGAAAAAGAAAACGATGCCAACGACACAGTCAAAGCATTGTTGGGGCTTCGCACGGTAAAAGATCTGCTGCTTAATATTGTTTTTGTGGCGGGACTTGCTGCGGTAGGCGAGGAGTTATTGTTTAGAGGGGTCTTGCAGCGGATGTTCTTTCGCCAGTTTGGTCAGGCTTGGCCCGCCATCTTACTTTCTGCGTTTTTGTTCTCGGCCATGCATATGCAGTTCTATGGCTTTTTGCCTCGGTTTGTCTTAGGTATCCTGCTTGGAGCGGTATATTGGTACAGCGGTAGTTTATGGACCGCTATTTTGGGTCACTTCTTTTATGATGCCCTGTTGATCGTGCTGGTATATTTTAATCCGGTCTTATTGCAAGACGAGCCCGTGGTGGGGCCTCAAGCCATGATGGTCTCAGGACTCGTAAGTGCCTTGCTGGTGACTATGCATTTACATTGGATGCTGCGTCATTCCGAGGTTGATCAACATCAAGACAATGAAGATGATTCTTCTGCGCATAATTCATAACTTGAATAATGGCATTTAACCGGAAGGTTTTTTTACAACGCGCTGTCACTGCTTTCTTTTTTGCGGCTGTGATGCTCACCGCACTCTGTTGGAGTGACTGGAGTTTCTTGTTGTTGGTCATGGTGATCCATGCCGGTTGTTGGGTCGAGTACCAGCGCCTGTATACTTCTTTTCGTCATCCACTTCTTTATTTGTTGCTTGGATTGATATACCTGTCGTTGTCCTGGACGTTATTTATTGATCTGAAGGTGCAAGACCCTTTGGCCGCCTCTGTTGCTACGTCGTTGCCTGTGCTGGCGCTTTTTGTCTTGGCTTGTATGTGGATCAATGATACCATGGCTTATCTGGTGGGTTCTTTTATCGGACGCACACCACTGAGTTCCGTGTCTCCCAAAAAAACCTGGGAGGGCACAATAGGAGGCCTGCTGTTGACCGTGCTGATAGCCGGAACCTTGCTGCCCCGCTTGTTGGCGCATCATCTGCTACCCGATGCTCCGATGCCCCTGCAGTGGATGGATGGATTCCTGATGGCCTTTTTGGCGGCTGTATTTGGCACCGCGGGCGACCTGTTCGAATCGAAACTGAAACGAATGGCGGGCGTAAAAGACAGTGGCCGCATTTTACCGGGCCATGGTGGTTGGCTTGATCGGTTCGATTCGCTGTTATGGGCTACTCCGGTTATCTGGATCTATGTAAGACTCTTTCTCTGAGCAGCGGAGCGAATCGCTATCTTTGCCCCCTAATTTTTTATCCATGACCATTCACCGCGAAGGTTTTCCTACGATCGCTCTGGTGACCCTGCTGCTGACCGCGGGTAATGCACTCAGTTATTATTTTTTCTATTCGACCTGCACCGGCTGTTTTGTGGTATTGCTGGGTCTTTCACTCTTGTTTTGGGGTTTTATTCTTTCTTTTTTCCGCGTTCCCTCCCGGGTTCATACCCTCTCGGAAAATAGTGTGATTGCTCCTGCCGACGGAGAGGTGGTGGTGATCGAAGAAGTGCAGGCCGACGAATATTTTAGCGATCGCCGTATTCAGATCTCCATTTTTATGAGCCCGCTCAATGTGCATGTCAATCGTAATCCGGTAAGTGGAACGGTTCGTTATTCGCAGTATCATCCCGGTAAATATTTGGTGGCCTGGCATCCTAAATCCTCTACCGAAAATGAGCGCCATACGGTCGTGTACGAAAAAAACGGTCGTGAGATCCTGGTTAAGCAGATCGCAGGTGCATTGGCAAGACGTATCGTCAATTATCTGCAGCCCGGGCAGCAGGTAAGACAAACAGAGGAGATGGGGTTCATCAAATTCGGCTCGCGGGTCGATCTGCTGCTTCCGCTCGATGCCGTCATCAAAGTAAAGATCGGCGATCGTCCGCTGGGGGGTGTTACCGAGATCGCCACGTGGTAGCAGGAGCGATACTCCCGTATTATAAAGGCTGCTTCTTCCAGTGCCTTTAGAGAATCTTCATGATCTCTTGCAACGAAAAAACAGTATGGGTAGGATAACTTCCGTCCGATAAAGCGATCCGCTCTTGATTGAGATGATTGACATGTATTTGATCGAGCCCTGCGTTTTTAGCCCCCGCTATATCTACCTCCACTGTATCGCCGATCATGAGCGAGTGCTCCCGGGTGGCGCCTGCTTGTTGCAGCGCATACAGGAAAATCTCCGGTTTGGGTTTTAGGCTGCCGGATCCCTCAGAAGTGATGACAGTAGAAAAATAGGAAGCCAGCCCGGAATAGTGCAGTTTGCTGTGTTGAGTTTTTTCAAAGCCATTGGTTATCAGATGCAGCCGATATCCTTTTTGCAGCAGATAATCGAGTAGCTCTCTGGTGTACGGAAATAAAATAGTGCGGGTCGGCAACAACTCTAAAAAACGCACATTCATGCTTACTGCTATGGGTTCGTTCACCACTCCAAAATCCAGCAGCGCCAGCCGCATTCGCTTGATACGAAGTTCTTCTTGCTTGATAAATCCTTTTCGGTAGCGGTCCCAAAGCTTTTCGTTGTGTTCCAGGTACTGGCGGTAAAAACGTTCGAAATCATCTACCCCCAGTTGCGACAGTGCTAGTTCTTCGTATAACTGCACCAACGTGGCACGGGCATTCGATTCAAAGTCCCACAGGGTGTGATCCAGATCAAAAAAAAGATGTTGATAGCGAAGCGAAGCCAACAAAGGATATAAATTGTAAGTATGGGTTAATAACTTTGCAATGTACAATTTAATTAATGAGTATGGCTTCTTCTGTTGTTCTGCCTTCTGCCCAAGCGCTAACCGTGATCGTGACCGGAGCCTCCCGCGGTATCGGTAAAGAGATCGCTTCGTTATTTGCCCAAGCCGGTTATCGGTTGCTACTAACAGCAAGAGATGCCGCTCGTTTACAACAAACCATAGGGGAATTGACCCAGACGTATCCGAATGCCGTGATCCATGGACAAGCAGCCGATTTGAGTCTATCGCAAGAGGCGATCAGTTTCGGTCGCTGGTGTTTAAGTTATGGGGAGCCCGATATTCTCATCAACAATGCGGGTCAGTTCTTGCCCGGCTCACTGGCCGATGAGCCGGAAGGGCAACTCGAACAACAGGTGGCCGTTAATCTGTACAGCGCCTACCATCTGACCCGTACCCTGCTGCCGGACATGATTCAACGCGGCTCGGGTCACATCTTTACTATTTGTTCCATCGCTTCCCTCAAGCCCTATGCACAGGGTGGATCGTACAGCATCAGTAAGTATGCGTTACACGGCTTTACGCAAAACCTGCGCGAAGAGTTGAAACCAACGGGAGTTAAAGTAACGGGAGTATACCCGGGAGCCGTGCTCACCGACAGTTGGGGTGATTTCGATAATAGTAACGGCCGCATTATGGAACCTGCCGATATTGCCAAGATGATCTTTCAGGCAGCGCATCTTTCCCCGCAGGCTTGTGTGGAAGAGATCGTGATTCGTCCCCGATTGGGCGATCTTTAATTTATTCGGCGTATTTATACCCCACGCCCCGAACCGAATAAAAATAGCGGGGATTCCGCGTATCCTCTTCGAAGTATTTACGAAAGTTGAGAATAAAATTATCGATAGTGCGGGTAGTCGGATATACCTGATACCCCCAAACGGCCTGTAATATTTTTTCGCGGGGCACCACCTCGTTTTTGTTTTCGATCAGCAGTTTCAAGAGCATCGTTTCTTTTTTGCTCAGCCGAATAGCGGTGCCGTCAAAGCCGATCGCCTCTTGCGCCTTAAAATCTATTTTGTTAGGGCCGAACTGGTATTGATCGCCCAGGCTCGTTTTGTCTTGCAGTTTGAGGTTCTTGTCGATCAGTTTAGAAACCCGCAGTAACAACTCCTCGAGATTGAAGGGTTTACTCAGGTAATCATCGGCTCCTTTTTTGAGCCCCATAACACGATCGGCACTGCTGTTTCGGGCACTCAACATCAGAATAGGGGTCTCATTATTGCGAATCCGGATCGTTTCGGCTACTTGTATCCCGTCCATAACCGGGAGCATCACATCCAGGATGATCAGATCGAAATAGGCATTGTCAATCGCCTTTA
>JBIIDB010000145.1:0-4711 GCA_044238505.1 Chitinophagaceae bacterium | reverse complement strand
AGGGCAGAGGAATACCTCTTTATCAGCTATAGTCGTACCACCCTGACAGGAAAACCCCTGGAGCCTTCGCAGTTCGTGGTAGAGATGTGCGAACAGCATCCCTTGTTGGTTGAGAAGATCACCTTACAAAAAGAGACACTCGAAACCTTCGAGACATTGGGCCTTTCGCCCTCCACTATTCCGGTAATCGCTCAACTGGAAGAGGATATTACCGGGCCGCTGATCGAAAAGTTCGTGATGAATGTAACGGCCCTTAACAATTATCTTTCTTGCCCGCTCGAATTCTATTACCGCACCCTCATCAAAATTCCTTCGCCAAAGAACGAGGCCACCGAATTTGGATCGGCCGTGCATCATGCGCTGGAAAAATTGTTTCGTAAGATGCAAGAGAGCGGACAAGATCGGTTTCCCGACAAATCATTTTTTATTCAAGAGTTCGATAAATACATGCAGCGCCATCGGGAAAGTTTTACTCGTGAGCAGTTTGCCCGCCGCATGGAATATGGCCATCAAATACTGGAGGCCTATTACGACAGACGTATTAACAGCTTTACTACTGTGGTAGCGGTTGAACGCAATATTCGCAACATCGTCTACAGAGGTGTTCCGCTAAAAGGAAAGCTCGATAAGTTGGAATTTGACGGCAAGTCGGTGAATGTGGTCGATTATAAGACCGGAGATCCCGACAAAGCTCTTGCCAAACTAAAAGGACCAGACGCTAAACAACCCCTGGGTGGCGATTACTGGCGGCAAGCTGTTTTTTATAAAATACTGGTCGATCAATTCGAAGGAAGGGGCTGGACAGCGGTGAGCACGGAATTTGATTTTGTGGAACCCGATAAAAAGAAACAGTACCGGCAAGAGAAGATCGTCATAACACCCGATGACCTGGAGCAAGTGGGCGATCAGATCAACAGGGTTTGGGAGAGGATACAAGCCCGCGATTTTTATACCGGCTGTGGTAAGACCGATTGTCATTGGTGCAACTTTGTAAAAACAAACCAACTGGCTGTATCGTTGCTCAGCCCCGAAGAAGACGAAGATCCTGCCGAATTATGAGGTGCTTAACGCCGGATTCCTGGCAAACCCTGTAAGTTTGCACCACATGCAAAAGACCTCCT
Organism: Chitinophagaceae bacterium; assembly: GCA_044238505.1. Classification (GTDB taxonomy): domain Bacteria; phylum Bacteroidota; class Bacteroidia; order Chitinophagales; family Chitinophagaceae; genus JJ008. Next base: position 3,590 of record JBIIDB010000145.1, on the reverse strand, counting down.
TATTCCTTTGGATACTGGCACTATCCTGCTGTGTTTGGATCAGCCAGCTCAGCACCGGGTGTGCCAATATTGTACCCCCGCAGGGAGGTCCGCGCGATACCATCCCTCCGCAGCTCATTAAAGCGGTACCAACCGACTCCAGCACCCGTGTAACCTCGCGCACTATACAGCTCTACTTCGACGAGTACATCGAAGTACAGCAAGGACAGGATAATCTTCTTATCTCGCCCCTTCCGGCCACCGCACCTGTGATCGAATCTAAACTGCGTGACCTCACCATCAAACTAAAAGATTCGCTGCTGCCCAATACTACCTATAGCATCGACTTTGGCAGTACCGTAAAGGATTTTACCGAAGGCAATATTGCCAAAGGGCTCCGCTACGTTTTCTCTACGGGCAGTTACCTGGATTCGCTGGAGCTATACGGAAACGTGCGGCTGGCAGAGACCGGAAGAATCGACAGCACGCTGATTGTGATCTTGCATAAGGATTCCACCGACTCGGCGCTCATCAAATTGAAGCCGTATTACCTGAGTAAACTAGATAAGAATGGTCGGTTTCATTTTCAGAATCTCCCTCCCGAACGGTTTTTTATCTATGCGCTCAAAGACGAGGGTGGCACCCGCCGGCTCAACAAGAACAGCCAACTGATGGCCTTTGCGGACCAGCCGGTTTACCCACAACTTCAAAAGGACAGTGTGGAGCTATTGGCCTTTTCGGCCGAAAAAGAAGCCCTCCCTGTACCCGACCCTGCCGTCGAAAAATCTTCTGCTAAACCCGATGCGGATAAGCGCATTCGCTATCAAACCACCCTCAGCAACAATCAACAAGATATACTGCAACCCCTGCAACTGCTCTTTGACAATCCGTTGCGCACGTGGAGCGATAGCACTATCAGACTCTTTTCAGATTCGACCTATACACCGGTCGACAGTGTGCGTATAACAGCAGACAGTACTAAAAAAATAATACAGATTCAACCAAGGTGGTTAGAGGGCAATCGCTATCATCTTATTATCGCCAAAGGGGCCTTTAGCGACGCGGCCGGAAAAACCTTGCTAAAGACAGATACCATCGACTTTACAACCAAGCGAAAGACCGACTACGGCAAAATAAAGCTTCGATTGCGGGGACTCGACCTAAAGCGCAACCCGGTATTGCAGTGGACACAGAACGAAAAATTGATCCGTTTGGCAGTACTGAGCAAGGCAGAGTTTACCGATGATCTTTTTGTGCCGGGCGACTACCAACTTAGAATCTTATACGATACAAATGGTAATGGTCGTTGGGACACGGGACAATTCTTTAACACCCGTCGCCAGCCCGAACGGGTAACGGCCCTCGATAAAAAGATCAGCATAAAGCCGGGCTGGACCAACGAATACGAGATTGATGTAACTGACCGTTGAGTCAAGCCCTATCTTTGTTTTATGCAGTTGCCCTCCGTTTTACTCGATAATGCCGTCAACGCCTTTGCGGCCCTGCCAGGAATCGGTAAAAAGACCGCCCTGCGGTTGGTATTGCATTTACTCAAGCAACCTGCCGAAGAGGTCTACCAGTTTAGTGACGTGATCTCGACCCTCCGGCGCGAGATCAAATCCTGCCAACGATGTGGCAACATTGCGGATGCAGAACGCTGTACCATCTGCACGAATCCTTCCCGAAAAAAAGGGATGCTTTGTGTGGTCGAAAGCATCCGAGAGCTGATCGCTTTCGAAAATACCCAACAATACAATGGACTCTATCACGTGTTAGGGGGTATCATCTCTCCCCTGGATGGGATTGGGCCGGACCAGCTCAACATTCATTCCCTTATTGATAGGGTTCAACAAGAGGGGATCGAAGAACTCATCTTTGCACTCAACCCCACGATACAGGGAGATACCACTGTTTATTACATCCAGAAAAAACTAAAGGATACGCCTGTCAAGATCAGCACGATCGCAAGGGGGGTCGCATTTGGCGGCGAACTGGAATACACCGACGAAATGACGCTGGCGCGCAGCCTGCAGAACCGTCTGCCTCTTGATCGATACATCAGTGGTTTATAAGCCGATACCCCTATACTTGGTGAATTACGCATTGTATAGTAAATTTGCCTTTCTTACGGGCGGATTTGTTTATTGTTCGGCCTTTCCCCAACAGAACTAATAAACGGCAAGAAACGTTAGCAGTTTCCTCTCGTTTATCAGTCATTATCTCCGAGCAACTACAGACCGGTCGTAGCAGGTATTTAAATCCTACTCGACATGAAGCGAATTGAAGAAAGTCTGCAGCAACGCATTTTGGTTATCGACGGCGCCATGGGCACCATGATCCAGCGACACAAGCTTACCGAAGAAGATTATCGGGGAGAACGATTTAAGGAGTGGCCTTGTGATGTAAAAGGCAACAATGATCTGCTTAATCTTACACAACCTGATATCATCATTGGGATACACCAGCAATATGTAGAGGCAGGAGCCGATATTATCGAGACCAATACGTTCAGCAGCACTACTATTGCGTTGGCCGATTATGAAATGCAGTCCTTGGCCAAAGAACTGAATATGGCCGCAGCTCGCTGCGCACGCGAAGCGATCAAAAGATCGGGCAAGACCGCCTGGGTGGCCGGTGCCATGGGCCCACTCAACAAGACACTTTCCTTATCGCCCGATGTCAATAACCCAGGCTACCGAGCGGTTACCTTCGATGAGGTGGTAGCGGCTTATTATGAGCAAGTGGCCGGACTGGTAGAAGGCGGCGTAGATCTCTTACTGATCGAAACCATCTTTGACACGCTCAATGCCAAAGGAGCGATTTACGCGATTAAAAAATATTTTCATGAGCAGCAGCGTGAGCCGCTACCCATCATGATCAGTGGCACTATAACCGATGCATCGGGGCGTACACTGAGTGGTCAAACACTGGAAGCTTTCTATACGTCGGTGATGCATGCCCGCCCGCTGAGCATTGGTCTTAATTGTGCATTGGGCGCTAAAGAAATGCGTCCGCACATAGAAGAACTCTCACAACTGGCCAGCTGTTATGTATCGGCCTACCCCAATGCCGGACTCCCTAATGCCATGGGTGAATATGATGAACGTCCCGAAGACACCGGACACTATTTAGAAGAGTGGGCCCGTGAGGGATTTGTGAACATTGTAGGCGGTTGCTGCGGCACCACCCCTGATCATATTCGACATATTGCCGAGCACGTAAAGGGACTGACGCCTCGCCCCTTACCCCGCCTTGAAAAAACTATTCCTGCCACTGTATAGATCCACACTCCAGCATTCAACACCGCATTATGCAAGAACCCGTAACTATTTTTCCTTTTTTACGCCTCTCCGGACTGGAGCCCCTGGTGGTTCGCCCCGAAACGAATTTTGTCAATGTCGGTGAACGCACCAATGTGACCGGCTCAAAGAAATTTGCCCGCCTCATTAGAGAGAATAAGTACGAAGAGGCTCTGAGCGTAGCTCGTCAGCAGGTAGAGAACGGAGCCCAGATACTCGATGTGAACATGGACGATGCCCTTTTGGATGGCGTAGCGGCCATGACCACTTTTTTAAACTTACTGCAGAGCGAACCCGATATTGCTCGTATTC
>JBIIDB010000023.1:0-16394 GCA_044238505.1 Chitinophagaceae bacterium | reverse complement strand
CAAACTCAGTGGCACATTGATGGCTAATCCGCCATCGGCCGTTTCTTTGTATTTGTGATTCATATCTTGGGCTGTCTCCCACATGGTCCTGATAACAGCATCAAGAGAGACCTTAGCCAGGTCGGGAGCACTTTGCAACGCCAACTGCGAAGCCGTGATGGCTTTGATGGCGCCCATGGTGTTGCGCTCTATGCAAGGCACTTGCACCAATCCGCCTATAGGATCACAGGTAAGACCCAGGTGATGTTCCATAGCGATCTCGGCGGCCATCAACACTTGTCGCTGCGTGCCACCCATAGCCTCGGTGAGACCGGCAGCAGCCATGGCAGATGACACTCCGATCTCAGCTTGACAACCTCCCATCGCCGCAGAAAGAGTGGCCCCCTTTTTAAAAAGGGTACCGATCTGGGCAGCCGTAAAAAGAAAAGCAAGGATCTTTTCTTCGCTGTCGCCATTGCAAAAACAAATAAAATATTGCAGCACGGCCGGAATAACACCGGCCGCACCGTTGGTAGGAGCCGTTACCACTCTTCCAAAGGCAGCATTCTCTTCGTTGACCGCCAAAGCGAAACAACTCACCCAATCGAGTGTGTACTTAAACCCGTTGCCGCCCGACCGAATGAGATCGATCCAACCTTTTTTATCTTGATACCCGGCATGTCCGGCCAAAAGCTTCTTATTGAGATCGGCTGCTCTGCGATTCACATCCAGCCCTCCGGGTAATACGCCGGCTGTATGACATCCCCGATAAATACAATCCTGCATGACATTCCAGATCTGCATACCCATGCTACGCGTGGCCGCCTCCGGTCTCCAGGCCGATTCGTTCTCCAACACGATCTCGTGAATCGACAACCCGGTCTTGATACACCAATGCTGCAGATCGGCCGCATCATTGATGGGAAAAGGAAGGTCCACAAGCTGCTGCGAGGAAGAAGTTTCTCCTTCTTTGACCACAAAACCACCGCCGATGGAATAAAAGGTGGCAGCCCGATGAGCCCCCGACGAAAGAGCGGCCAAGAAACTGATACCGTTAGAATGAAAGGGCAGTGTTTCGGTGATCAAAAAGTCTATGTCTTCTCGAGGATCGAAAACAATTTCGTGACTACCCCCCAACAAGAGACGATTCATGCTGGCGATAGTTTTAAGGCGGGGTTGAAGTTCCTCGACCGGAAAGTGCACAGGGTCCTCTCCGGACAAACCTAACTGAACGGCTACATCGGTGCCGTGCCCCTTACCTGTTTTCGCCAAGGAACCATACAATAAAACGCGCAGGGTGGTAACCTGCAACAGTTCTCCGGAAGCACGCAGTTCTTCTACAAAGCGCAAGGCAGCGCGCCATGGGCCCAGAGTATGCGAACTGGAAGGGCCAATGCCGATCTTGAAAATATCAAAGGCGGATATCGCTTCGTGCGGCATAGGTTATCTTACATCTACCAATTCAATCTCAAAATAAAGGACCGCATCGGCCGGTATGGGACCTGTGGCCGTGCAACCATAGGCAAGCGAGGAAGGAATTAGTAGTCGGATGGTACCTCCCTTTTGGATAAGCGGCACCCCTATCTGCCATCCCGTGATCACTTGTCCTAGCGTAAACTCCGCAGGCGTTGTGGTGCGGGAATCGAAAATGGTTCCGTTCATCAATTTACCGGTATAACGCACCGACACCCTCGAGGCCAGATTCGGCGTAGCCCCATTTCCGGGACTCACGATCTGGTATAGCATTCCGCTGGGATGTGCCTGAACGGTCATATTATTAGCAGTGGCATACCCCTGCATGGTAGCTTGCTCACTGGCCACCGTCTTGGGTACACAGGTCTTGTCTTTTACACATCCGTTAAAAAATAAGATAAGGGCTGCTCCTAACACAAAGCTGAAATTGTTGCTGCGAAACGTATTCATGTAGAAAAATTTTTAACTAGTTAAGGAGGATGGCTTTTTGTTCTCTGATTGACCAGGCTGAGAAGCTTTTCGCTGCATGAACTCAAGATACCGCTGTTCTTGCTGGTCCCAGCGATGACGAGAGGAGAACACGACCATAAAGACTACCAATGCCAGGGCGGCAACCAACAAAACGATCACCAGCGAGGCACTTTCTCTAAACATGACCATCTGTGCCCTTGTGTACCAGCCCGAGACCAAATTGAGGGTAACGCCAATCACCAGTGCCATTCCCATGGGTAACCCCACGGCCAGTTGTCTGATCCATTTTTTCTTTTGCAGGCGTTGCTGTTGCCAGTACACAATAAACTTCTCTTCCTCTTGAGTCAACATAGCATGCAAATTTACAGTACAACCCGAAAAACGACGTGAAAAAACAAACCCCCGCCAACAACAGGTTGACGGGGGTGAAGAGAGGTCCCGAGCGGATTCGAACCGCTGTAGGAGCTTTTGCAGAGCTCTGCCTAGCCACTCGGCCACAGGACCCGATAGAAACGCTGCGAAAATAAGCACTATTTTTGACATCCATGAAGCCGATTGCCCCCTCTGAACTAATCATCAATTCGCGAGGTGCCGTATACCACCTTGATCTTCGCCCCGAAGAATTAGCCCCTACCGTTATTACCGTAGGAGATCCCGGACGTGTCGCTGAGGTGAGCAAATATTTTGACCAAATTGACCATAAGGGTGAGCACCGCGAATTTATTACCCACACCGGCCGAATCGGACAAAAAAGGATCACGGTACTTTCGTCGGGTATCGGACCTGACAACATCGATATTGTAATGAATGAGCTCGATGCGCTCGTGAACATAGACCTCCACACACGACTCCCCAAAAAGGAATTGACCGCTCTACGCATTATCCGCCTCGGAACTACAGGATCGCTGCAAAAAGATATTCCTGTCGATGCGCTGGTGGCCTCCACCCATGGACTGGGTATAGACAACTTGTTGCACTACTACAAGATGGAACCAACAACAGAGGAAACCACTTTGTTGGACGCCTTCTGTGCGCAAACCCAATTTCACCACCTATCAGGACTGCCCTACATCAGTAGTGCCGCCCCATCGTTACTCGGATTATTCGTATCGGACCTTCACCATGGTATCACCATCACCGCACCCGGCTTCTATGGCCCCCAAGGTCGCGTGGTACGGCTGGGGCTCAAGCACCCTCAGTTCGTTGACAGCCTCACCCAGTTTCGTCATGGCATCCACCGAATCTCCAATATGGAGATGGAAACGGCTGCTATCTACGGATTAGGTCGTCTGTTAGGCCATCAGTGCTTAGCCTTGAATGCCGTGGTAGCCAACCGAGTCTCCCAAACTTTTTCGCAAAATGTGCAGGCAGCCGTTGAAAAATTGATCCAGCGCTTTTTGCAAACCTTTGCGGACGACCTATGAGCGCCCTTCGATTTTATAAATACCAGGGAACCGGAAATGATTTTTTGCTCGGAGATAACCGTAGCGGTCTCTATACGAAACTGACAGCTCCGCACATACAACTACTTTGTGACCGTCGTTTTGGCGTTGGTGCCGACGGCCTTATTTTACTGGAGTCCGAAGTGAATAAAGATTTTTCTATGCGTTACTTTAACGCAGACGGTAAGCCCGGAAGTTTTTGCGGCAACGGGGCGCGGTGCACTATACAATTTGCGCATCACGCAGGGATCGTTAAAGATGAATACTTTTTTTCCGCGGCCGATGGCGATCACCGTGCCCGTCGGGAGCCCGATGGCACGATATCACTGCTGATGCAACCTGTAACAGCGTTGGTCCCCCATGCCGATGGCGTTTTTGTCGATACCGGTTCGCCACATCTGGTACTGCCTGTTGAAGATCTCGATAATACCAATGTAGCAGCGCTTGGACGGTCCATCCGAAACAGTGATCGCTACCGTGAAAAGGGTATCAACGTAAATTTTGTACAACGAACCGCCGATCCTGACACCCTTCGTGTACGCACCTATGAGCGCGGTGTGGAGAATGAAACCTACTCCTGCGGCACCGGCGCTGTTGCTGCGGCACTGGTATACGCGTCCGAACACATAGGCACCCAGCAGATCAACGTGCAAACCAAGGGAGGAGACCTGCTTGTTCGTTTTACGAAAGAAAAAACCGGATATAGCGCTATCTGGCTGCGCGGACCTGCTTCCTTTGTTTTTGAAACAACCCTGGACCTGGAACACCTAAGACCATGAAACAATTTACCATTCGCGTTTATGGCATTTTGCAAGACCCCGCTCAGGGCATCTTGGTCAGTGATGAATGGATCAAAGAAGATCGCTTTACCAAATTTCCGGGCGGGGGGCTTCAATTCGGAGAAGGCACGCGCGAATGCCTGGCCCGTGAATTTTTAGAAGAGATGGATCTGCGGGTTTCCGTAGATGAACATATCTACACCACGGATTATTTTCAAATTTCAGCCTTTAATCCGGCGCATCAGATTATCTCGATTTACTATGCCGTTCGTCCGCTCGAAGCATTCAAGGTGACCCTCAAGACAAAGCCTTTTGATTTCGATGAAAGAGAACTGGCAATTTACCAACAGCACCGCCAAACAGAAGCCTTTCGCTTTGTTCATTTTAAGGAATTCGGTCCGGACGTCATGAGTTTGCCGATAGATAAGATCGTGGCCGATCAACTGCTGCAGCGATTTCCCGTCAACTAAGCATAGCCTCTTTTTTCATGGAGGCAGCCAGCTCATGCCCAAGATAATTCTCGATGAGCGCATGCACCCAGTAAATTACCGGAGTCAATACTATCGCAACAGTAAACTTGTAACAGTAATTGACAATACCTACGGCCATAAAGAGACTAAAAGGCCACTCAAAATCGCCGGGTTGCGCATTGACTCTGGTGCCGATGTAGAAGGCGATGAATAAAACGACAAAACTGTCGAGAAACTGTGAGACCAGCGTCGATCCCGTGGCCCGCAACCAAATAAATTTTTCGCCTGTCAACCGCTTAATGCGGTGAAAGACCATCACATCGACTAACTGCCCTAACAAAAAGGCGGTCAGCGAGCCAACAATAATAAAGCCCCCCTGCCCCAAGACACTGGCATAAGCCAGTTGCATATCGGGCACCCCGCTTCCCTGCTTACCCGTTACAAAAAAAGCCGCAGGTGAAAGCCGAATAGCCCCCATAAAAATGATAAAGGCAAACGCGATCAAACCAGCCGTAAGCCAAGATAAAAAACGAACACCCCTGGTGCCATAATACTCATTGATCAGGTCTGTCATAATGAAGACTACCGGCCAAAGCAGCACCCCGGCCGTCAGATTAAAGGAAAGCTCATTGCCCAGAATACGCAACGAAAGAGGTGACAACCCAAGGGTTTGTTCGAGCGAAAATATCTTGACCCCTATGATCTCGGCGATCAAAGCATTGGCAATAAAGAAGCCACCCAAGATCAGAAACAAACGATTGGCCTTATTGGCGATGATAGATTGTACCATACAGGGGTTTTACTTATCCATGAAAATAGCATTATTTTGTTGCTCAAATCTTTTCTCCATGCAAAATGCCTTACTCAAGAAGGCCCTTCCCCATGTGGCGGCCCTGCTTTTCTTTATTTTGGTAGCAGCGTTCTTTTGTTGGCCGGCCCTGCAGGGCAATCAATTAGACCAGCACGACAACGTAAGCTGGAAGGGAATGGCGCAAAACTCCCTCGAGTACAAAGCAGCTAAGGGACATTTTCCGCTTTGGAATCCTACCCTCTTCAGCGGTATGCCCAATTACCAGGTGGCTATGGAAGGAAAATCTATTTTGCCCAACCTGGCTGAATTTTTTATGCTGGGGCTTCCCAAACCCATGAACTTTTTCTTTTTAGCTTGTGTCTGTTTTTACCTGCTGGCCCTGACGCTCGGGGCGGCTCCGATGATAGCAACACTGGTAGCGACCGGTTATGCCTTTTCGACCTATAACCCTGTTATTATCGCGGCCGGACACGATACACAAATGATAGCCACAGCATTTTTACCGCTACTGCTGGCGGGGCTCTTGCTCACCTATCACAAAAAATATTGGTTGGGATTGAGTCTCTCTACCTTGGGTGCCTATTTGCTGATCGCCGCCAATCACCTGCAGATCACCTATTATTTTTTCCTGATCGCGCTGCTTGTTTCGGTGGCTTATGCCATTGATTGGATCCGCAACAAAGAGTGGAAACACCTGCTGCTGTCGCTTGCCATAAGTTTGAGCGCGGCACTGCTTGCCATTGGAGGCAATGCTCTTATTTTACTGACCAGCTCGGAGTACAGCCGCTACACCATGCGCGGCGGCAAAGAGCTGTCTATCGATGAAAGTGGGAATGTGATTCCTGCCCAAACAAAGGGATTAGACACTTCGTATGCATTCGAGTATTCATTAGCTCCAAAAGAGAGTTTTACGCTGCTGCTTCCCAATGCCTTCGGAGGTGGACATAGTCGTCGATTCGAAGAAGGCTCTCAGATCGCCAATGACCTGATGGAAAAAGGGATCGACCAGGCCAATGCCGAGCAACTGGCACAAGGCTTGCCACAATACTGGGGCGGATTACCCTACACGGCCGGGCCGGCTTATCTGGGAGTGCTGATAGTAGTGTTCGCCCTCTGGGGATTTTTGTTCTCAAAGGGTCCGCTTCGTTGGGGGCTGCTGGCCGCAACCCTGCTTGGGCTATTTATTTCGTGGGGCAAAAATTTTGCTTTCTTCAATATGTTGCTCTTTGAATACATGCCCTTGTTCAATAAATTCAGAGCTCCTTCGATGGCACAGGTCATTCCGCAAGTAGGCCTATCCGTTGCCGCCGTACTGGGCTTGTCACAACTGACTAATGGAGGATGGAGTGTATCGGACCTGCTTTCAAAAAAAGTACTGGCCCCCTTGGCCGGATTGTTTGGGATTCTACTACTGTTTTGGTTGTTTCAACAGTACGGAGCCCCCATTGATGCGCAGATCTTGGCCGGCTACACCGACAAGGACGGCTCTGACGAATTTGCCAGACTGATCATTGGCAGCATGAAGCAGGAGAGAAAAGACATGTTCGGCAGCGCCCTGCTCAGAGCCTTGTTACTGGCGCTCGTGTTAGTCGGTATTGTCTGGGCCTATTTAAAAAATTACCTGGGAAAGTTTTGGGCGTTAGCGCTGTTGATCGTGATTTCTACCGTAGAATTGACCTTGACCAGTAAAGATTATTTACCTAGTGAAAGTTATGTTTCGGCCGATGAGTATCAACAAAAAAACTTTGCTCCCACTCCTATCGATCAAGAGATCTTGAAAGACAGCGATCCAAGTTACCGGGTGCTCAACCTCAGCACTAGCACCTTTAACGATGCCATCACCTCTTATCATCATCGTTCGGTAGGTGGCTATCATGCTGCCAAACTCAGGATCTACCAGGACCTCATCGAAAAATATTTTTCCGGTGGCGTGAACCCAACCATCATGAACATGCTGAACACCCGGTATGTGATCGTCAACGACCCCTCTGTTAATCAACCCTCGCTGATCAGCAACCGCGATTCGGCCTATGGCAGCTGCTGGCTGGTCGACAGCATTGTGTTGACCAACGATCGTGCGGCAACCCTGCAGCAGCTGGGGGAAACTGATCTTCGTACGATAGCCCTGGTAGAAAAATCAGCCGGTCTTACCACCACAAAATTTGAGCGTGACAGCAGCGCCACGCTGACGCTCACCCGATTTGACAACGACACCCTTGTCTACGAAACGGCCGGCAGTAAACCCCGCTTTGCCGTGTTTAGCGAGATCTACTATCCGAAGGGATGGAACGCCTACGTGGATGGGAAAAAGACCGATTATGTGAATGCAAACTATGTGCTCAGAGGCTTGTTAGTGCCAGCTGGGCAGCACCGCATTGAATTTATTTTTGAACCTGTTTCGGTCAAGACCGGCAACACCGTGATGTATGGATCATCGGTGTTGATCACGCTGGTAGTGATGACCGGGTTATTTATGGCATATAAAACAAGCAGAACTTCAGGGGTCAAAAACTAAACTGTGAGCAAAAAAATTCTCGTTGTAGCGCCCTACACTTTTTTACCGGCTCGATCGGGCGGACAAAAATATATTGCTCAGTTTCTGGATGCCTTAGGCCAACAAGCCCGCGTTACGGTGATCAGCACCGCGCAGGACACAGGATACACCCCCTCGGAACACTACCGACTACTACCCGTACTGCCCTACTCTTTTTTTCGCTATGCAGATGTAACCCTTACGGCAACGCTGATCGATCTCATAGAACGCAATCATTATGATTGGATCTGCTGGGAACATCCTTACTATGGGTGGCTAGCCCGGATCATCAAGGAAAAAACCGGTATCAAAACTCTCCTCCACACCCATAATATCGAATACCAGCGATTTCGCTCACTTAGAAAGTTATGGTGGCCGCTATTAGAAAGATATGAACGTAAGACCTTTCAGGTAGCCGATAAGATTGCATTTATTTCGAAAGAGGACAGACAATTTGCAATACAAAACTGGCAAATCAATCCGGCGAATTGCCTGGAAATACCTTACGGCACTCTACTGAAGCAATGTCCAACAGACAAGGCCGCCTGCCGAGCAGCACTAGTCGAAAAACATACCCTAGACAATCAACAAACGATTTTATTTTTTAATGGCTCGCTAGATTACGCTCCTAATTACAGTGCCCTAAAGCAACTACTAAAAGAGCTGATGCCAAGACTACAAAAAGAGTATCCCGGCCGTTTTGCGTTACTCATTTGCGGAAAAGGTCTTCCCAAAAAGGATAAAGACCTACACGCTTACCGAGCGCTACAGGTGTATTATGCCGGATTTGTAGAAGACATTGAACGCTACTTTAAAGGAGCTGATCTTTTTTTAAACCCGGTAACACAAGGAGGAGGCATCAAGACTAAAATGATCGAATCGATTGCTTATGGAACACCGGTAATTTCGTTCCGCTCGGGAGCTATCGGATTAGATCCGGTACGCGCCGAAGAGATGCTGACCATTTGCCCTGATGAAAACTGGACTGAATTTACCCGACAGATTTTAGAAAAAGCAGAACAGCTACAACAAAAAAAACCAGTCACCCCCGCCGATTTTTATGATTACTACCAGTGGGACCGGGTGATTGAAAAAATGCTCGGCAGTTTAGCGAATTAACTGACCGGTAAGGCGAAAAATCAACCACTTGGCGGCATAACGCAGATACTCTTTGCTAATAAAGACAACCGCGAACAGGCGATAAGCCAATCCCCTGCCCTGCCGAATGCTGGCAATCTCCAGCTCGTGACGAATCATCGTTTTGCGAAGGGCCAGTTGCTTTTTTAATTGCGTGCTGCCTCCGGAATAATGAATCAGAGTGGTACCCGCAAAATACAAAATACGATACCCCAGCTGATGAATCTGGTGACACCAGAGCACATCTTCGCCATACATAAAAAAGCGCTCATCGAGCTTTTGCCCGGGCAGCTGCGACAAGACAGCAGCAGGCATCAGAAAAAAAGCACCGTTCACCCAATCAGCTTCTGTGTTTTCATCTTGGCGAAAATAACGGCCCAGCATGCGGCTTGAACGGCGGTCGTAAGGCATCAGATACAGCAAGAAACGAAACAGATCAAGTAGTTCCCACTGAAGGGTGCGAAAGCGACGCGCCACCGCTTGCGACTGACCGTCAGGATAGACCTGTCGGCAACCCACCACGCCGGTACCGGGGTTGCGGCGTAGAAAATCAAGTGCGCGTGTGATACTGTCTTCCTGTAACAGCGTATCACTGTTGAGCAATAAAATATGATCTCCCTTGGCCTGTTGGATTCCCAAGTTGTTGCCACCGGCAAATCCCAGATTCTGATCACTGCAAACCAATACCAGGTTCGGAAATTCAATTAAAAAATTATGCGGATCACACTCGACGGATGCGTTATCAACAAGGATCAGTTCAAATGGAGTGCCCTCCGTATAGCGATAGACAGAACGGATACAATCCGAAGTGAGTGCAAAGCTGTTATAATTTATAATGATAACAGAGATCATCACCAGAGCGAATAAGGATTTTTAATGACCCCCAAGCGAATCAGCAGGCGAAACAGTTGAGGGGTATATTTTGCCAAAAAGATCTTAACTCCGTTCAGTCGGGTAAACAAGTGGATATCTCCCAATAGGGCCGCATGCTTTGTGTAGAAATAGCGGCAAGCTTCCTGATACTGATTTCTGTCGGCACCATGTACCATGGAGCCTGCGGCAACGCGGTAAGAAAACCCGGTAAGTTCCCGGTATTCGAAGCGGTATCCTTCAAAGGCTAACCGAAGCCAAAAATCCCAATCAGACCACATCATGATCACCCGGTTTTCATCATAGCCTCCGATATGTTCCCAACAGGTCTTGCGGATCAGGGCACAGGCATCGATATAATTGGATAACATCAGGCGTTGCAAATTGAAGGCCCCCACCTTCCAGTGGCCTTTTTTTTCTCCGATAAATACCGCATCGGTGTACACCGTACCACAGCGGGGATGCTGATCAAGAAAATCGATGGCACCGGACACCCACCCGGGTTGTAGCAAATTATCACAATCCATCGGGAGCAGATAGCGTCCGCGGGCTTGTTGAATCCCTGCATTACGAGCGGCGGCCAATCCTCGGTTTTCCTGGTGCAAGACCCGCAGTCCTTTTTGTTCGAGCAGGGCCAGCTGCCGCAGGGTCTCCGCATCAGTAGAGCCGTCATTGACAATGATATGCTCATAAGAAATATTCTCGAGTGAACGAGCTACACTCTGACACATTTCTTGAAGAAAAATGCCATGGTTATAACAAGCAGTGATGACTGAAAGGTCAACGGACATACGGAGAAAATTTTGTATTCACGGCAAAAGTAGTTTCTGAATGGTCGGTACAAGTAAATCCGTGATCAGTGAGTAACTGCTTTATGCGGACCCGATCAGCCATATGGTCGTGTATCTCCACCATGATCAGACGGGTATAGGGAAGAAAGGACAAATCAGCCTGCTCCTGAAAGACGGCCTCCTCGCTACCTTCGATATCAATTTTCAAAACATCAATCTGCTTCCAGTTATACTGCTGCATTAATGAAGTAACAGACACACTGGTTATATCGGCCCTACCGACTGACTTGGTGATCGTAAAAGACCAGTCCTTTTTATCGCCTGCCTGTCGATCGATCTGCACGGGAATCCCGGCTTTACCCAACAGCGCCGCCCGCAGGGGCGATAGGGACTGACCTTGTTGAGTAGCGACCCGCAGGTTATGAACCAACAAATTATAATTGGCCGAATCGGGTTCAACAGCCAACAAATGAACCTTCGAAAAACAGTGACTAAAATAAGCTGAAGTATACCCCACATTGGCCCCGGCATCTATGATATATAGTGGCTGATTCAACAAGCCCTGTTCCTCGATAAATTCAACAGCCGCTGCATATTCCTTTTCCAGAAGCACTTGCTTCAGTACATGCAGATCGCTGTGTGGAAAGACCCGGGCAGCGAGTCCCCGCAAGGTGCCAAAATCAAAATAAACGGATGCCCCTTCTTTTCTGATATTCCGAAATAAGGGATGGCGGCGTAATAAACCGAGGACCAGCCGGGTGCTCAACGGGTAACCGACCCGTTGCCTATACTGAGAGCGGATTTTTCGATAGAGGCTTACTAACATGGCTTTTTTGCTATCAAGACATAATTGATGGTGGCGGATGAATTCATATCGATGCGGTCCATCCATCCGAATAGCAGGTTGAACACTATATAGAAACGACAACGGCCAAACAAAAACCGAATGAGCCCGATTTTACTGTTGACCAGCGCATGGATCAGCGATTGTCCCGCCAATGCCCACAAACCCCCATTTTCTTGTATACGGATCAGTTGGAATCCATGTTGCTGCACCAACTGCTCGAATCCGTATCGAGTGAACCGGAAGAAATCAAAAGGCTCTTCATGCAAAGGCCAGTAAAATGGACCTGATAAGATCAGGTGTCCGCCGGGCTTTAATAAACGAAAAGCCTCTGCCAGCATCTTGCCATGATCAAAAACATGTTCTATGGTCTGTGTGCAAAAAACCGTATCAACATGCGCGTCTGGTAAGGGTATCCGGGTTGCATCACAGATCAGATCCACTTTATTCAGATGCGACTGAGCCATGTCTACTCCGAAATAACGGGATATGCGGTTTTCGAACAGCGGCTCAAAAGGCTTGTTCCCACAACCGATATCCAGCAGATCCCCCGTTGCGAAATCGGCAATAGCCGATCGCAGCACCCTGAAGAAGGAAGAATAATGTAGGTAGTCCCGGCTTCGCCAGGTGATGCTGGAATGAGTCAGCCGGTTAATCGCTACAGCAGATGTCGGAGAAGTCGGCATAGTCTCAAGTTAGTTATTCGCGCCTATTAAACGCAAAAAAGCCTGTAATCCGGTTTCTTTTTTCTCATCCCAGCGGTAAGCGATATTACGCGAAAAATAAGTGGCGAGATCATAATGAGGAAAGGCCGGGTAGGCTTCAAGTACTCGCTCTATCCGATCCAGTCCCCATTCATTGGCTGCATTAAACCGAACCATGAACGAATCTGGCAACGGACGGCGAGCCACCCAAGCCGCAAATACAAAAGGAACCTGTTGAAACTGCTTCCAGGCCTCAGCCAGGTCGTACACATAGGGAAAGCGAGATCGCTGCTCGAGTGCCCTGTCTCCGATCACCAAGCCGGCGCAATCTCCCTGGATCTGAGTGAGATAATCCGCCACTGCTGTCTCTGCGAAACGAACGGGCAATTTCCAGTACTCACGAAATAAAATCCGAAGCAGCATAACCGAAGTACGGCTTTGATAATCGAGCCATACCGTCTTGATCGCTGAGAGCGGAACGTTGCTGAATAAACAAACCGAAGCCACCGGCCCTTCGGATGCAATGCAATGGTAACCGACCCGGATAAAGTCAGGCCGCTCGGCCAGGGTAGCGACCGGAACCAGTCCCAGATCAATTTCGTCACGAATTAACAGCTGGGCCAGCCGGGAGGGATAATCAGACCTCAATTCCATCTCAGGCAAGGCAGAGCTGCGCTCTAACCCGTAGAGCAAGGGCCTGGTGTTGAGGTAATTGACGATGCCGACCCGTATCTTGTTCAATTGAGTTAAATTTGCAGTGCACAAAGGTACTGGTTCAAGATTCCTTTGCCAATTAATACACATGGAACTCAGCACACTGACCGCCATTTCTGCCGTAGACGGACGTTACCGCAGCCAGATTCAACAGCTCGATGAATTTTTTTCGGAGTTCGGACTGATCAAATACCGGGTAGAGATCGAGGTACAGTACCTGCTGTTCCTTCATAAGAAAAAACTGATCCGCTTAGCCCCTGTGGCCCAACGTCATCTTCGACAGCTTGTGCAAGGCTTTTCATCTGAGCAGGCCCTCGAGATAAAAAAGATTGAAAAAACAACGAATCACGATGTTAAGGCCGTAGAATACTTTCTCAAGCAGGAACTCGAAAAATGCGGCGCAGCTTCACTCACTGAGTGGGTACACTTTGGTCTCACTTCGCAAGACATCAATAATACGGCTATACCGCTGGCCTGGAAGCACGCCATGGAGTATGAGTACCTACCGGCCCTACTGAATTTAAAAACCGAGATCCGTGTCCTTGCCGAAGACTGGAAAGAGATCCCCATGCTGGCTCGTACTCACGGACAGCCGGCCAGTCCCACCCGGCTTGGAAAAGAAATGATGGTTTTTGTAGAGAGGATTCAGAACCAGATTGAGCAATTCATCGGAATCCCGTTCACCGGTAAATTCGGCGGTGCGACCGGAAACTTTAATGCGCATCATGTCGCTTTTCCGCATACTAACTGGATACGGTTCGGTAATGAATTTCTCCAGTCCTTGGGGCTGATCCGGCAGCAACACACAACACAGATCGAGCATTATGATCAGTTGGCGGCACATCTCGATACGATGCGCCGCATCAATACCATTCTGATTGACTTTTGTCGGGACCTGTGGACCTACATCTCGCTGGAATATTTTCTGCAACAGACCAAAGCCGGAGAGGTAGGCTCATCGGCGATGCCGCATAAAGTAAATCCCATCGATTTCGAAAATGCCGAGGGAAATCTGGGGATCGCCAATGCCCTCTTCGAGCATTTAGCGGCCAAGCTGCCGATTTCCCGTTTGCAGCGCGACCTGACCGATTCGACCGTGCTTCGTAATCTGGGAGTACCGGTTGCCCATACCCTTATCGCCATCCGCTCCTTGGAGAAAGGATTGAGCAAGATCAAACTCAATGATTCCCGTATCTACGAGGATCTGGACCAACACTGGGCCGTGGTCGCCGAAGCGATACAAACCGTGCTAAGAAGAGAAGGCTATCCGAAACCCTACGAAGCCCTGAAGAAACTGACCCGCGGGCAACAGCGAATCACCAAACAAACGCTGCATCGTTTTATTGACGAATTAGCTATTAAAGCCTCGGTCAAAAAGGAATTAAAAAAAATCAGCCCCCATAATTACACCGGAGTGCTGGCCTCCTTTGACTAACCGACAGCGTGTACTTCGCTGGTGAATAAAAACTCGATATCCGGGTTATTGGTACGTTCGGTATTCAAAAACCATTCGCTTTGCGCGAGGTAAACCGGAAGACCATCTTTGTCAGCGGCAGCATTTGCCTGCTTGAATCGCAAAAAAGCCTCCACTTTGGCGGGATCCGCTGAGCGAAGCCAACAGGCTTTATAAAAAGGCAGTGTATTGAAGACCACAGAAGCACCATACTCATGCAACAAGCGGTATTGGATAACTTCAAACTGCAGCTCGCCCACACATCCGATGATCTTTTTATTGCCCCCGAACTGGGTGAACAGCTGGGCTACGCCTTCATCGGTAAGCTGCAACAAGCCTTTTTCGAGTTGTTTGGTCTTGAGGGGATCCTTGTTGACCACCTCTTTAAAAATCTCCGGTGAAAAAGAAGGGATGCCCGTAAAATAAAAATCTTCGCCCTCGGTGAGGGTATCACCGATCTTAAAGTTTCCGGTGTCGAAAAGCCCTACCACATCACCTGCGTACGCATCCTCTATGATACTTTTATCTCTGGCCATGAATGAGTAAGGATTACTAAAGCGCACGTCTTTATCGAGGCGAACATGGTGGTAGTACTTGTTTCGCTCAAATTTTCCTGCACAAATTCTAAAAAATGCAATGCGGTCCCGGTGCTTGGGGTCAAGGTTAGCATGGATCTTAAATACAAATCCGCTCATCTTTTCCTCTTGCACATCCACAGTGCGAGCCGTAGACATCCGGCTGCGAGGTGTGGGAGCTATCCGAATGAACGTATCGAGCATTTCCTTGACGCCGAAATTATTGATGGCACTGCCAAAAAAAACGGGCGCTACCTTGGCTTGGAGATATTCCTCCACATCAAGCGCTCCGTATACGCCTTCGACCAATTCGGCATCTTCTCGCAATTGCTGCGCATCTTTTTCGCCCAACTTTTGTTCAAGTACCGGATCGGCCAAAGAAGCGATCTGCAAGGTATCCTCATCGGCACGGGTGCCGGCCCTAAAGAGCAACAAACTCTGATCGGCCATATTGTATACCCCCTTAAAATCCTTGCCGCTGTTGATAGGCCACGTCATGGGATGCAGCCGGATAGCCAATTCCTTTTCGATCTCCTCTAACAGGTCGAAACGATTTTTCCCGTCGCGATCCATTTTATTGATAAAAACGATCACGGGCGTATCACGCATGCGACAGACCTCCATAAGACGGCGTGTTTGCTCCTCTACCCCATTTACGCTGTCAACTACCAAGATCACACTATCGACCGCAGTGAGGGTACGGTAGGTGTCTTCTGCAAAATCTTTGTGCCCGGGCGTATCCAACAGATTGATAAGAGTTCCCTTGTACTCAAAACTCATCACCGAGGTGGCCACCGAAATACCTCGCTGCCGTTCGATCTCCATAAAGTCACTGGTGGCATGTTTTTTTATCTTATTGCTCTTTACTGCACCCGCCACCTGAATAGCGCCCCCGAAAAGCAGAAACTTTTCGGTAAGCGTGGTCTTTCCGGCATCGGGGTGAGAGATGATGGCAAAACTGCGTCGCTTGGCGATTTCGAGCTGATATTTCATAGAAGCGCCGCAAAGGTAAGGGGGCGGCGGCACTTGCCGCCTGGCCGGTCGCCGCGCTGCCAAGCCGTCTGTCAAAAATTAGCTCACGAGCCCCCGATTGACAGTACATTTGCACTATGATAAAGGGCACCCTTGAGATTGTTGTCAGCAGCTTTAAAATGGCCATACAGGAGTTATGGAAAAACAAGCTCCGCACCTTTTTATCGCTCTTTGGTATCACCATAGGCATATTTTGCATTATCGGTGTGCTGGCCACTGTCAATAGTCTGGAGCAGAATATTCAAAACGAGATCAAATCGCTTGGCAACAACACCATCTACATCGACAAATGGGAATACAGCGGGGGCGGTCCCGA
>JBIIDB010000143.1:0-4740 GCA_044238505.1 Chitinophagaceae bacterium | reverse complement strand
CCAACGAAGTTGGAAGGGCGTTTTTCATTGTGAGCGTTGAAAGCTTGCTTTCAAAAGCGAGCAAGGGAAAACGACCGCCCACGCCGAAGGCGGGGGAAAGGCTTTGGGTAAGACCAGCTCATTGCGATGTGTAAGCGAAGCGAAAACCATCCAGTCCTGGGCACGATAGAAAAAGTCCTGCACGAAGTGCGGGATTTTTTATTTGGCGGCGTGCAAAGCTTGCTTTGCTAAGCAGACAAATTAAAGGACCAGGAGAGCGAAGCGAACCAGGACTTTTTTTATTGTAGCCCCCTCGTAGGACATATTGGATCACTGAAAGTAATCCAGTCCTGGGCACAAACGCCTTTCCAACGAAGTTGGAAGGGCGTTTTTCATTGTGAGCGTTGAAAGCTTGCTTTCAAAAGCGAACAAGGGAAAACGACCGCCCACGCCGAAGGCGTGGGAAAGGCTTTGGGTAAGACCAACTTTTTGCGATGGGTGAGCGAAGCGAACACCATCCAGTCCTGGACACAATGACAATATCCACTGACAAAAAAAAGTAGTCTATCAATAAACTATTTGATCCGCAACGGTAACGCAAGGCTAACTTTCTCCCAGCGGATACCAATGACCCCATTCGTGCTGTTGACGGGAGTAATAAAATATTGTAACCGCTCGAGATGAGGCGCCGGCTGCGGAGTAACCTCGACTCTGACGAGATCGTCTTTGGCATCATAGTCCCAAGCCAAATGCTGGTTCCAGTTTTTATTGATGATAACGATCCACTTATCGGCACCGGGAACAGTAAACAAGGCATACTTACCAGCAGCAATTTCCGTTTGGCCGATCACCAAAGCCGTTGATGTTTCTATGGTAGTGGCATTATGGGCACCGGTTACCCATACTTCGCCAAAGGGCACCAGTCCACCCCAAATGTTCCGCTTACGAACGGCTGGTGAGTGATAGGTTATTTGTAAACTGTCGGCACCAAACAGGGCAACAGTCCTGGCATAAATACTCCCCTTGCTGGAATCTGCCACCCGATTGGGATCGCTGACTGGCAGTGTTCCCTGCTGGGAAAAGACAAGCGAAGAACAGAGCACAGCGAAAATCAGTAGGACGAAACGATTGCTCAACATATATTATTTTTGGGAGAGGGCGTAAACCTTTGCCTCAATAAGGAGTCAAAAATAAGATGATAAACCAAGATTCATGATCAAAAGACCCCCCTACTTGCTGTTTGCAGCCTTGTTTTGGATGATCGCTTGTACCAAAAGCACACCCCCTGATAAGGCCTACCGGGTCGTTCGAAACATTAGCTACAACGGTGTTTCGGTCAATGTGGTGATCGATAAGCCCACAAATGATACAGTTGATGTACTAGTGGTTTATCATGGCACCGTCACTTTCGACAGCAAGATCCTGGAAGCAGCCCAGAACACCCTAGACGGTTTCAAGCGAATACTCACTCGCTCCGACATGATGATCGTGAGTGTGGCCTATCCGGAAGAAAATCTTCTAATGGGAGACAACATTGTACAGGCAGAAGCCGCTTTGCTGTGGGTCAAAAATAAAGCGCAGCAAGACTTGGGCATTACCACGCGAAAGGTCTTTATAGCCGGTCATTCGCAAGGAGGGTATCTTGTAACAAGACTTAATACGATGCATCCCACCAATGGGGCCATAGCCAACGGCCCGGGTCCGCTGAATATGGGGTATCGATGTCAACAAGAAGAGTTGGGCCTCATCGGTGTTAGCATTGCCTGCACAGGGCTAAAGGCCCGCTACGGATCTCCGGCAGTCAACCCTACTCCCTATGCCGAGCGCTCGCTGTTGAATTTTACCAACAGGTACAAAGCCGATATTTTATTTGTGCAAGGCATGGAGGATAGTCCGATACAGCTATATTCCTGGCCCACCTTTAAGCAAAACATTATGGCGTGTACCGATTGCCGTGAAAGACTGTTTCTGGAGTTACCCAACACAGGCCATAGCGCCCTTTTTGAAAGCAGCACGGCAAAAACAGAGTTCAACAAGTTCATTCAGCTCCGATAGCATCAAAGAACCAGCATTTAAAAAAACCATCCTACAATGATCAGATATCTACCTATTGTTCTTACGGTATGGTTGCTGGTTTTATCCTGTAAAAAAAATACACCCCCACCCGATCCTATTGCGGAGACCCTTTATTTTCCTCCTGTTACAGGTGCCGAGTGGATGACCACTACGCCATCTTCGTTGGGATGGAACACAACAACGCTTAACGACCTTCCCTCGTTTTTGCAGACCAAAAACACAAAGGCATTTATCATCCTGAAAAATGGCAAGATCGTATGGGAACGCTACTTTGGTTCGTTTACCCAAGACAGCCTATGGTATTGGGCCTCGGCCGGTAAAACCATGACCGCTTTTTTAGTAGGTATCGCACAACAGGAAGGCCTCATCAATATCAACAGCCGCAGTTCCTTGTATTTGGGCAGAGGGTGGACATCACTGCCGATACCGAAAGAAGATCTGATCACCGTTCGTCATCAACTCACCATGACCACGGGACTCGACGATGCCGTACCGGATGATGACTGCACCACCCCCTCTTGTCTTATCTACAAAGGCGATGCAGGTACCCGGTGGGCGTATCACAATGCTCCTTATACACTGCTTGAGAAAGTAGTAGAGAATGCCACCGGGCTTAGCTACAACAGTTATTTTCAGCAAAAGGTCCGCAACCGGATCGGCATGAACGGGCTTTGGATACGCAATGGTTTCAATAATGTTTTGTACAGCAATGCCAGAAGTATGGCCCGCTTTGGTTTATTGTTGCTCAACAAAGGCAAGTGGGATCAAACGCCGATCATTACTGATACGTCTTACTTTAATGCGCAGGTCAATTCCTCTCAAGCTATTAATCCCTCCTATGGATACCTGACGTGGCTGAATGGAAAATCGACCTATATGACGCCCATTTTTCAAACCGTATTTACCGGTATGCTGGTACCCAATGCGCCGCCTGATATGTACTGTGCGCTGGGAAAGAACGATCAAAAGATCTATGTAGTCGGTTCACAAAAACTGGTGGTGATTCGCATGGGAGAATCCTCCGGTACCCCGGCACTGGCTTTGTCCGGATTCGATAATGAATTATGGGGAAGACTGAAGTCAATCATAGGCTATTGACTGATTGTCGCCTGAAGCACAGGCAAACGGGGCACGTTACAAACTGGTCGACGACCATAGCGATACCACGATGATAATACCGCCTAAAAAAGGTGCGAAAGCTACAGGTAAAATCTACTGCGCCTTGATCTCCACAATTCTTCCCGGCCCCTCAATGGCAACATACACTGAACCGTTTGGCGCTTGTGCTACGTGGCGAACTCTTCCGCTGATGCCCGGTACTATTTCTGCAGCCGTTATGGAAGCTCCACTCATTACACAGCGATAGAGTTTCTGCGCCGCCAAGCCGCCCACCAGCAAATGGCCTTTCCAGGCCTTAAATGAGTCGTGTGTAATAAAGGCGATACCGGACACCCCCACAGAAGGAGTCCACGAAAATACCGGCGATACAATACCCGGTGCGGAATGTCCTTGCGAAATAACGGTGTTGTCATAATTGGTACCCAACGAATAAAAAGGCCAGCCATAATTAGCGCCTCGCGTAATGAGATTGATCTCATCGCCTCCCTTTGGCCCATGCTCTGACTCCCAAATGGCCCCGGTAGCAGGATGAATAATCATTCCCTGTGGATTACGAACGCCATAGGAAAAAATGGTGCTGGCCGCAGTTTGTCCGGGCAATACGGGGTTATCGGCGGGAATGCCGCCGGTGGCACTCATCCGATGGATCTTTCCCCAGTTAGAAGACGTGTTAGAGGCATTGCGATTACTGGCAGCAGGCCCTCCGTAACTGCCCGTGCCTCCTTCCCCTACCGAAAGATAGAGCATGCGATTGGCATCAAAAGCAATACGCGATCCATAATGCCCGCTCCACGTGTTGCCGCCACCGGTCTGAAAAATAGTTTCTATCTGTTGAAGGGCGGTACCCACGATCTTACATCGAATCACTCTTAACTCTCCGCTACCGTCGGTGGTGGTAGCAGCATAACAAGCATAGACCCAGCCATTGCTGGCATAATCGGGATGAACCCGCACATCGAGCAATCCGCCCTGACCACTGGTGCGCACAGCGGGGAATCCGGTTAACTCGGTCGTAACACCATTACTGTAACGATAGAGCTTGCCACGCTTTTCCGTAAACAAAAGATCGCCATTGGGAAGAAAATCAAATCCCCAGATGATCTCATACCCTGTTAAAAGGGTAGTAATTACCAGCTGGGGAGGTGTAGAGGTATCGACCGGGGGCGGGGTCGTTTTTTTATCGCAGGCCAACAGCAGCACTGCAATAAAGAACCAGCCGAGCGAAATGCGGATAAAATTCATAACAGCAATTTACATTTTTGAACGCTAAAAATTCGGACGGTGTGTATTCTTTCGAAAAGTTAAATCGGTGTTAACGGAATTTTTATGACAATCCCATAACAACTCTTACCATAAATGCTTGTTTTTTTGACTAAACCCTCTGTTATGAAAAAATACTTTTTACCAGCACTGCTGTTCAGCACTGTTCTATTCTCTTGCACCGTTATCCGACAAGGAGAAGTGGGCGTAAAAAGACGGCTCGGAAAAATAGATCCCCAGTTTATCGAGCAAGGCCCCAAAGGCTATAATTTTTTTACGACCACTATTTTGAAAGTTCCCACGCGG
>JBIIDB010000144.1:0-4740 GCA_044238505.1 Chitinophagaceae bacterium | reverse complement strand
CCAAAGAAAAAATGGAGATCGTAGAAAGGCTTACCCGCGAGATGCCCACAGCCATGGTCGGAGACGGCATTAACGATGCGCCCGCGCTGGCCAAAGCCACTATTGGCATTGCGGTGAGCGAAGCCTCTCAACTAGCTGTTCAAAGTGCACAGGTGGTCTTGCTGAATCACGGCTTAAAAAAATTACCGGATGCATTGGGCCTTGGCCGACATACGTACACCACTATACAGCAAAATCTTTTCTGGGCCTTTTCTTACAATGTGGTAGCCATCCCTGTTGCCGCTATGGGCTTACTCACCCCCACTTTTGGCGCCTTAGTGATGGCCTTCAGCGATGTGGTGCTCGCTATCAATTCCGTGAAACTCTTTGTAAAAAGAGTGCGCTGATGCAACCCCTATCGATCTTACAAAAAGTATGGGGCTATAAGGCCTTTCGTCCCCTGCAAGCAGACATTATTGAATCGGTGCTGGCAAAAAAAGATACGTTGGCTCTGCTGCCCACCGGGGGCGGCAAGTCCATTTGTTTTCAGGTGCCGGCCCTGCTACAACCGGGACTTTGTTTGGTTATCTCTCCGCTTATTGCCCTGATGCGTGACCAGGTAGAACAACTGCGCAAAAAAAATATCACCGCCTTTGCCATCTATACCGGTATGGATCGCAAAGAAGTACAAACAACACTTATTACGGCAGCCGAGAGCAACTGTAAATTATTGTATGTTTCTCCCGAGCGCTTAGAAACCAGCCTTTTTCAAGAGTATCTGCCTGCCCTTTCTATTTCGCTGATCGCCGTAGACGAAGCACACTGTATCTCGCAGTGGGGCTATGATTTTCGCCCTTCTTATTTGCGTATCGCCGCCCTCAAAGAGCAATTGCCCGGTATTCCGATTTTAGCGCTGACCGCCTCGGCCACACCCGAGGTGCAAAAAGATATTTGCGAAAAGTTACTCTTTGGAAAATCGCATGCATGTTTTAGACAATCTTTTGCGCGACCTAATCTGTCGTACAGTGTATTTGCGGTAGACCACGTTATGCCCAAGCTGGTGCAGATCTTACAGAACGTGCCGGGTAGCAGCATCGTGTATTGTCGCAGTCGCAAGCGTACCGAAGAGATCACTACCCAACTTATTGCCAAAGGGATTCAGGCCAATTGGTATCATGCCGGACTCAGTACTACAGACAGACAAAAAAGACAAGAAGACTGGCAACAGAACCGGCTACCGGTCATCGTTTGCACCAACGCATTTGGTATGGGTATCGATAAACCCGATGTGCGTACCGTAATTCACTGCGGTATTCCGGATTGCTTGGAGAGCTATTACCAAGAGGCCGGAAGAGCCGGACGAGACCAGCAAAAGGCTTACGCGATCTTACTTTATACAAAACGTGAATACGAAGAACTCTCAGGGCTCAGCAGCCAACGATTTCCCAGTCTGATCACCATCAAAAAAGTATACCAAGCGCTGGCTAATTACCTGCAGTTACCCTCCGGCACAGGTGCCGGACACTATTATGATTTTGAACTTTTGGAATTTACCCAACGCTTCTCCCTGCCGGTCACTACCGTACTCAATGTGCTAAAAGCGCTGGAGCAAGAAGGATGGATCGAGTACAATGAGCAAGTCTTTAAACCCGCGCGTGTACAGATCATGGCCGATCGGCAGCAATTAGAATCGCTGGCCACCACACACCCCGCGCTCGATACAATCTGTAAAACCCTGCTACGCTCCTATCAGGGTATCTATGAACGACCCACCGGCATTTCCGAAAAACAAGTGGCCTTCTTAGTAAAAAAAGAGCCGAGCCAGATCAGCAATGCGCTATTGCAGCTGAAAAAGATGGGCTATATAGACTACCAGCCTCGTAAAGAAAATCCGCAACTCTACTTTCCGATTCATCGAATAAAGACTGAAGATCTTAGTCTTAATAACGAGCGGTATGCAGCGCGCAAAAAACAGATGGACAAGAGCGTCAACAGCATGCTCTACTACGCCAGTGAGCGGCAGCAGTGTCGCAGTAAAATAGTAGGAGCTTATTTTGGAGATAACGCACTGCCCGACTGTGGAATCTGTGATAATTGCCTGGCTAAAAAACAAACGTCACTATCGTCTGCTGAATTCGCTGCCTTGCAGGCACATGTACTACAGCTGCTCACGATAAGACCCCTGTCGATCACCGCACTATTGCGACAGCTATCGAACGTAGACAAAGAAAAGGCCCGAAGGGTCATAGACTACCTTCAGGCCGAAGAAAAAATAAGTATAGATGCCAGCGGGCAGATTCGCATCAAGCATTCACCACCAAGCGAAAGCCCTCGCCGTGAATATTGACGATCTCGATGCGGCTGTCTTCTTTTAAATATTTTCTCAGCTTAGCAATATATACATCCATACTGCGACCGTTAAAATAGGTGTCGCTACCCCAGATCTTCTTAAGTGCTTTTTCGCGGGGCAGCAGATCGTTCAAATGTTCACTGAGAATTTTAAGCAGGTCATTTTCTTTGGGAGAAAGCGTATAGACCTTATCGCCAAACGTAAGTTGTCGCAAACGGGGATTAAAGTGATAGCCCGCCAGATCGAACTCTTTATGGTCGCTCTCTTTTTGCTGTTCTTCGTTTCGTTTTAAAATCGCCTTGATCTTGAGCAGCAACACCTCTGAATCGAACGGTTTGGTGATATAATCATCGGCACCCAGCTTGTAGCCTTGTATCACATCTTCTTTCATAGTCTTGGCGCTGATAAAAAACAAGGGCACATCCGGATCTACATCCCGAATGGCCTCGGCCAAGGCGAAGCCGTCCATATTGGGCATCATCACATCCAGCAGACACAGGTCGAATCGCTCGCGCTGAAAAGCGGCCAATCCCAAGCGGCCGTCTCTTTCGAGAACGACCTCGTAATCGTTCAGTTCCAGATAGTTCTTTAATACCGAGCCCAGGTTGGTATCATCTTCACAGAGCAGGATCTTAGGTTTTTTACTTTCCATAAAACGAATTTTTAATATGTACGCTACAAATAAAGTTAAAGCAATCGGGGTGCGCCCCCTAAGACCCCCGAATTTTTTGTTAAAACGCGGTCCGTACTTTTGCAAAATAATTGACCGCCATGCATATAACCCCTGATAACCGTCTTAAAAAACTGATCGTGATCGGTGACCGGATGCTCATTAAACCCACCCGACCCGACGAGCGAACCGCCAGTGGCCTGTACCTGCCTCCCGGCGTACAGGAAAAAGAAAAGGTACAGCAGGGCTATGTGATCAAAACTGGGCCCGGGTATGCCATACCCATGCCTGTAGAGGATGAAAGCTGGAAAGCAGAAGAAGAGAAGGTCAAGTATGTTCCCCTGCAGGCCAAGGAGGGTGATCTGGCTATTTTCTTGCTCAGTGGCGCCACTGAGGTGATCTACGAGAACGAAAAATATTTTATTGTACCGCAAAGCGCCATTCTCATGCTCGAAAGAGAAGAAGACCTGTAATTGGACTTCTATACAGCGCCGTTGTATTAGTAAGACCCATATGGGTGAAAAAGACCAGCGCATTCAACTGCGCTCAACAGACGTAAACGACTAATTAAAAAAGTGTACCCGCACTGTTCGGAAAACTCTTTCCCAGGTGTTCATAAGCCTTAGCGGTTACCTCGCGCCCGCGGGGCGTGCGTTGTAAAAATCCCTCTTGAATCAAAAAGGGCTCGTACACTTCTTCGAGCGTACCGGGCTCCTCTCCTACCGCTGTAGCGATGGTGGTGATCCCTACGGGGCCTCCTTTGAACTTATCGATAATGGTTAGCAAAATGCGATTATCCATTTCGTCTAACCCATGCTCGTCTACATGCAACGCTTGTAAGGCATGTTGGGTGATGCCAAAGTCGATGTGTCCGTCATTGAGCACTTGTGCAAAGTCGCGTACGCGTCGCAGCAGCCCATTGGCAATACGGGGCGTTCCGCGACTACGGCGCCCGATCTCCGCTACGGCCTCTTCGGTAATCTTAACCTGTAAGATATCGGCCGAGCGCAGCAGAATTTTATTGAGCACCGGAGCCTTATAATACTCCAGCCGCGATTTGATGGCGAAGCGAGACAACAGTGGCGCCGTCAGCAATCCGCTTCGGGTGGTAGCCCCGATCAGCGTAAAGGGATTCAGTGTTAGCTGAATACTGCGCGCATTAGGGCCGCTGTCGATCATAATATCAATGCGGTAATCTTCCATAGCCGCATAGAGATACTCTTCTACTACTGTACTGAGTCGATGGATCTCATCAATAAAAAGTACATCATTCGGCTCCAGTGACGTGAGTAAGCCGGCCAGATCGCCGGGTTTTTCAATAACAGGTCCGGAGGTTTCTTTGATCGCTACCCCCAGTTCGTTGGCCACAATACGCGAGAGCGTGGTCTTGCCCAGTCCGGGAGGGCCGTGAAACAATACATGGTCGAGTGCTTCGCCACGCATCTTGGCTGCCTTTATAAAGACACGCAAGTTTTCTATCAGTTGGTCTTGCCCGGCAAATTCACTGATCTGGGCCGGGCGAATATTATTCTCGAACTCGCGCTCTACCGCCGACAATTGATCTTTATTGCTCGATAAATGAGGATTAGGCATAGTGTAGTGTAAAGCTAACAAAAAAAGGCACCCCGATTAAGGAGTGCCTTTGTAGTGGTTTATTGTGTGCGCCGATTAGCGCGCAATGATCACCTGGAAGGTCTTATCGGCCCCACGATCCATGCCGTCGCCATAGTACAGGCGTACC
>JBIIDB010000142.1:0-4744 GCA_044238505.1 Chitinophagaceae bacterium | reverse complement strand
GCACGGGGCATTTTTTCTTTTTGTGTAAAGAATCCGATCACCACCAACCAAAGCGGAAAGATGGCCCCCATAATAGAACCGAGTCCTGCCGAAATATATTTGACCCCCCAGGTACTAAGACCGTTGCTCATCACAAAATTCAAAAAACTCAGCAAGAGTACAGGTCTCCATTCCCTGCCGCGGGGCAGTGGCGTTTGCTTGTACAGAAAAAAACATACATAGAGAATCCCTGCTGCCAGTTGTCGCATACCGGCCAACTGGAGAGCGGGAATATGCCGGGTTCCTTCTTTGGAGGCCACCCAGGTGGTTCCCCACAGAATACAAACGGCCGCCAGCGCCAATAGGGCTTTGGGCCGAGTGTGCTGTGTGGCAACCATGTCAGTTGTATAAATAATCAGTGTTTAAAATGTCGCTGTCCGGTCAAGACCAGAGTCAGCTGGTGTTGTTTGCAATAGTCTATGGAATCTTGATCTCGAATAGAACCACCGGGTTGAATAAAAGCGGTGATGCCGGCCTGGTGTCCCATTTCAACACAATCTCCAAAGGGGAAGAAGGCGTCGCTGGCCATAACGGCCCCGTTCAGCTCAACATTAAATTGTCGCGCTTTTTCGAGCGCCTGGCGAAGGGAGTCGATACGACTGGTCTGTCCGCATCCTTTTCCGATCAGCTGTTTATTTTTTACCAGCGCGATCGCATTAGACTTTAGGTGTTTGGCAATAAGATTCGCCACTAACAGATCGGCCTTGGTTTCTTCGTTACAAGGCAAACCCGATACCTGGTTCCATTCGGCTATATTGCCTGTGTCGGTGTCTTGTACCAGCACGCCACCCAATACCGACCTGAATTGTCTGCCGGGAGCCGGTGGCGGATGCAGCTGCAGCAGTATGCGATTCTTCTTTGTTTGTAAAAGGGGCAGCGCGTCTTCGTCGAACGAAGGAGCCATCAAGACTTCAAAGAAGATGTCTTGTATAGAGGCCGCCGTTTCTTTGTCGATGGGCCGGTTGCAGACCAGCACGCCTCCAAAAGCGCTTTCCGGATCCCCGGCCAGGGCGGCTTGCCACGAAGCAAAGACTGTGGGGCGCAGTGCAATGCCACATACGTTATTGTGTTTGATGATGGCAAAACAGGTCTCCTCGAATTCTCCGATCAATTGCAGGGCGGCGTCTATGTCGAGTAAATTATTATAGGAAAGTTCTTTTCCGTGTAATTGGGTAAAAAGTTCTTCGGTACGTCCGTAGTATAAAGCAGTTTGATGTGGGTTTTCTCCATACCGCAAGCTGCGCGAGGTGCCTACAGCTTTTACAAATCCCGTAACTCCTTGCGGATCGAAGTACTGCGCAATAGCGGCATCGTATTGGGCCACGATCGCAAAGGCCTGTGCCGCCAGCTGTTTTCGTTGAGCCAGGGTGATCATCCCTTGCTGATCGATCAGCCATTGACGAACAACGTCATACTCTTTTTTGGCAGCAATAACAGTTACATCCGCAAAGTTCTTAGCCGCAGCTCTGATCATCGAGGGCCCTCCGATATCGATTTTTTCGATGATGGCTTTTTCGTCGTTGGTGGTCGCAACGGTCTCTTCAAAAGGATAGAGATCGACAACGACCAGATCGAGGGCGGGAATGTTATATTGCTGCATCTCTGCGGTATGCGTACTATCATCGCGTTTTCCTAAGATGCCGCCAAACACCGAGGGGTGTAAGGTTTTGACCCTTCCTCCTAAGATAGAAGGATACCCCGTTAGAGTTTCGACTGGTATAACGGGGACTCCCAGTGAGGTGATAAATTGCTGGGTGCCACCGGTCGAATAGATGGTTACACCCAGTTGATGTAATTGATGAATGAGGGGTTCCAGTCCGTCTTTGTAAAAGACGGAGATGAGGGCCGTTCGAATTTGTTTATCCATTGCTAAAAGGCAGGCTGGTGAGAAGGGGCGAAGGTACTTTATTGAAGGGAGCTTACAAAAGCGCCTTCGCGCTTAGTGTCATACATGGCAATGCCCAGGCTGTCGAGTAAAAATTTCCATCGCTCGCGCGTGCGTGTGCCGGTTGAGCCATCGATGATGGCCTTTCCTATTTTTCGCTGATGAACCCAGTCTTTTCCATCATAGGGAGATCTGCGGTTGATCACGAGCAGGTCGATCAGCGTCGAGTCAGGGGGTGGCGGTATACGTTGTTTATCGGCCAACCATACTCTCTTTCGGCCCAGCTGCAACTGTTGTCCTTTCGGTAAGGATACGATCTGTCGGATACCGAACAATTGTCGTGCTTGCCGAAGAATATAGAGAAGTTGTTGTTGATCTTTCGTCGCCAGGCTGTCGATGAAGCTGTAGCAGGATGTGCCTTCGATCCAATCGATGACAGTGCTGCCCGGTAATTGGTAGATCACAATGATCTGTTGTTGGCGTTGCAGGTACAGCCGACCGGCTTGCCAGCTGAGCAGGGCGAGACCGGTGAGTACAGAGAGCATACGAGCGGCAGCACTTTGATTGATGAGCCAATGTAACAGGACTAACAGAAAAATAAATAACAGCACAGTTTCGGGTAACTCCCACGCAAGATCGGTAAGCAACAAACCGGGAATGCGCTCTACTTGTCTGATATATTCATTCATGATCCCGATCAACCATGCAATAGCTTTTCCGAGAAGGGTTGCGGGTACTGAAAAGGGGCTAAGGACCAGTAGCAGCAGTAGGGCGGTCAATACTAAATTGGAAATCGGAACAGCGATCAGGTTTCCCACTAAAAAGGCACCTGGAAACTGATGAAAATGATAAAGTGAGAGGGGCGTTGTGAACCATTGCGCCGCGATGCTGATGGCTATCAACTGGCCGGGTGCATGCCACCAAATACGAGCGTGGCTCAGTCGTCTCGACAGTGGCCTTCCGATCAGCAATATCCCGGCCACGGCCGCGAAGGAAAGTTGAAATCCCAGATCCCATAGCCAAAACGGATGATAGCATAACAAGAGAAAGGCCGAGACCATCAGGGTATTCAATGCATTCCCCTGTCGGTTGAGGAGCTGACCCACTGCAACAGCGCTGAACAAGAGGGTAGCTCTGAGTAAAGAGGGGGCGCCCCCGGCCAGTAAACTAAATAACCAGAGGCTTCCCAGTATCGATAGTTGGGTTAACTGCGTTAGCCATCTCCAGCGTTGCAGGGGTCTTAAACACCAACTGAGCAGACCTCCTATTACTGCCAGGTGCATACCAGAGATTGCAATAATGTGTATGACACCGGTGTTGCTGTAAGAGCGACTGAGTGCGGGATCAAGATCATTTCGGTAGCCGATCAGTAAGGCCTGGGCCAGTCCAGTAGCAGCAGGATCGCTAATATAACGGGTTAGGATACCGAGTATCTTTTTTTTGAGTACCCAAAGATTTCGTTGAACGTTGCATCCGTTACGGCCGGGTATCACCCGGTATTCACCTGCCTGCAGGTATAAGCGATGCGTGATGCCTTTCATCAACTGAACTTGTTGCCAGTTGCGCTCCCCGGGGTTTTGCGGAGGCGCCATGAGCAGTGGCGGACGGTCCGATAACAGGGTATCACCCGGTTGCAACCGAAGAGTCGGTTGATCGTTGGGCAGATAGACCAGCAACTTGCCATGCTGCGGATAACGGCGGTTGCTGTGATATTGTGCCAGCACCATTGCCGTCAGTACATAGCTGCGTTTTTTCGCTGTTGGTTCTTCAACAACAAGGTACTCCCAGCTGGAGCGGGTGTTGGTTACTGCAGCGTTGCCCAGCCACTTCGGATCATTTCTTATATCATTATTGAGGCAAAGCCAAACGCCTCCCACAAAAAACAGTGATCCGCCTGCCAGTAGAGAGAGCGGTCCGGCAAGTCTTTGCCATCGATCGGGAATCAATAAAATGGCAAGCCATGCCAGCGCTCCTAACGCAGCCAGCGATCCAAGAACTACCAGTGGTAGAAAGGTATACCACTGGCAAACGATGCCGGCTGAGAGAGTCAGCACCGGTCGCAGCGCCGGGGTACGGTACCAATAGAAAAGCAGGGTAGGGTGCATGGACAAAAAAATAGCGAGGGTCCATGCAAAATGCCAGGGTTAAACCACCGGCTTATTTGCTTAAATACATACTTCTGTCTTTGTAGAGCTGACGAAAGTAAGGATCACGCAGATTGTCAATGAAGCGGATGGCTTCACCGGTTGATTTCATTTCGGGCCCCAGCTCTTTGTTTACACCAGGAAACTTATTGAAGCTGAAGACAGGTTCTTTGATGGCAAACCCGATGAGATTCTTTTTAATAGTAAAATCGCGCAGTTTGTGTGTGCCCAGCATCACCTTGGTGGCGATATTGAGATACGGGATTTGATAGGCCTTGGCAATAAAGGGCGTCGTGCGCGAGGCACGTGGGTTGGCCTCAATCACAAAAACCTTTCCGTCTTTGATAGCAAACTGAATATTGATAAGCCCGCGGATCTCAAGCGCCCTGGCAATTTTTTCGGCGTACTCCTCCATTTTCTGTACGATCAGGGGCGATAAATTAAAGGCGGGCAGTACTGCATTGCTGTCGCCCGAGTGAATGCCGGCGGGTTCGATATGCTCCATCACCCCCATCACATGAAAATCCTCTCCGTCAAAGATGGCGTCGATCTCCGCTTCTTGGCAGCGGTCCAGAAAATGGTCGATCAGAATTTTATTGCCGGGAATATGCTTGAGCAAGCTCACTACCGCACGTTCCACTTCTTCGTCATTAATCACGATCCGCATGCGTTGTCC
>JBIIDB010000022.1:0-16600 GCA_044238505.1 Chitinophagaceae bacterium | reverse complement strand
CCGTAGGAATGATAAACGGAGGGGTGCGACAAAATATTATTTCAGAATCTTGCACCATGCAGGGAACCATCCGCACGCTCGACAGCGAGATGCAAAAGATAGTGCACGAAAAAATAAAACAAACAGCCACTATGATCGCAGCGGCCAGTGGAGCTACCGCGCAAGTGATGATCGAAACCAAAACGTTGGTTACCTATAACACGCCCGAGTTGGTCAAGCAAATGGTACCCACTATTGAACGTACGTTGGGTGCTGCCAATGTGGGCGACACAAATTGGGTAACCGGAGCAGAAGATTTTTCATACTACGGCACCAAAGCCCCCTCTTTCTTTTTCTCACTGGGCGGTATGCCAAAGGGTAACGATTCAAGTAAAGCACCTCCGCATCACACGCCTGATTTTTATGTAGATAACAGCGGCATGCCGGCGGGCGTTAAAACATTCTGTGCCCTTGTGCTAGACTATATGCGGATGGCAAAAAAATAAGCCGATGCAAAAGCATCTTCTTTTTTATTTTTTACTCTTGATGAGCGTTCCCTCGATAAGGGCGCAGCAGCGGGATAAAAAACTCGAAGCAATCATCGCCGAGCGGGTGCAGGGATTTAAAGGAACCGCGGGGATCTATGTAAAAGACTTGCGCAGTGGACGGGTATCACTCTTTAATGCGGATACCATTTTTCCTACGGCCAGCATTGTAAAAGTGCCCATTTTATTAGGCGTCACCGCGGCGGTAGAAAACGGACAACTAGCCTACGACAGCAATCATATTTATCGCGATTCGCTGCTCTATACAGGCGAAGACATACTCGGTTCTTTTAAGAACGGCTCAACAATTGCGCTCAAAAAAATAATTATGTTGATGATGACCACCAGCGACAATACGGCCAGCTTGTGGTTGCAGTCGCTGGCCGGCGGCGGGCAGCGCATCAATGAATTGCTTGCCCAACAAGGTCTTTCGAACACATTTGTAAATTCCAGAACAGCAGGGCGCGAGGCCAATCGCTCACAGTATGGATGGGGACAAACCACGCCTTCCGAAATGGGCCGCTTATTAGAAAAGATCTATCGTAAAGAGGTTATATCTCCGTATGCGAGCGAAAAAATGTTGAGGGCGATGAGCCGCAATTTCTGGGACGAAGACGAATCGCTAAGCAGCTTTCCGCCCTATATCGAAGTGTTTAGCAAGAATGGATGTGTGAATGCCTCTCGAAGCGAAGCTATGATTGTGAATGCGCCCAACAGGCCTTTCGTGTTTTGTATTTTTACCAAGAATAATCAAGATCAACGTTGGACGCACGATAACGAGGCATGGACCTTGGCGCGTTCTGTAGCCACACTGCTGTGGGATTATTTCGAGCCCACCGATACGTGGACTCCGCCGGTTAACGAAAAAGCAAGTAGCAGGCCCAACTGAGCAAATAGGCCATACCGGTCATATAGATCAATTGAATAGCGGGCCACTTCCACGATTTGGTTTCTCTTTTTACGACCGCCAATGTACTCATACATTGCATAGCGAACACATAAAAGATCATCAGTGAAAGTCCGGTGGCTAATGTAAAGACGGGCGTTCCGTCTGGGCGAAGCGCCGCTTTCATCTTTTCGTTGAGCAGGTGACTGCCCTCCTCCCCCACACTGTAGAGTGTGGCCATAGTACCCACAAACACTTCGCGTGCTGCAAAAGAAGTAATGAGTGCCACGCCGATCTTCCAGTCAAATCCAAGTGGTGCGATCACCGGCTCTATTGTTTTTCCGAGTAATCCTGCGTACGAGTTTTCTAATTTGGCAGTCTGGTATTGTCTTTCTGCTTGCTCTGGCGAAACGCCACTTTGTTGGGCTTCTTGGAATTGCCGCTGTGCGGTTAGCATGCCCGCCTCGGGACCATAAGAACTGAGCCCCCATAATACCAGCGAAATGATCATAATGACCTTTCCGGCGTCGAGCACAAAGATCTTCGCTTTGCTGAGCATGGTTGGCAGCAGGTTGGCCCAGCGCGGAGACCGATAAGCGGGAAGCTCTAAAATGAAAAAACTTTTTTCCTGAATTTTAATAAAAAGGTTGGCGATGTAGGAGACCAGCAGGGCCATCACAATACCCATCATATACATAGCCAGCAGTACGAGTCCTTGTAAGCTGAGAAACCCCATTACATACGTGTTCGGAATTACCAGACTGGTGATGGTTGTGTAAACTGGTAATCGCGCAGAACAACTCATAAGGGGAGTGATCAGAATAGTAAGTAATCGCTCCTTTCTGTTTTCGATATTGCGGGCGCTCATGATGGCGGGCACCGCACAAGCAAAGCCACTGATCATGGGCATCACACTTTTTCCGTTGAGCCCCACGCTGCGCATCAGGCGGTCCGATAAGAAACTGATCCGCGCCATGTAACCCGAATCTTCTAGTAATGTGATAATACCGAACAAGATCATGATCTGCGGAACAAAGACCAGGATACCCCCTAATCCGGCCAGTACACCATTGACCAGCAGATCGGTAGGTTTTCCGGCGGGCAAATGTGTTGATAGCCATTCCCCCAATTGTCCAAAACCCATTTCGATCCAGTCCATAGGATACTGCGCCAACAAAAACACGCTTTGAAAAAGCAAAAACAAAACAGTGAGTAAGATCAAGTATCCCCAGCGACGATGAAGCAACAGCGCATCGAGTTTTTCGGTGCGCAGGGTCCGTTTCAACGGATCGGGTTCCGAAACCGCTTGCTGCATAACTTGCCGGATGCGTGCATAGCGTTGCAAGATCTCTTCGGCCTGTGTTTTGGTAGCATTGAACGCTCCTTCTTTTTCTACTGTATCGATCTGTTGCTGAACCGACCCGGGTAGCCGAAATGAAGCATGGTGCGTTAATAGGTGAATCGCTTTGTAGTCGCTGCAATCCGAGAAAACCTCTTTAATTTTTTGAATGGGGATGGGGGCCAACGCAAAATTGTCGATAAAATCTCTGGCCGGAACTTTATAAGCGCCTTGCAGCGTAAGCTCTATGGCTTTCTTTAACTCTTGCACCCCTTTGCCCTTTCGCGCATCCACGGCTACGACAGCCACCCCCAACTCGCGCTCCAGCGCTGCAATATCGATCTTGATACCGCGACGACGGGCCAGGTCCATCATGGTAAGCGCCACCACTACGGGTTGCTTTAGATCGATAAGCTGTGTGCAGAAAAGTAAGTTTCTTTTGAGATTGCTGGCGTCGACTACCACCACCAACAGATCGGGGTCCATCTCTTCGTCTTCCTTCATCACCACCCGGTAGGTGACCCACTCGTCGAGCCGTCGGGGGTACAGGCTATAGGTGCCGGGCAGATCGATCATAGCTGCTTCCAGTGTTCCGATCATGGTCGCCCCTGTTTTTTTATCGACCGTGACCCCCGGAAAGTTGCCCACCTTTTGTTGCAGCCCCGTTAGGCAGTTAAAAAGCGAACTTTTTCCGCTGTTGGGGTTACCTACCAGCGCAATATGGACACCTGAATGGCTCACTGAACTATTATAGGTTGCAAAAGTAGACACTCAACTCCAAACCTCGTTCGAAATCTCTGTCTTGTTGCGCAAAGCATCTTGGTAGTTGGTAACTTTGCAACCGATAAATGATCTCTCTATGAAGCTCTATGTTAAAAGTGCCTTATTGAGTTTATTGGTCGTGTTGAGTGCTTGCTCTGCGACCCAACGGCTAAAAAAACAAAACGAATCGTTACAGGCTTCGCTGATCAGTCATGTTACGTTCTTGGCCGATGATCGGCTCGAGGGGCGTCGCACCGGAACGACCGGCGAAAAACTGGCTATGCAATACATTGCCGAACAGTTCCGCTTGGCCGGCCTGCTGCCTAAGGGGACTGACGGATATTACCAGTCTTTTTCTGTCAACGAGGGAAAAAAGATGGGCTCCGATTGCAAAATGATTATTGGTAATAAAGCCCTGGTTCCCGAAAGAGATTTTTTTGTATTTCCCTATAGCGCTGTCGGTTCTGTTGCTGCCCCATTAACACCCGGTCTGCGCGAGATGGGTGCTCCCTGGTTGGTCGATCTGCGCGATGTGCTCGAAGAAAATAAAACCAATCCCCATTTTGACCTGCCCGGCTATATCTATGAATTCAGTTCAAAGGCAAAAGACAAAGGGGCAGCTGCGCTGCTCTGGTATAATAGCGGTACGATCGATGATAAATTGAGCTTTAATCCAAAAGACAAATTGCCTGCCGTAAACATTCCTGTTTTTTATTTAAAGAATGCGGCTGTATCCGCATTTACCAGTCAAGAAGTGGTTTCGCTCGAGATCGCTGCCCGTGCATCACTGGCAGAGCAGATCAGAACCGGAGCGAATGTAATCGGGTATATTGATAACGGCGCTCCCACCACCGTTGTATTGGGCGCCCACTTCGATCACCTGGGTTATGGTGAGGATGGTAATTCGCGTTACGAGAAAAAAGAGGCCGCCATTCATAACGGAGCGGATGACAATGCCAGCGGTACGGCTACCCTACTGGCATTGGGTGCCGTGTTAAAGAAAAGCGTGGCTCGGTCGAATAATTATCTGCTGATTGCCTTTTCGGGCGAGGAGTTGGGTCTGTATGGCTCCAAACATTTCGTTGACAACCCCACGATCGACCTCAAGTCGATAAATTATATGATCAATATGGATATGGTCGGCCGTCTTAACGACAGCACCAAGACTGTTACCATCGGCGGCTATGGCACATCGCCCTACTGGTCTTCTGCCATCACCGGTCTCGGAAAAGGAAGTTTTAGTGTAAAGATCGATTCGAGCGGATCGGGCCCCAGTGATCATACATCCTTTTATCGCAAAGACATTCCGGTCTTATTTTATTTTACCGGTCTGCATACCGATTACCATAAACCCAGCGATGATGCCGATCGTATCAACTACAAGGGCATGGTCTCTATATTGCGCCACATTGAACAACTGATCGGACAAACCGATAAAACCGGCCGCCTTGCTTTTTTAAAGACGCGCGAAACACAGACCACCACTACCGCTCGCTTTAGCGTGTCAATGGGTATTATGCCCGACTATACGTATAGCGGCGCCGGCGTAAGAGCAGATGGTATCAGCGAAGGCAAGCCCGCGCAAAAGGCCGGATTAAAAGCCGGCGATATTGTCTTGCAGATAGGCGAGTATAAGATCGGCTCTATGGAAAGCTATATGCAAACACTCGGCAAGTTTAAAAAAGGTGACCAGGTAAAGGTCATTTATCAACGAGGCGGGGAACAACAGGTGGCCGACATACAGTTCTAATAGCGATAAGTTGTACCTTGTATTGACTAATCTATGGCAGAGCGGGTCAATAAACTGGTGCTTGATAATTCGCTGATCACCGAAGCTTTTTTCGAGGGAACGCGCCTATTGGGTATTGTAGCGCCGATCCGAGGCTATCAATTCTGTTGGCACTTAAATAAGGTGATCGGTCTAGATTTTCGCATCAACGAGTTAGAGATAAAGCGTATCTACAAAAAGCGCGAATATTTTTTTTCGGTCTATGAGTATCGTGAACCCACCGGATCGCTGGAGCACTACATCTATAATAATAAATTCGACGGTGAGTTTTTGTTGCCCGAGTTCAAGCACCTCGATTTTTTATGGTTGATGAAAGAAGACGAAGTAAGTGACGCCTCGCTGCAGCAGACCATCCAAACAATTCGCAGTATAGCGGCCGTGCAACTGGTGGCAGAGCTGCCCATCGATCAGGTAAGAAACAAAGAGAATCTGGTTTTTTGATAAGGACACATCATTGATGACATCATACACATCATCAGCGTTGCTTGTACACACCCCAAAAACAAAACGGACCGTTACAGCAGAGCAACAGCCTATTTGTCAATAATTAATTAGGATAAACGATCAGTGTCTTTTCTTCTTGGGCTATGATTTTCCCGATCGGCTCGGTGTGTGCGCCATACCCATGCGCGGTTAATAAGGACTGTACTGTTTCGAGCGCATCGGGTGCTACGCTGATCAACAACCCTCCGTTGGTCTGCGGATCGGGCAGCAGCGTAAAGGCCTCCATTACGTTGACGCCTTTTTCAAAGCGGACCTTATCTTGATACGCGCTCCAGTTGCGGGTAGTCGCATCGGGGAAAACGCGTTGACCGATCAACTCTCTTACATTCGGCAACAAGGGTAAGCGGTTGTAGTAGAGGGCCGCACTGGTATTACTTCCTTTTACCAGCTCCATTAAATGTCCCATCAGTCCAAATCCCGTCACGTCTGTCATAGCGTTAACGCCTTTGGTGGCCCCCAGTGCCGTCCCGATATGGTTGAGGGAACAAAGCGCATCGAATAGCATCGATTGCTGCGATCCATCGAGCAATCCTTTTTTTTCTGCACTCGCGAGTACCCCGGTGCCCAGCGGTTTGGTGAGCAACAACCAATCGCCAACTTGTGCCGTATTGTTTCTTTTAAGGTTTTCGATCGGAACGATACCTGTTACCGCCAGCCCAAAGATCGGTTCGGGATTGTCGATGCTGTGTCCACCTGCCAGCGGAATACCGGCTTGTTCACAAATAGTTCTGCCTCCTTCGATCACCTGTTGTGCCAGGCCGGTGGGCAGCTTTTCGACAGGCCAGCCCAATATCGCGATGGCAACCAGTGGTTTTCCACCC
The DNA here is from genome assembly GCA_044238505.1 of Chitinophagaceae bacterium. Taxonomy (GTDB): domain Bacteria; phylum Bacteroidota; class Bacteroidia; order Chitinophagales; family Chitinophagaceae; genus JJ008. The sequence goes on along the minus strand of JBIIDB010000022.1, from coordinate 9,975 downwards.
ATGGCATAGATATCGCTGATGGCGTTGGCCGCCGCGATCTTTCCAAACGTGAACGCATCGTTGACCAGCGGTGAAAAAAAATCGGTACTCGAGATCAGCGCCGTGCCATTACCCAGGTCATAGACCGCGGCATCGTCGTTCGTTTCGTGGCCTACTAACAAAGCCGCGTGCTGCGGGCGTTGAATGTCGGCATGCAAGATCTCCTCGAGCACCTTCGGGGCAATTTTACAACTGCAGCCACCGCCTTTTGAAAATTCGGTAAGTAATGGTTGGGTCATGGGGTAAGGGAAAGCGCCTTTAAAGAGATGCCGCTTTTAGCGGAGGGTTGTTACAAAGGTATTGGAATTGGGGAAACGAGTAGCACTATGACAAGATAATTCTTGCTTATGCTGTAACCAGAAACGTTTAGGGATAAGCCCGACTACTTTAGAAGAAAAAAGGAAGCAATGTAAAGAAGGAAGCAGAGATTTAAAATTAGCTGAAAAAAGATAAGCCTCCGATTTTTTTTTGAGCAGGAAGCGTTTTTAATTTTTACTAAATAAAACAACTCTACTAAGATAAAAAAGTTGGCAAAAGATAAACATAATGGAATAATTAAAAGATCGACATTATGGCTAAGCCTTTTAATAACAGAAATTAAAATATAGCAAACAACCGTCATTATCACTATAATAGTCGTTGCCTTATCGATGAAATTGTTGGGACATTTTACATTTAAACCCTTTTCCATGTTCGTAAATAAATATTAAGGTTTTAGATAATGAAGGTATCGGATTCCAACCATCCATTTAAAAATTTTTATGAACGCCCACTGTCTTATAACATCAAGTAGCGCGTTGCGTAACACTTGACATACAATCCCAAAAGTCCCAAATCATCCAAGCTATGGCGGCATAACCAACAAGCCTCCTGCCATACCATCTTAAAATATTTATTGCAGAAGATATGCTTGGAGTAGTAGATAGACTTGCAAAAGCAGCCTGCAACCCGGCTATACCAAGCGCAACACCAACACAGTTATGAATAATAGTGGTCCAGTTGCTTTGCTGTCTGGAATATTGAGAAGCGAAAAATGCCAGCGATAATTCAGCTAGTTGCTCATCTTTCATATTTATTATTGTGTCTTTAGTAGTCTCCGCTAGCGCATACCAATCTGCCGAATTTGAAACAAAAGAAAGGAGTTCGGCATGAAGTTGTCTACCGTTTTCAATTACTGGCGACATTATTTGCGCAAGACTATCATTGTTTAGGTTTATTAAGCGACTTTCCAAATTCGTAGAATAAACACCATAGTTTTTAAGTTGGATAAAAACATTCTTTAAAACTGCTGAACTTATCGGTTTTGTCTTAAAAGCAAAATCAATATCTTCTTTTGTCTCTTTTTTACAGCCGAGAAGGAGAAAAGAACTAAATATAAAAATTAGTAAAAACGGCTTTTTCATATCTTTTCATTTGGTGTAAAAAGACGCCAAAAAGGAAATGTGGAAATGCCCTTAAAAAGGGGTGTGAGTAATTGCTGCCTAATTTTCCGTAACAATACGAGCAGTTTCTACGCTAGTTCCCGCGTAAATCATGAACCTATCTTAAACAAAAAAAATAACGTCGAATTGTGGCGTAGGCCGAAGCTGATCTTATTCGAACTACCTTTTCTCTAATACGGCTTCCAAATTCTCCGCACCGGTCTTCGAAGAAGAAATAGTCGTCAGCTGTTTTTCGAGCGCGTTGCGGTTTTGCAAAGACTTAGCGTAGAGTTTATCGTAATAGCGCAAGAGAATTTCAAAAGCGGCACGGATATTATTTTCACCGAGAAATTCGGCTACTTGTTGTGCTTGCAGATGCCCGAGTTTTTTGGTAATGCGAACCGTTGCATCGAGTAATGCTGTTTTGTCGAGCGAACCATACTCGGCAACTATATGATCGAGTCTTTTGTCGAAGGGGATCTCTAAAAAATAAACGGGTGATTGTCGCATAGTAGTCCAGAAAGATCCCGGCAAGTTGACCAGTCCGATCCGCTGCGACTCATCTTCGATCCAGATGCAAGGGCTATCGGATGCAGCTGTGCTCTCGTTACTGATACCAGAAAATTTTATACGGATCGAGCGTAGTGCATCGGCCAACTTATTTTCGAACTGTTCTTGTCCAGGTTGTTTAGGTAGCCCAATGCTTCCGAAGGCCGATCCTTTGTGAGACGCGATCTTTTCGAGATCGATCACGGGATGTCCGGCTGCAGCCAGCGCTTGTAATAATTCTGTTTTTCCTGATCCGGTATATCCGCCTAGTACGCGCAAGCGGTAAGGCCTACTTAATTGTTCCAGCACCCAATTCCGATAACGTTTATACCCCCCTGCCAATGTATAGACAGTAAACCCATACAGGTCGAGCAACCAGGCAATGGCTGCACTGCGCATACCACCACGCCAACAATGAACAAGCAGGGTTGCGTTACGGACCGCATCAATTTTATAATAAGAACTGGCGATCTGTTCAGCTGCGATCACCTTGTCTTTCATGGTGGGTCCAAAAAAGTCAAGTCCGATCTTAATGGCCTGCTCTCTGCTGTTTTGTTTATAAGTGGTACCGACGACCTTTCGTTCTTCATCTGAAAAAAGAGGAAATGAAACGGCGCCTGGAATATGCGCATGAGTGAATTCACCAGGGCTTCGTACATCCAACACGGGGTGAGAAGCTGCTAATGAAAGAAACTGTTCAATATCGACACGATGAACGGGCATAAAAAAAAGAGGACCGTAGTCCTCTCCGATTATTTATTCATGGAAGCCAAGAATTCTTCGTTGCTCTTGGTGCCTTTCATCCGGTTTTGCAATTCGCGCATAGCTTCTTCGGTATTCATATCGGCCAGGTATACGCGTAGCAGATTCATGCGTTGCAATGCGGCAGGGTCTAACAACAGATCGTCGCGACGGGTAGAAGAAGCATTCAGGTCTACGGCCGGATAAATCCGTTTATTAGAGAGCTTGCGGTCGAGCTGCAGCTCCATGTTACCGGTTCCCTTGAATTCTTCGAAGATCACCTCATCCATTTTACTACCGGTATCAACCAGGGCCGTGGCAATGATGGTGAGCGATCCGCCGTTCTCGATTTTACGCGCGGCGCCAAAGAATTGTTTGGGTTTTTGCATGGCATTGGCCTCTACCCCACCCGATAAGACTTTACCGGAAGCAGGCGCCACAGTATTATGAGCACGCGCTAAACGAGTAATAGAATCGAGTAAGATCACTACATCGTGTCCGCATTCTACCAGTCGCTTAGCTTTGTTAAGCGCCATGGTAGAAACTTTCACGTGTTTTTCGGCGGGCTCATCGAAAGTAGAAGCGATCACTTCGGCCTTTACGCTTCGTTCCATATCGGTTACCTCTTCGGGTCTCTCATCGACCAGAACGATCATCAGATAACATTCGGGGTGATTGGCGGCAATGGCATTGGCCACCGACTTTAACAACATGGTCTTACCGGTCTTGGGTTGCGCTACGATCAATCCCCGCTGCCCCTTACCGATAGGAGTAAACAGGTCCATGATACGCGTAGAGTATTCCGAAGGCGTGGTAAACAGATTTAATTTTTCGAATGGAAACAAGGGGGTCAGGTAATCGAAGGGAACGCGGTCGCGTACTTCGTCGGGGCTTTTTCCATTGAGCAGGTCAACTTTGAGGAGTGCAAAATATTTTTCTCCTTCTTTTGGAGGACGCACGGCACCACATACGGTATCACCGCTTTTAAGTCCGAATAACTTGATCTGCGAGGGAGATACATATACATCGTCGGGCGAAGACAAGTAGTTGTAATCAGAGGAGCGCAAAAAGCCATACCCGTCGGGCATCATTTCCAACACGCCTTCGGCGGGGATCATACCGTCGAATTCTACGGTAAAAGCGGGTTCCTTCTTTTGTGGTACAAAACGAGCGGGTCCGCCCTGCGGCTCGGCGCTAGCACCGGGTTCGGGTGTGTTTTGCAAGATGGTCTGGGCTAACAGATCGGTCTTGCTGGGCACCGTCGGACTCTCTTCGGCTGCAGTTTGTTTTACCGGACCACCATCGGGTTTCTCTTCTTTTTTAGGTCTTCCTCTTTTCTTGGGTTTGTTGTCTTCGTTTTTCGCAGTCATGGATAATTGTTTGGGATGAGGGGTACGTGTATCGCCGCTTTCGACAATGGCTTCTTCGCTGGCTATGCCGGTACTGGTTTTTACGATGCGCTTGTTTTTGTGGTCGGGTTCGGTACCCTTGGCTTGTTTGGCGCCTGCAATGGCTTGGCTGTCAAGTATCTTATAAATAAGATCTTGTTTACTCAGTCGCTTGGCCTGGGAAATTTTGAGTCGCTCTGCAATGTCTAGCAACTCAGGAACGAGCATGTCGTTCAATTGTAATATATCGTACATGAATGAAAATTAATCAGGGGTTCAGCTAAAAACGACCCGACTTGAAAATTGAAAATTTGAGTGTTAACCAGATTAAAGAGGCGGCAAACGAAAGAAAATTGATAAGAATCCGGCCCGCATGAGCCTCTTTCGATTGCAATACTACTATAATTGGACGAATTCAGAAAATTTTTTCGATTGTCTGTTGTCAGCTCCTCGGGCCTCAGCGCTTACCTTTGCTACCGTAATTACCCGTTCATGTTCAATAACAGAATCAAAATTAAGGATCTGCTGCAGCAAGAACCTGCCGGTCAGGTAGTGACGGTGATGGGCTGGGTGCGCACGTTTCGCAATAACCAGTTTGTAGCGCTCAACGACGGCAGTACCAATCAGCATTTACAAGTGGTGCTGGCCCTTGGGCAGTTTCCCGACAGCGTATTGTCGCGTATAACCACATCGGCCTCTCTTCGGGTAACGGGAAAAGTGGTGGCCTCCTTAGGGAAGGGCCAAAAAATAGACCTGCAGGCAGATACAGTAGATATTTTGGGTGATTCCGATGCAGAAAAATATCCGCTTCAACCCAAAAAACACAGTCTTGAGTTCTTGCGCGAAAAGGCACACTTGCGTTTTCGTACGAATACATTCGCGGCTGTATTTCGTGTTCGGCACGCTTTATCGTTTGCGGTGCATCAGTTCTTTCATCAAAAAGGATTTCTATATCTCCATACACCGATCATCACAGCCAGTGATGCAGAGGGAGCCGGTGAAATGTTTCGGGTAACCACGCTTCCCTTAGACGGAAAGGCGCCGCGCACCGAGGACGGGCAAGTGGATTACAAAGAAGATTTTTTTGGTCGCTCTACGCATCTAACGGTAAGTGGTCAGCTCGAAGGAGAATTGGGTGCGACCGCCTTTGGCGAAATCTACACTTTCGGACCAACGTTTCGTGCCGAAAACAGTAATACCGCTCGCCATTTAGCAGAGTTTTGGATGATCGAACCTGAGATGGCCTTCTATGATCTGGAAGACAACATGAATCTGGCCGAAGAGTTTATTGGCTATATTATTCGTTACGCCATGGAACACTGTGCCGAAGATCTGCAGTTTTTAGATCAGCGCTTGGCGGATGAAGAAAAGCAATTGCCACAAGATAAGCGCAGCGAAATGGGGCTACTCGACAAGCTTCGTTTTGTAACGGAAAATAAGTTTGAACGCCTGACCTATACCGAAGCCATCGAAATTTTGCGCGAAAGCAACTATAATAAGAAAAAGAAATTTCAATACGAGATCACCGGATGGGGCATGGACCTTCAAAGTGAGCACGAACGGTATCTGGTCGAAAAGCATTTTAAGAAGCCTGTTATTTTGTACAATTACCCCGCAGCGATCAAAGCCTTTTACATGCGTCAGAACGATGATGGTAAAACAGTTGCGGCCATGGATATACTGGCTCCCGGCATCGGAGAAATTGTGGGAGGTTCACAACGCGAAGAGCGGTTGGAGAATCTGCAACAAAAGATGGCGGCCATGGGTATTGGCGAAGAAGAGCTCTGGTGGTATCTCGATACCCGTCGCTTTGGTACAGTACCCCACGCAGGATTCGGACTCGGCTTTGAACGGATGGTACAATTTGTAACCGGTATGAGCAACATTCGCGACGTGATCGCTTTTCCTCGTACGCCGGGTAGTGCCGAGTTTTAGCAACTACCGGAGCTGCACATTTTCTCTGCCGGTTCTTTTATCTTCTCCCGCTAAAGGGATATGCCGTTACAACACCCTGTTTAATCTTCGTGTATGCACATAACAGGTACATGACTTTGATAGACGAGTTGACGGGTAGAACTTTTTCTAAAGAGCTTATCGATTAGTTTGTGTTGTTTAGGGATACTGATAATCAGGTCAAGATTATTTTTTTCGGCAAAGTCATGGATCGCATCTTCGATATCGGCATGTTCCAAAAAGTGATAAATGGGATGAAGATCACTTAGTAGGGTTTCGAGCAGCACGGTTTGTTCCGGCTTCTCTTCTTCGCTGCCTCCGCCGGTATTAACATTAAGCACATGCAACTCGGCCTCAAAATTTTTGACCAGATCGCGAATAATCCGCGTGGGGGTGGTAGCTATCACTTCTTTACAATCGCAGGCAAATCCAATTTTTTTGATTCCTTTACCGAAGGTCTTTCCGGGGGGTACGCACACTACCGGTACATGCAGATGTCGGATAGCGCTTAATGTATTGCTGCCAAAGACCACCCGTTCAAATCCCGAAGCTCCTTTGGTACCCATAACCACAGCAAAGGGTCTAATTTTTTCGCAGATCGCCTCGAGCTCATCAGTTACATTTCCCAGTCGGGTTTCTGTATAGATCTTTTGATCGGGGTGTAAGATCTTTCTTGACAGTTCTTTTAGTTGCTCCATTCTTTTTTCGGCTGCGTGTCTGAGTTCATCTACCGATACCAGTACAATGGGGGCATCGGTATAGCTGACCGGCACCTGGTAAACATGTAATAAGAGCAGATGGGCCTTAACGGAGTTGGCCATTTCGATCGCATAGTGTAAGGCGTTGGTAGCAATGGCCGAAAAGTCGGTAGGAGCAACGATTGTTCTCATGGGCTACTGTTTCTTTTAAAGATAAAAGCAGTAAGCCCGCCAGCCCATGACAATGATCATTGAACCGACTGATTGTTGCCGGCTGTACGCAAAAACGTCGAAAGACGGTCGCGCACATTTTCTCTGATGTTGAGATAGTATAAGTTGATGTCTCCGATGTGATAATTGTCGGTCCGATATAAGAAGCTGCCCGGAAAATGGGGGCGATAAGAGTACAACACGCCGTTTTGAATCTGGGCATCAGCCGTACTTTTATACACCTTATTGAAGTGTGTTAATACAGATCCCTTGTTTTCTTTTCTGGATACGAAGCTTGTATCGTTTGTCCAGCTTAGTGGATTGGTAACGATCAGCGCCGCCGAGCGCTCCTTTTCTTTTTTGACCCAGGGCGCTTCGTAACCCATCTTAAAGGTGCGCCAACTGCATACGCAATTTGTTTGCGCGGGTTGCGCACAGGCGCGCAGGGATGTGAAACTGTTTGTTTCGAGAGGCCAGCCTACCACATAGGCGACCACCAGTTGTTGTTGCAGCGGTTTGTTATCGAAAAACTCCTTGAGTAATTCAATAGCCATCAACGCGCCCTGGCTGTGTGAGGCAATGATGATCGGGCGGCCGTTGTTGTATTGTTGCAAGTAATACCGAAAGGCACTGCGCACATCGGAGTAGGCCAGTTGCAAGGCCTGCACGGCAAGTGCCGAGTCGGCTCCATAGAAGTTTCCGATATGTGCCTGGCGATAGCGCGGGCTAAAAACCCGGCTTTGTTGATTGAAAGCGCTGGCCTGAAAGAGGATGGTTGAATAATCTGTCTTTGCATTAATATAATCATCATCGATGGCTGCGTTGGGGCGAGCAGCTTCTTTTTTGTCGGTAAACGTGGTGGGATGCAGAAAGAACACATCGGCCAGAGTGTCTTTGGTTTCTCCAAGGAGCGGACGGGGAACGCTGTCGGAGGGGTCCTTTTTACCGGGGTGAGCGGCCCAGTAGTCCAAATTGGCATAGTCAGGCTGGCCGTTGGGACTCTTAAACGGGTAAAGGGATCGATAAGATTGGTATTTATCGGCACATCCAAAAAGGGCAAAATACAGGGCAAAAACGGGTAAAAACGATAAAATTCGGCTCATATTGGGCAAAAATCGGTAAAAAATGCGGTATTTGAGGAGTTCGTCTGGTCAGGCTTCCAAAAAAGGAGAAAAAAATTTTATAAAAAAAGGTACTTTGTTATGCATAGTACTATAATTTATTCTATATCTTTGTGCGGTCAACTGATCGTAAAGCCATGAATATAGACAACACCCAAAGCCAGATGCGTAAAGGTATACTGGAGTTTTGCATTCTTTCCGCCATCAAAAGAGGGGAAGCCTACCCCGGCGATATCGTCGACGAAATGCGCTCAGCGGGATTACAAATTTTAGAAGGCACGCTCTACCCACTGCTGACTCGACTGAAAAATGCGGAAATGCTGTCTTATCGTTGGGTAGAAAGTCCTTCGGGACCACCCCGCAAATATTTTTCGCTCACTGAAAAGGGGCAACTCTTTTATAAAGAGCTCGAACAAACTTGGAAAGAACTATCCGAAGCCGTGAATAAGGCTACTTCACCCAAACCCACCAATCTTTAATCTACCCCATTATCATCCCCCTAAACAATAACCACAATCAGCACGCATATGAAAAAGATCATCACCATCAATTTAAGCGGCCGGATTCTTCCTATTGAGGAACCCGCCTTCGAACAATTGCAATCCTATGTTGCCACGCTGCGCGAATTTTTTGCGGCCGAAGAAAGCCGCGAAGAGATCATCAACGATATGCAAGGCAGGATTGCGGAATTGATGCATGACAAAATTAAAAATGGAAATGCGTGCATTACCGAATCGGATGTGCATGAGCTGATCGCACTCATGGGGCGGCCCGAAGAGTTGGCTGAAGAGGGGGCTCCTGAGACGACAACAGCCAAAACATCGACCCAGTCTACGGCAAGCGGAAAAGAAACGGCAAGCAATACAGGCGGCCCAGCTTCTCGAAAGCTGTACCGCGACGAAGCGAATAAGATCATTGGAGGCGTAGCCGGCGGATTGGCTGCTTATCTGGGCATTGATCCGGCCATTGTGCGGGCCATACTCGTTATTTTGGCGCTTTCGAGTTTTGGTTTGGCCTTATTCGGATATGTGTTGCTGTGGATCTTCTTGCCCGCCACAACAGTAGAGACATTCAAAGGAAAACGCTTTTACAGAGATCCCGACAATAAAGTTTTAGGCGGGGTGGCTGCCGGGGTGGCTGCCTATTTTGATAAGCCGGTTAAAAATATCAGGTTACTCTTCTTGTCTCCATTGCTGCTACAGTTTCTCTTTGACATTTTGGATTGGACGGATGATGACTTTACGATCGTCTTATTAAATCTGAGTTTTGGATCGTTGGTCGGATTTTCAATCATTGTATATATCACTCTCTGGATCATCTTGCCGAAGGCCGTCACACCGTACCAGAAAATGGAAATGCGCGGGGAGAAGATCGATCTGGCCTCTATTCAAAAGCAAGTTAAACAAGGCGCCGACCAGCTCAAGGAAAAAGTTGCCGCCTGGGGAAAAGAGGTGGAGACCGTGGCGAACGAATTACCAGGTAAGGCCGAGAAATTCGCCAGCGATGTCCATCATCGGGTTCAAGAAAAGGTTAGCGGCAAAGAGAGAACCATGGCCGGCCGCCTTTTATATGCGATCGGCCTGTTGATAAAAGTATTCTTTGCTTTTTTCTTTGGTGTACTGGCCTTTTCGCTGATGGCAGCCCTGATGGCTATTTGTTTTGCCGGAGCAGTCACGTGGCCTTATCAAAGTTTTGTCTGGGCAAACAACTCACAGCAATTAATGGCTTGGGCGGCGGTTATCTTGTTTGCGGTGGTGCCCCTGCTTGGCGTTATTATTTGGCTGATCAGAAGAATAGTGGGGTACAAGAAAAAAAGCTCGTTGCTCCGATATAGTTTTTTCTCACTTTGGACACT
>JBIIDB010000141.1:0-4831 GCA_044238505.1 Chitinophagaceae bacterium | reverse complement strand
GATCGTTTTCCAAAATCGGCGTAGAGAACGTAAGCACATCCGGGCGACGCGAGGCTTCGCGCTGGTCATCGCTCATAAAATTGCGCGGTGTAAAGGTGAGCCCCTCAGTCTGCGAAGTATACGGCACAGGCTTTGAAGGATCTGACACATAGCGAAACTGTGCGTCGGCACGCAAGGGCTGGTTGATACTGAGTCGACCGCCCTCACCGAAGTGCAATTGCACGGGAGGAATATCCACAGGAGGCCACTGCGAAAACTGTTCCCATTTTTTGGTGCCGGTATTGTACATCAGTGCTTCTGGAAGAGCCGGATCGTTTTCGTCTTTCAGGTGATAGGCAAAAAAACGGGCTTCTACCTCTCGCTGAAAAAAATGCGCAATACTATCGCCAAAATAAAGATGGTTGTGTATAGATGCTGCTCCATCGCGTGCCCAATCACCATGCCCCCACGGACCCATTACTATGCTATTGCGGGCTCCGGGTGTAGCGGTTTCGATTTTTTTATAAATATTGAGAGGACCATAGAGATCTTCCGCATCGAACCACCCCCCAACTGTTAACACAGCAGGCTTTATATTGGTGAGGTGCGGCAGCAGACTTCTTTTTTGCCAAAAACTGTCATAATTGGGGTGATCGATGATCTGCTTCCAGAAAAAATTATCATGGTGGAATTTGTCAGTAAAAGAACTAAGAGGTCCTTGCTGCAAATGAAAATCATAGCCGTCGGCGGCTGGCTTCTCGTAAAAGCGCATCAGCTCCGGAGCAAACCAATCCTGACGTGTGGTATCTTTTTTTTGATACCCGAATACGGCAAAAGCTGCCGTATAGCTTTGCAAATAAGCACCCATGTGATGAAAGTCATCGAAGAAAAAATCAGAGATCGGCGCCTGTGGCGAGACCGCCTTCAGGGCCGGATGGGCATCGGGCAACGAAGCCGCCGAATAAAACCCGGGGTACGAAATGCCATAGATTCCTACTCGTCCGTTATTTCCCGGAAGCGAACGGATCATCCAGTCGATAGTATCCCAGGTATCGGAACTTTCGTCGATGGCCGTTTTATTGCGAGGATCGTTGCCGGGAATATTTGGCGTCATGTTATTGAAGACGCCTTCGCTCATGTAGCGCCCGCGCACATCTTGAAAAGCTAAAATATAGCCGTCCTTCACCAAATAACGCGAAGGATGATTATTGGTCTTGAAATCACCATACTCCGACGCATTGTAGCAGGTACGGTTCAGCAGAATAGGGTATTTTTTACTGGTATCCTTGGGCGTGTAGACCACTACAAAAAGGTGCACGCCATCGCGCATACGCACCCGGTATTCGGCCTTGGTATAATGCGCCCGCATATAGAGTGAGTCTTGGTTGAGGCGCTGAGAAAAAAGATCAACGCAAGCGGCCAAGGTCAGACCGATCAGCAGCAACTTTTTCATATAAACATCTTGAATTTAGCTTCTAAGCTAAGAAGATTAGGAGCGCGCGCCAAAAAGCAGGCTGCCTACCCTCACCATGGTGGTGCCGCAATCGATGGCCAATCGATAATCCCCACTCATACCCATGGATAGTACGCTGAGCGAAAGCGCTGGGAATTGCTCACGGGCTTTATCAAAAACAGATCGCAGCTGTAAGAACTCACTCCTTACCTGATCGGCATGGTCGGTGAAGCTGGCCATCCCCATCAATCCTTTGATACGAACATGAGGATAATCGGATGCTTGTTCCAATATCGAATATACTTCTTGATCACTGAGGCCGAACTTGGTCTCTTCGCTGGCAATATGTACTTGCAACAGTACATCTAGTACACGTTGATGTTTGCCGGCCTGTTTATTGATCTCTTGTAACAGCGAAAGACTATCAACGCCCTGAATCAAATGACAGAAAGAGGCGATATACTTTACCTTATTACGTTGCAGGTGTCCGATAAAATGCCATCGAATATCTGAGGGCAGCACCGGTTGCTTGTCGACCAGTTCTTGCACATAATTCTCCGCAAAGTCGCGATGCCCTAATTGATATAAAGCTTCGATATCAGCCGTAGGCTTTGTCTTGGAAACAGCCAGCAGGGTTATCCCCAGCGCATCCAGCTCCGATCTTAGTTGATGATAGACGTTTGCATTGACGGACATGCCGCAAACTTACTTTAAAATACCTCTGCTGATCACAATGCGCTGCACTTCGCTGGTACCCTCATAGATCTGGGTGATCTTGGCATCGCGCATCAACCGTTCGACATGGTATTCTTTTACATAGCCATACCCGCCATGGATCTGGACAGCCTCGGTGCTGGCCCACATGGCCGTCTCTGAAGAGAACACCTTGGCCATCGAGGAGCTGATGGCATAATCTTGTCCGTTGTCCTTTTGCCAGGCTGCCTTAAGGCACAGCAAGCGAGCAGCGTCTACACGAGTGGCCATATCGGCCAATTTAAAGGCGATGATCTGGTGATTCATGATCTCGGTTCCAAAGGCCTTTCTGGTTTTGGCATAAGCGGTCGAAAACTCCAATGAACCACTGGCAATACCGAGCGCCTGCGCGGCGATACCGATGCGCCCGCCGGCCAGGGTCTTCATGGCAAACGTAAATCCGAATCCATCGGCTCCTATCCGATTTTCCTTCGGAACTTTTACATCGTTGAACATGACCGTATGCGTATCGCTGGCTCTTATTCCCATCTTGTTTTCCTTGGCTGCTACCACTACCCCTGGCCAATGCTTCTCTACAATCAAGCAATTGATGCCTCTTGAACCTTTTGAAGGATCGGTTTGAGCCATTACTAAATACACCGAAGCCGTTCCACCGTTGGTGATCCAGTTCTTGGTACCGTTCAACAAATAATAATCACCCTTGTCTTCTGCTGTGGTGCGTTGAGAAGTAGCGTCACTGCCCGCCTCGGGCTCGCTCAACATAAAGGCGCCGATGTAGAGCTCATTGTCTTTTTTGCCGCGAGCCAGGGGGGTTAAATAGTGTTGTTTTTGATGCTCTGTGCCAAACTCCTGTAATCCGTAACACACCAAACTGTTGTTGACACTCATACATACACTGGTGCTGGCATCTACCTTACTGATCTCCTCCATTGCCAGTACATAACTGACCGTGTCGAGGCCGGCGCCGCCGTAGGCAGGATCGACCATCATTCCCATGAATCCCAGGTCGGCGAGCTGCAGGATCTGTTCTTTCGGGAACTGTTGTTTTTCGTCACGCTCGATAACGCCGGGCAAGCACTGTTGGCGGGCAAAATCGCGCGCCGCCTGCTGGATCATTAGTTGTTCTTCGGTAAGCTGAAACTGCATACATTCTGGTTTAGAAGCAAACAAGTGTTAGTTTTGCAAAGATAAGGAGCGGACCCGCATAATGTAGCTGAATTTTAACGATTCAGGCGCGTATGCCAACCCGGGCAGAGAACAAATTGACCTACCTTTGCCAAGAATTTTCGGACTATGAAAAAGCTGCATATTGTCTTGCTGGTGCTGATCGCGGTCAGCATTGCCGTGCTGATCAGTTTTACCAACACGACCAGCACCTACGACACGATCGATACGGCCAGAGAAAAGCCGGGCAAATTCGTACACTTAATGGCCAAGCTCGATAAATCGGCACCCATTGAGTACGATGCACTCAACAATCCGAATTACCTGAGCTTTACCGCCGTTGATTCGTTGGGTGCTTCGGTAAAAGTGGTCTATCACAGTGCAAAGCCCGACAATCTAGAGATGAGCGAAAAGATCGTGCTGAAAGGCAAATACAAAGAAGGACAGTTTGAATGCGAAGAAATTCAAACCAAGTGCCCTTCTAAATACAAAGAAGCCGAGGCGCAAGGTAAATCGCATCCTGGTACCATTGCCGATCCCCGAATGGGTGATCCCACCAACTAAACCCTTCTCATGAGCTATACCGGTGAGCATCTTATCTATGGCCAGTTAGGAAATCTCTTCATCGTTTTATCACTGGTGGCGGCCGCGGTGGCCACCTTCTCGTTTGCCCGTGCCACCCGTCCGCAAGAGGACCCGGGGTCTTGGCTACAGCTGGGCCGCCTAGCTTTTACCACCCAATCGGTAGCCGTATTTGGCATCTTTGCCCTCTTGGTCTATTTGCTGCAACAACATTTATTCGAATACCACTATGCCTGGAAGCATAGCAGCCGCTCGCTTGAATTCAAGTACCTGCTGGCCGCCATCTGGGAAGGGCAAGAAGGAAGCTTTTTATTATGGATGACCTGTCACAGCATTTTGGGACTGGTATTGCTTCGCAAAACATCCGAATGGCGTGCACCGGTCATGAGCGTATTAAGTCTGGCGCAGTTTGCGCTGACCACCATGATCACCGGATTGTATATATTCGGATGGAAGATGGGATCCAATCCTTTCATTCTGTTACGCGACAGTGGGGTACTCGACAATGCCCCTGCCCTGCATCTCAATTTTGATATCACACAACCGCTGCGACCCGATTACCTCAGTAGCATCAAAGATGGCAACGATCTGAATCCATTGTTGCAGAACTATTGGATGGTAATTCATCCACCCGTATTGTTTATGGGATTTGCCTCAACGATCATTCCTTTTGCCTACGCCATAGCCGGACTCTGGAAAAAAAATTACGGAGGATGGGCCGCAGAAGCACTTCCCTGGGCCCTGTTCTCTACCGCCGTACTGGGCGTGGGGATCATGATGGGTGGCATGTGGGCCTATGAATCGCTCAGCTTCGGAGGATACTGGGCCTGGGATCCGGTAGAGAACGCCTCGCTGGTCCCATGGATGATCGGGGTGGCCGGACTGCACACGTTACTCATCTACAAGTCTACACAGCACTCTCTTAGGGCTACTTATCTT
>JBIIDB010000020.1:0-16913 GCA_044238505.1 Chitinophagaceae bacterium | reverse complement strand
AACTTCGATCCTGAGACTTCTACGCTGGGTGTAAACAGTTTTGCCCGTGGGTTTGAACTGATGACGGCTCCTTCTTCAAAAAGATTGGGTGTAAGCCTTCGCGTAACCTTCTAAAACAATAGCTATGAAAAGAATAATCATATTTGCTGCAGTTACGGTTTTACTGGTTACTGCATCGTGTAAAAAAAGGCTGGATGACCTGTTGGTGAATCCCAACACGCCCACCCTCGACAAGGCAGATGTTGACCTGTATTTTAATGCGGTACAGCTCAGCTTTGCTGATTTCTACAACTCTTTGTCTGATCGTGGCATGGAGGTAACTCGTGTCTGGAACCAGGGAGGTAGTACCTACCTGAATGCTTACCGCCCCGAGACTTTCAACGGGGTGTGGAGCACCGGTTACCGTTCTGTGTTGACGCAGATCAATGCCATGGAGCCTATCGCCAGAAACAAGAACATGTGGTACCATGTTGGTGCGGGTCAATTGATGAAGGCCTACACCGGTATGGCGCTGGTCGATTTCTTTGGCGATGTGCCTTGGTTTGAAGCCGCTAACCCCACACAATCTGTTATCAATCCTAAGATCGACAAGGGTGCCGATATCTATAAGAATTGTATCGACCTGCTCGACTCTGCTATCCTTAACCTGAACAAGACACAGGCTTCTAACCCCACCAACGACTTATACTATGGTGGTAACAAAGCCCGCTGGATCACATTGGCCAACACGCTTAAGTTGAAGGCCTTTATGACTACCCGTTTGGTAGATGCTACTGCGGCTACCAAGATCGCGGCTGTTCTGGCTACCGGTAACATCATTGATACAGAGCCCGAAGATTTTGTTTTCCGTTTCGGTACGCAATTAGAGAACCCCAATGCCCGTCACCCCAAGTATAACAGCTGTTATCGTGCAGCCGGTGGTGTAGGTATCTATATCTCTAACTACCTGGCCTGGGAAATGACTACCGAGAAAGGATTTGTTGATCCCCGTACTCGTTATTATTTCCGTCGTCAGATCAATGCCCGTAACGGACAGCTGGCCGCCAATGGACAGCCTGCCTTACCGCTCACGGCTCTTGCTTGTCAAGGTCAGCTGAGCCCTGGTCATTATCCTCCCGGTATGGCTTATTGTATGGCCGGTGACGGATATTTCGGAAGAGATCATGGCGATCCTTCTGGTATCCCCCCCGATAACACATTCCGTACCGCCTTTGGTATTTATCCTGCCGGTGGCGAGTTCGATAATCTTCGAGTCAATACTGGAGCTGCATCTTCTATCGTAAACATTGCTGTAACCCTCAATGGTACACCCGGAGCCCGTGGTGCCGGTATTCATCCTATCTGGCTTTCTTCTTTCACACACTTCTTGTTAGCTGAAGCTGCTTTGGTACTGAATGTATCTGGTCTGAGTGCCCGCACGTTGTTCGATGCCGGTTTGCGCCAGGCTATTGCCAAGGTGATGAACTTCCCTGCTACCATGAGTGTAACGCCTGATCCCGCCTTCGTGCCTGCCGCAACTGAAGTAAACTTCTATGTGAACTCAGTGTTGGCTGCTTTCGATGCTGCCTCTACCAACACCGCTAAACTGAATGTGGTGATGAAAGAGTATCATATCGCCAGCTTCGGAAACGGAATTGAGCCTTACAACAACTATCGCAGAACCGGTATGCCTACCAATCTTCAGCCCATGCTGAACTCTCAGCCTGGTCCGTTCATCAGAAGTTTCTGGTACCCCACCGATCACGTAACGCTGAATCTGAATGCCAAGCAAAAGCCCGACAACACTGTAAAAGTGTATTGGGATAATGGAAGTGCTAATTTGTTCTAAAAGTTAAAAACGTACGAATATGAATAAGAACATCTCAATCCTGATGCTGGCTTTTGTAGCCTTGATCGGATTCTCCGGATGTACCGAAAAAACGGTCAATGACTTTGATCCGTTTATGGCTGGTCTTTTTACCGGTTCTTACCTGAAAGGACTTGCCTCTTTTGACCCTGCCACTAACTCGTGGACGGATCGCAGTTTGATCGGGAATACACTCGATGCTGCTAACCTTTCTACGGCCCGTATCGGCGTAAAGGTTAGATCGTGGGGTAACGATCCTGTTGTTACCGCGAATATCTACGTGGTACGTAATACCAGTTCTAACCAGGCCAACTGGCGGTTTATCAAAAAGTACACTATCGCCCCCGGCGACACAAGCTATTTTGATATCCTTGTTAGTGCACAAGAGATTGCAACGGCACTCGGTATTCAAATGAATGCCAATGCAGGCAACTTTGCACCCGGTAGCATCTTTACCTGCTATGTAGAAGCCGTTACGCAATCTGGTAAAAAATACACCCTCAATAACTCTAACTTCTCAGGTAGCGGTGCCAACTTCTACTACTCTGTATTCTCTTTCCGTGGTAGCGTTGTTTGCCCTTATAATCCTGCTGTAATGGCCGGTAACTATGTAGTGGTGGCCGATCAGTGGGAAGACTGGTCCATTGGGGATGTTGTTCCTAACCCCATTTCTGCTACAACAGCTACCTCGCTTTCGATGCTGGGCGTATATCCTAACCCCGCTTATCCTGGCGCTAACAGCCCGCAACCCATTCGGGTTGATGTGACAGTTGCCTCGGGTGTGGCTACAGTTACAGATCAGCAGTATGGCCGCTATGGATCTACATCATATGCCGTAACATCACAGGGTGCTTCTAACTTTGTGTATTCTTGTACCGGTACCATCACGTTGCTGCTTCGTCATCACGTGCCCGGTGCCCCCAATCTTTCTTACGGAAACTATCAGCTTACGCTTCGTAAGCAATAATCAGTTTTCTATGATATTTAAAAGCCCCGCATTTGCGGGGCTTTTTTATTGAGTTTAATGGGCTTTTGTTCCAGGCAGTAGTCGCTTGGGCCAACACATTGCCCAGCATAAAGAGTTATTGGCCCGGGCGATCAGCTCTCTTGTTTTTCTTAATTAGTGATGCCCTCCAGCGCCATAAAGAAGGCATATTTTAAGGCTATTTCTTTCAGGTAGTCAAAGCGGCCGGAGGCGCCACCGTGCCCGGCCTCCATATTAGTTTTTAACAGCAGCAGATTGTTATCTGTTTTATGTGTTCTGAGGCGGGCTACCCATTTAGCCGGTTCAAAGTACTGCACCTGACTGTCGTGAAGCCCGGTAGTGACCAGTAAATTGGGATAGGCCTTTTTCTCGACGTTATCGTAGGGAGAATAAGACTTCATATAGTCATATGCCTCTTTATTAGCCGGGTTGCCCCATTCGTCATACTCATTAGTGGTGAGCGGAATGGTGGGGTCGCTCATGGTGGTGATGACATCTACAAAGGGTACATCGGCCACTACGCCATTCCAGAGGTCAGGCGCCATGTTTATAATGGCTCCCATCAGCAGGCCGCCTGCGCTGCCTCCATTGGCATAAAGATGGCCTTTTGAGGTGTAGTTCTTGGCGATGAGTTCTTCGCCACAGCTGATAAAATCGGTGAAGGTATTTTTCTTGTTAAGCAGTTTGCCATCCTCGTACCATTTTCTGCCCATTTCTTGCCCGCCCCTGATATGCGCAATGGCATAGATAAAGCCACGGTTGAGTAGGCTCAGTCGAGAGCCGGAAAAGGTGGCATCCATACTGTTTCCGTAAGAGCCGTAGCCGTACAGAAGTAAGGGGGCAGTGCCATCTCTTTTGGTATCTTTTTTATACACCAGCGATATCGGCACTTTAACACCATCTTTCGCTGTGGCGTAGATCCTCTCCGTTGCGTAGTCCTCTTTATTAAATCCGCCCAGTACCGGCTGCTCTTTCATCAGCTTTTTAGAGCGGTCATTCAGGTTATAATCGAATACTGAATTGGGTGTGGTTAGCGAGGTATAGTTGTAGCGAAGGGTGGTGCTGTTGAATTCGCGGTTATCACCCACATAAGCGGCATACGACGGCTCTCCAAAGGGCAGGTAATGGTCGCTGCCTGTGTTGATGTCACGAATACGAAGTTGTAGTAGCCCTTCTTTGCGCTCTACAATTACCCAATGGTCTTTGAAAAGCTCTACCTCTTCGAGCAGTACATCGGGACGATGAGCGATCACTTCTTTCCAGTTTTCGACTCCGGTTTTATCGAGCGGGGTTTCCAGCAAGCGAAAATTTTGCGCATCCTTATTGGTGCGTACCAAAAAGCGATCGTTCCAATGGTCGACATAGTAGAGCACATTAGCCATACGGGGTTGAAACACGGTAAAGGTGCCCAGTGGGTCATTGGCTTTTAAGATGCGGTATTCACTCGACAGGGTAGCGCTCGATACAATGCAGATATAGTCTTGCGATTTGGTCTTAAAGACTCCGATGTAGTTAGAGGGATCCTTTTCGGTGTACACTACGGCGTCGCCATTAACGGGAGCCCCCAGTTGGTGACGCATGATCTTTTCGGAGAGTAGCGTAACAGGGTTTTTAGTGGTATAAAAGAAGGTCTTACTATCGGCAGCCCATACGGCATTGCCTTCGGTATTGGGGATAGACTCAGCGAGCAGCTGACCGGTCTCCAGATTTTTTATTTTAAGGGTATACTGTCTTCTCGATACCAGGTCCTCTCCGTAGGCCAATAGTTTATTATCGGGACTTACGCTAAATCCGGTAACGCCAAAATAGCCATGTCCTTCGGCCATTTTATCGACATCGAGTAAGATCTCTTCAGGGGCGTCGAGATTCCCTTTTTTGCGGCAATACTTATAATACTGCTTTCCTTCTTCGGTGCGGGTATAGTAATAGTATCCATTACTGAAAACGGGTACCGATTCGTCTTTTTCGAGAATGCGGGCTTTCATTTCAGTAAAAAGTGCTTGCTGAAAAGCCTTTGTCGGCGAAAGCATGGTGTCCAGGTAGGCGTTTTCGGCTTTCAGGTAATCGACTACCAGGGTGCTGTCGGGGCCTTTTTTAAAAAAGTCATTCATCCAGTAATACTCGTCGATGCGGGTATCGCCGTGGGCGGTCAGGGCCTTTTCTTTTTTGATGGCTACCGGGGCCGCAATACCGGTAGGCCATTGTACGGGTTCTTTTTTCACAGCATTGTTTTTACAGGCAGGAATTATTATGCCAATAGCAAAAGCCATTAGCCAACCGGTCGCCGGATTGTTGACGGATAATTTCATGGCAAGAAATTTGAGGATTTTAGAAGTCAAATATATCACTTCTAAGACGTTTGTTTCTTTCACCCGTACGAGGTAAATTGCCATTCATCAAAAATTATGGCCATGCCAACTAAGATCACTATCAACAACAACGGATCGCTGAAGGTCGAGGGCGATTTTACTATTGTGGATCGCGAGGGTAACACGTACGACTTGGGAGGTCGTGAGATCGTAGGCTTATGCCGTTGTGGGCTGAGCAAGAATAAGCCTTTCTGTGACGGAGCTCATAATGGGCAGTTCGAGCACGAGGCTAAGGCCTTTGCATTGCCTCCTAAAAAAACCAGCTAAGAATATAGCGATCAGAACGGATCGGACCAGCGTGCATCGGTGTATACATTACGACCGGTAAGGGTGCGCATAAAGGCGATTACGGCATCAACTTCCGGTTGGGTCAGATTTAATTGCTGACCAACCCCATTGGGTCTTAGCTTGGGGTCCAAACGGGTATTGCCGGGAGCCAGGTTGATGGTACCATAATGCCCGATAACAGCTTGTAACCCTCTCAGATTACCGGTGTGCATCATAGGTCCGTTGGGGGTTCCATCGGATGCGACAATGTCTCGAAGAGAGGGGGAGCGGGTATTGTTGATATCAATGCCGGGGGCATTCAGATTGCCGATGATGCCATTGTTGCCACTGGCGGGGTGGATATCGAATTCAGGAGCCACATGACAGCCTCCGCAACCCAATCCTCCTCCGGTTCTAACACCCATGGCATTGAATTGAGCCGGCATCAGAAATAGATTTTTGCCCATATTCTCTTGTTGCGAAAAATTGGGAAAGGGCTGTTGATCTTGCGGAGTGATTGCTCGGCCTTCATCATAGCGCGAATCAAAGGATTGAATGCTGCGAATAAATTGAGAAAGGCATTCCTGTAAGCGAGCCTCCGTTACATTTTGATCACCATAGACAAATTTGAATAACTCTTGGTAGTAGCCGATGCCTTTTAATTTAGTAAGCAGGTCATTCAAACCGGGTCGACCGGTTTGTCCGCTGAATCCCATCTCTGCATGGTCTTGAATGGGTCGCGTGGTTTGATTTTCTAAGGTGATGGCTCGTTCATCCCAGAAAAATTTACCCTCGGCACTAAACCTTGCATTGATCAGCCGCATGGAGTGGCGGGCTGTTCTTCCATTCAATACGCCCAGACTGGCTATTGCGGTATCGCCAAAGGCAAATTTTTGAATATGACAGCTGCCACAGGCGATCGTATTGTTGATGCTGAGTTGTTTATCGTAGAATAAGACGCGACCCAAGGTAGCTTTGGCATTAGTGATGGTATTGCCGGCAGTATTGTCTTTTAGGATATACGGCGGCTTGGCCTGGTTGGCGTAGTTGGCCAGATTGGCCGGGTCTATTTTAGTGCCGAATGTCGCTTTGATGGCAGCATAAGGATCGGCACTCCCTCCATTTTTTTGGCAGGCCACCAGCGACACCAGGGCGATTACGACAATACGTTGTACTGATAAAAGGGTCGGATTTTTCATGTAGTGGGGGGAAGGGGTATTAACTAAGTAAGATTCATGAACAATGGATAAGTTTAATGGGTGGGTATGGTTTAAACATCTTTTTTTAGCGCCGCTACCACTTTTTTCATCTCTTCGCGGGTACCAATGCTAATGCGCAGCCAGGGGCTTTTTTCCTCAAAAGAGCGTGCTCCGATGATCTGCATAGACTGCAGATATTCGGCCACCGGCTTTGGGTATCCTGTACTGTTAAAGTATACAAAACTGGTCACCGATGGAATGTATTCGATGCCTAGTTCTTTTAATCCATCACAAAAAATTTTTCTGGCTTCGCGATTCTCTGTTTTACAAAACTGCGCAAAGGAGATATCTTCTATGGCGGCCAGCGCGCCTTTCATGGAGACAGCCGAAGGACCGGCATTGGCCCATGCCTGTAGTTCGTTGAGCGCTTTGATCTGTTGGGGTTGTGCCAGCAAATAACCTACCCGGGCACCGGCCATACCGTAGACTTTGGAAAACGTTTTTGCAATGATCAGATTCGGTGTGCTATTTATCAAATGCGCCATAGAGGGCATATCCTCGTAGTCGGTGTAGGCTTCGTCTAGCAGTACGGTTGTGCGCTGGCAGGCTGCTTTGATAAAAGTCTCCAGGGTCTCTTTATCGTGTGCTGTTCCCGTTGGGTTATTGGGATTGCACAGATACAGAAGCTTTGTCTGCTCATTGATGGAGGCCAGCAGCGTATCGAGGTCGTTGTGCTTTGATTGGGTCAATGGAAATAGCCGAGTGGGTAATCCCATTTTTCGGGAAGCGCCCATCCATAGTTTAAAGGTGGGCTCCGATGCGATCACATGACCGTTTTGGTACGACGCGCGCAGGCAGACCAGGCCCAGTAATTCAGAAGAGCCCGATCCCAGTGTAATGTGCTCTTTGCTATGTCCGGTGAGTGCTCCGATCTTTTCGCGCAGCAGCCCATTGGTATCCCATTGATAGCGATTTGAACTGTTGATGGCGTCCATCATGGCTTTACGGGCCAAGGGCGAGGGGCCATGCGGATTTTCATTGGCGCGTAAAATAATGGACTCAGTTCCGCTTACTGTGTTCGGGTCTGTGGCGAATGCATCGGGAATTGTTGCAAGGCCTTCGGGGTTCAACCTGCGGGGATCGCTGTTGAACGCAAACGCATCGCGGGCCATCGAAAAAGAAAGCATGGCCAGCGCAGATTTTTTTAGAAGGTCGCGTCTTTTCATTACCTAGAACGCTTACAGTTTAAAATCACTCCCTTCGGCATTGATCTCTACTTCTACTTCTGCCCCTTTGTGTCTTTCAGAGATATAATCGATGAGGTCCCCGATCACCTGCTTGTTGTCGATCTTATTATCGAGCATCAGTAAATTGTATTCTTCGGTCAACTCTCCGTTATCAAGGGAGTAACTCTTGGTTTGGTATTTTGCCAGCGGCTTCGCATCGTAGTAGACCACATTATCCTTGATCGAAAACCGATCCTTGTTTTTATTGCGGTACGTTTTGTTCTTAAGGGCCACTTGTGAAGTGGCTACACCCAGGGTGCAGAGGGCCATTGCGATAAACAGTATTTTTTTCATGTTAGATGGGGTTAAGTAAAAAATCAAATTAAGCACCTCGCTACAGTCACAGACGAGCGAGATGTTGTAATTTACAAAAAAATCCTATTTCTGTCTAATGAACCGCCAACCAACCGATCTGCAAGACAATTGGGTGCAGCTACAACCGCTGGAGGCGGCGGATTTTGAAGAGTTGTATCAAGTGGCCAGCGACCCGCTTATCTGGGAGCAGCATCCCAATCCGGATCGGTATAAGCGAGCTGTTTTTAGTGTGTATTTCGAGGGGGCCCTTGCCTCGGGTGGGGCCCTGCTCATCCGTGATGCCCAGCAACAGGTGATCGGTTCCAGCCGCTTTTACGATTGGGAACCCGACCTCCGTGAGGTTAAAATCGGCTACACCTTTTTTGCCCGCTCGTGCTGGGGTAAGCCGTATAACAGAAGCACGAAGAGGCTGATGCTGCAGCATGCTTTTTCGCAGGGGGCCGAACGCGTGCTGTTTCATGTCGGCGTCAATAATATCCGCTCCCGTAAAGCGATGGAAAAGTTAGGGGCAACTATAATCGATGAGGTGACAGTAGCTTATTATGGAGAGGCCCCGAGAAGGAATGTGGTTTTTGCTATCACTAATAGTGGCGATTACTAGTTTTGTCGCTACTGCTATAGCTTTTTAGCCCCCCTTTTTTACAGACAGTACATGATTTGGTAGACGACAGTCATCACCCTCCCCGTATCGATTGGATTCCACTCTTGAAGAAAAGGAAACAGCGATGATCGATCAATCAAAGTAGATAAACAATGGCATTCAATCAATTAAATCGATTATGATTAGAATATCTTTGTATGCCCCCGATATGTAGAATATTTTATCAATAGTTTGTTTTATGAGAAAACTGATTTTGCTAGCGCTGTTGTTTGCGTTTGGATATGCTGATCTGGCTGCTCAGACTAATATAAAGTTGATCATTCAAAATGCCGATTCAAAGGCGCCTCTGTTGGGGGCGACGGTAACACTGGTTGAATTAAATAAGACTAGTCAGTCTGATAGTGCGGGCATCGTAGTATTTAAGGCGGTTCCAGCCGGAACATTTTCTGTTGCTATTTCTTATACAGGTTTTTCTGATAAAAAAATAATCCTAACAGTGCCTCTGGTTACAGATTCAATCGTACAAGTCTTTTTGGAAGAAAGTGAAGAGGAAGAAGAGGAGGTCGTCATAACGGCAACCCGTCTCAGCAGAACAATTACCAACACCCCCACTCGAACCGAAGTGATCTCCGGCGAAGAACTGACGGAAAAAGGGAATATGAAACCGGGCGATATACGCATGTTGCTGAATGAAAGTACCGGCATTCAAACGCAACAAACTTCTGCCACTTCTTTCAACGCCGGCATCCGTATTCAGGGTTTAGAAGGGCGCTATACACAGCTGCTGAGGGACGGGTATCCCCTTTACTCAGGATTTGCCGGTAGTCTTTCGATCTTGCAGATCGCACCACTCGATCTAAAACAAGTCGAGGTGATCAAAGGAGCTGCCTCTACCCTTTATGGAGGAGGAGCTATTGCCGGTCTTGTAAACCTTGTTTCAAAAACACCGACTGAAAATCGCGAAATAAGTTTTTTAGCCAATGCTACCACGGCAGGAGGTTGGGATATAAGTAGTTTTTACAGTGAAAAGTATGGAAGGATGGGTGCAACACTTTTTACATCAAGAAACAGCAATCGGCCATTCGACCCTGCTTCGCTCGGTTTAACCGCCATTCCAAAATTTGAGCGATATACTATCAATCCCCGACTCTTTTTTTATGGCGATAAAACCACCGCTGACGCAGGTATCACGTATATAACTGAGAACAGAACGGGCGGCAGTTTAGACTATATCAATAACGGAGTAGCTGGATTTTTTGAAAAAAACAATACCGATCGGGTAGCTACTCAAGTCGGCATCAACCATCGATTAGCTGAGAACGCATCCATTCAGTTTAAAAACAGCTTCAGTCGGTTTAACAGACTTCTTGTTATACCTGATTACTCATTCAATGCTTTACAGCAATCCTCCTTCTCGGAATTGACATGGCATAAAAGTGGCGAGAAATCAGATTGGGTTGTGGGATCGAATGTTGTTACTGAGAAATTAGCAGAGAAGCCCAATATGATCGATCTGGTAAGAGATTATCAATTCAGCACCCTGGGCCTATTTGTTCAACACGGTTGGTCTGTCAATGAAAATATAAAAGTAGAGAGCGGATTAAGAGGCGATGTTGTATCTGGGTTTGGAGTTGAGCTGCTGCCTCGTGTTTCAGCTATGTTTACAGTAGCCCCTTCACTTACAATGCGTATCGGAGGTGGGTTTGGTTATAAGCCGCCTACCATCTTTACAGAAGAAGCGGAGAGAAGACAGTTCAGCGATCTGCTTCCTGTAAATGTGATCAATTCAAGAAACGAAAGATCGAAGGGGGTAAACTGGGATATCGATTATAAAACCACTATCGGAGGCGTAGGCATCAGTTTCAATCAGCTCTTTTTCTATACAAGACTCAATCATCCGTTAGTGTTGACAAATGCTGCCGGTAATAAAGTAAATTTTGAAAATGCGCAAGGACACTTGACTACCAAGGGAGCAGAGACGAATCTACGAATCACCTACGCCGATTTTAAATTGTTCATAGGGTATACCTATACGGATGCTTCTACTCATGTTGATAACAGTAAGCAATGGTTGCCTCTTACGGCTCGGCATCGGTTAAATAATGTTTTGATGTATGAGGTTGAAGAAAAGCTAAAGCTGGGGTTAGAGGCCTATTATTTCAGTAAACAAAGGTTAAGTGATGGGACTTTTGGAAAATCTTATTGGATAACCGGATTTATGGCCGAGAAGCTCTGGGAAAAGTGGTCTCTGTTCATCAATTTTGAAAATTTTACCAATACCAGGCAGTCAAGATTCGATCGGGTGTTTACAGGATCCGTTGTTAACCCGGTATTTAAAGATATCTATGCGCCTGTTGATGGATTTATTGTGAACGGTGGGCTGAAGATCCGCTTGTAGCCATGGTCGTAGGAGGAGAGTCGCCAATCAATTTAATGGATGTCTGCAGCCAGCTCTCGCTTTTTTACAGGTATCCAAATATCTTCTTCAGATAAGGGGTCGTTGTTCTTGTATTTTTCGCCCAGCACTTCAATATGTGGTCTGTCGTCTAATACGTACGCTGAATCAGGCAACCAACCTGTAAAGATTTGCTCGTAAAAACCAGCAATGCCCGCGCTTGTTCCCGTATAGTGAAAAACGGCATAAAGACCACTCGGTAAGACAAACGTTTCCATTTTATCCGGAACGCTACTAAAATCTGCCACTTCTGCACAAGCCCACCTCTCAAATTCAGCCATCGGGTTAAAGGCTGTAAAGTGGTCAGACGTATAGATAACCATTGAAATCAGATCGGTTGTCAGCTTGTTTGTGATCTCTTTTTGTCTAGGCATAAAACCACTCCATAATTCGCCTATTTTATAATCAGCATAGCTCATGGTGAGTTTTTTCCCGACCAGTTTTTTCTCCTTTATTATTTCAATTTTTGGTTTCATGAATAGCGATGGGTTAATTCCTTTTGGTGCATGCGCATCGAAATAGCTGTGTAAAAAGACCGAAAGTTATACTAAATAATCTTACAATCAGTTGATTTTAAGTTCTATAGACCAAAATAGGGGTCTGCTATTTGTAAAGTTATCCACCAGCGGGGGACAGGCGAAGTTAATGCGTTGGATAGAATAGTCGCTACGCTGATTTACGGCTGAAAATCACAGAGGACCGTAATTATACTTGACATTCAAAAATCTGTTACGAAGTGCTCGATGGCTCCAAAATTTTCAATAACTTACAAATAACCAAAACCAGCCATATGAAGCAACTCCTTTTAATGGGGGTATTCGTCCTGTTTTCCTCCATTGTATTTGCCCAACAAAAGACATATACAGGTACTGTTTCGGATGAGACAGGAAAGCCGATGACAGGCGCTACGCTCTCTGTCAAGAATTCAAAAGTAAAGACGCAAACGGCCAGTAACGGCACCTTTTCCATCGGGGCCGAAAAGGGTGCGATTGTCGAGATCAGTTTTAGTGGATACGAAACAATGAGTATTACACTTTCGGATGAGACCAGTCTTTCTATTCGAATGAAAATTAATACCAGCGCTATCGAAGAGGTGGTGGTAACCGGAACACGTGGTGTGCCCCGTTCCAAAATTGAGTCAACGGTTCCTGTAGATATCCTTGATCTTAAAACACTGGTTGCGGAACTTCCACAGACCAATATCACAGATATCTTGAATAACATTGCCCCCTCTTTTAACTCTACGACCCAAACCGTTGCCGACGGAACCGACCATATTGATCCTGCCACCGTACGCGGACTGGGTCCTGATCAAACCTTGGTGTTGATCAATGGCAAGCGCCGATATACATCTGCGTTGGTAAACGTGAATGGTACAATGGGAAGAGGCTCTGTGGGTACCGATCTTAACGCCATTGCGGCTGCCGGGATCGATCGCATAGAATTATTACGGGACGGTGCTGCCGCGCAGTATGGATCTGATGCCATTGCCGGCGTTCTGAACGTACAGTTAAATCGTGATATCAACAAAGGAAGAGCGATCGTCAGCTATGGAGCCAATATGACAACCTATGAGTCATTTACCCACGCCAATGCCGGAAATTTCGTACAAGGGATCGATCCGGTGTACGTAAAAAATAAAGTAACCGACGGACAAAAATTCAACACCTCTCTGAACTACGGTTTTCAATTAGGAAAGACAAAGGGAAGCTTTCTGAATGTTACGGTTAATTATGATCAGCGTAAACCCACCATTCGCTCCGGCGAACGTACCGGAGATATTGATAATCGCACGGCAGGAGATGCTGCCAGCAATGCCCTGTTGACACAGCTGGGTGTCACCCGAAATTATTTTCAGATGCGCGTCGGACAGTCGCGTACCAGTAATATTCAGGGGGTGATAAACGGCGGACTTAAATTAAAGGGCAGCAGCGAACTTTATTTTTTCAGTATCCTTGGCCAACGCGAAGGAAACTCTACGGGTTTTTATCGCATGCCCTATCAGGCTACCAATATTCCTGACATCTATCCCCGCGGTTTTTTACCTGAGATCAGTTCCACCATCGGAGACATATCAGCCGGAACCGGTATAAAGGGTAAGTTGGGTACGTGGAATTATGATCTCAGCAATGTGTATGGGAAAAACAGTTTTTCATTTTTTATAGAGAATACACTCAACGTTTCTGCCTGGTATAATAACGGATCAAGACAAACAGAATTCAATGCCGGCACGCTCGGTTTCAGACAGAACACGACCAACTTTGATATCTCTAAAGCGCTTAGCAACAAGTGGAAAACCAATCTGGCTTTTGGAGCCGAATACCGTACTGAAAATTACAGACAGGAGCAAGGTGAGGAAGCTTCATGGGGTAATTACATGCGTCGTACCAACGGACAAGTGAATCTGATCAGCGGTACCCCAACCACGGTTCGCTTGGCCGATAACACAACGGGCATTCCTGCCGGCGGTTCACAGGTATTCCCCGGATTCAGACCCGATAATTCGATGAATGAAAATCGTAATTCGATTGCGTTGTATTCGGATATCGAGTTCGAGCCCCTTAGCAAACTTCTTTTTGATGCGGCCTTGCGCTATGAGAATTACAGTGATTTCGGGGATAACCTTAGCTGGAAAATCGCCGGTCGCTATAAGGCAAGTAATCAATTTTCGATTCGCGGATCGGCCAGTACGGGTTTCAGAGCCCCTGCACTTCAACAGCGTTTTCTTACCAAAACCTCCACTGTGTTTCAGGGAGGCGTGGCTTTTGACGATGCCACGTTACCCAATAACAGCAAGGCGGCTGAACTGTTGGGCATACCCAGCTTGCGTCCGGAAATTTCGCAGAGCTTCAGCTTAGGAACTACGTTGAAGATGAAAAGTTTCTCGATGACCATCGACGGATTTACCACTAAGGTGACTGACCGTATCATTTTAACGGATGCCTTTCAGGGAAGAAACGGCGGTACGGCCCAGGAGCAAGAGATCTATAATATCCTTCTTTTGAATAATGCTTCTCGTGGTGTATTTATGGCGAACGCCACCGATTTGCGTACTTCGGGCGTCGATGCGATATTCTCGTACAGTTTTAAAGTAGCCGGTAATAACTCAATTAAAATTGAATCAGCCAGCACCTTTACCGAACGTAAGATCTTAGGTAAGACAAAGGTATCCGACAAATTAGTCGGCCGCGAGGCTACTTATATGAGTCCGATCAATAAGGCAACCCTCGTAGATGGTAATCCCAAGGTTAAAAGTTCATTACTCATCAGCTACCGCGGCAGTAAGTTCAATGCCAATTTGCGCAACACGTATTTCGGAAAAGTCACTCATATCGAGGGTGGGGGAGCTACCAACTGGTTCTTTGTGCAAGAACTCGAAGGTAAGGTGGTCACTGATCTAACTGTAGGGTATAAAATAAGCAAGATGTTGCGGGTCACCGTTGGGGCTAACAACCTCTTTGATGTGTACTCCGATAAGTTGATCGCCTCTAAGGGCAGTTACAAGCGTCTTGATGTTGTGGTGACCAGTCCTACCTACGATCAATTTGTTGAAACCCGTACGGCAAAAGAGCGCGGTATCGTCACTAACAATGCGGTTACCTCTAATAATCAATTCAACTTTTCTCGTCGCGTAACACAGATCGGTATGAACGGCCGCTATGTGTTTGCCCGTTTGCAAGTTGATTTTTAAGACAACTAAGTAGTTTTTTAAATGCCCGTCGTAAATGGCGGGCATTTTTTGCTGTTTTGTGGTTGATTTATATATAGATCTCTCCTTTCATGAAGAGAACTGCACCCCCTGTTATTTGAACTCTATTTATTACTTTTTTACATTTTAACTTTCCCTTTCTCGTGGAAAGTTGTTCTGCTGTCAATTCGTTTTTATTTAACTCAGTTGCCCAATAGTTTGTAAGTGTTGTATGTGCCGAACCGGTCACCGGGTCTTCATCTACTCCCACTTGTGGGCCAAAAAATCTTGAAACAAAATCACAATCATTACCTTTTGCGGTTACAATTACACCTCTGGCCTCTAATTTTTTAATGACCGAAAGATTTGGTTTTAGTTGCTCTATCTCTTCTTGTTTTTCAAAAATCAGCATAATATCACTCTTACCGCTGTAAGCGTCAATAGGTTTTAAACTGGTGGCAGTAAGCAATGTTTCTGAAACCGATAGTCGAGTTATATGGTCTAATGGAAAATCTAACGTATAGGAATTATCATTATTGATAGTTACAGGTAAATGTCCGCTTCTGTTAGAATAAAATGGTATTACATTACTAGTAAAGCCCTCCTGTGTATGCAAAATAAAAGCAGTCGCTAGTGTTGCGTGCCCACATAAGTCCACTTCTGTATTTGGTGTAAACCAACGAATTTCAACTCTATCTTCTCTAATAACATAAAAAGCAGTTTCCGATAAATTATTCTCAGCTGCCATTTTCAATAATAGTGCATCATTTAGCCATTCTTTTAAGGGACAAACTGCTGCTGGATTGCCTTCAAACACTTTTTCTGCAAAAGCATCTACTTGATATATTGTTAATTTCATATCCTAATATACTCAAATATTGCAGTTCCTGTAATTCATTGATTTGGAAAGAAAAAGCCATCCTTGCTGATGGCCTGTCTAGTGTAGCTATCCTTTTCGACCAAAGATGCAGCTGTAATGCGCTGATTGAGTATGGGACTATCCTGACATTAAAAGACTGGACTTCTACTAAAATAACGGGAGGGTTATTTATTATTCCACCCATCTATTATCCCTGATTTAATATCAGTATAATCTGTGATAATCCAAATAATCAGGACAATAAAAAAAATTGTTTTCCAATGGGTTTTTACTAAGACTTTTACGTCATTTAAGAAGTGATTCATATCTGCGATTTTTAGTGATAAATTAAATTCATAGGGTTTGGCAACAGAGTGTTTGGCAAATTCAGAAACATCGGTTTTCAAGGCTTCTCCAATCATCTTCAAAGAATATAGGCTAGGTTTCACCTCGTTATTCTCAATTCTTTGAATAGTCCTGAGCGTTAAACCTGTTTTTTCGGAAAGTTCTTTTTGGGAACAATTCAAACTGGTCCTAAGCTCTTTTAATTTTTCCCCAACTTCCATTTTGCAAATATGGTATTAGTTAATGAATAAAGTAATGACAAATAGGCGTCATTTGTACGACATTTCGCTGTCGTACAAGTAATTATACAAAAAAAGTGGGGTTCTATAGCAACGTGAAGTGGTTCGTTAGCCCTTAATAAAGAACAAGCCCCTTTTCAGTTCTTAAAAGCGTTTAAATAAAAAGGGTACTGTATTGACCCCTTAATTCTTGGACAAAACAGGGTTAAACTTTAAGGCTTACTCTTTCCAGTCGATTTCCACGATCACCTCGTTTCTTCGATTGATGAGTTGATACGGCGGATTATATCCCAGATATCGATAATGACCGATAGGTGTGATGTTGAGTTCGTTCAATTTATGCTGAAGCTGTTCGGTGTATTTTTTAAGGGTAGCGTCGTTCACGTATCCGCCGAATTCGATGGCGGCGGCGTACTCCGGTTTTGACTCGTGAATTTCTACGCTTACATCGTTCGGTTT
>JBIIDB010000139.1:0-4891 GCA_044238505.1 Chitinophagaceae bacterium | reverse complement strand
CAGCGGATAAAAATAATCACCCGGTCTCCAAGGTCTAAGCAGCAGCGGAAAAACAACGTAACGGGCATCGAGCCAGGCTACATCAGACGAAACAGGAATCGCTTGTCCGGTATAAGAAAGATCAGAAAAAGATAAGTTTCCCTTTTCAAAAGAGATCTCCTTAGCCGCAGCATCAATTACCTTTCCTGCAAAAGAGACGGTCTGAGCAGGCGAAAGCCATAAAAAATTTCTGTTGCGAAGCAAGCGATAAGATCCGGCAGCTGCTTGCAAAACTGCGCCGGTCTTCGCGTTCAGTAATTTCTCGATCTCTGCCAGTTGACCACTCGAAAAACCAAAAGGTGTAAATAGCTCGTACAACAGCGTATGGCCTTTGATTTTTCGTAACGCACGGATAGAAACCTTGTACTCATCTCCTTTTTTTAGAAGCAAGTTGCTCTTGAAGCGAGAAATGCATTGTGTATAGAGCGCCTCAATTTCTGTAAAACGACGAATGGAATCATTCAGATTTTCTTTAACGTGCGGATACACTTTCTCCAGGGCAGGGAATACAGTATGCCTAAAATAGTTACGCGTATACTTTTCATTCGTGTTCGAAGAGTCCTCGGCATAAGGGAGGCCATTTTCGTGAGCCAGTTTGAGAATTTGATGACGCCACAAACCCAGCAGGGGGCGCAATACGTTTCCGTTTCGGGGAGGAATACCTGTTAGTCCCGACAGCCCCGCTCCTCTGAAAAAATGCATGGCCACTGTTTCGGCATTATCATCGGCCTGGTGCGCAGTCAAGATCCACGTAGGCTTGGTCGCCCCCACCGCCAGGGAAGCAAACCACTCATAACGAAATTTTCGGGCGGCCTCTTGTACTGAAAGCTTGTGCTGCCCTGCATAATCGGTCAGCACTACTCGGTTTACGGATACAGGTAGTTGCCAGGCAACCGCTACCTGCTTGACCAATTCCTCATCACGGTCGCTCTCGGGGCCACGCAATTGAAAATTGCAATGCGCCAACTCTACGGAGAGGCCGGCCTGCTTGCATAAAAAGGCCAGCACCACAGAATCTACCCCACCGCTGATGGCTACGATAACCCGATCGGTCGGATCGACAGGCGCGATCTGCTGCAGAGAAGACAGAATATGAAACGGCGTGTTCATGTATCAGTAGCTGAGTTCCTCCCAAGCACTTCGTAACTCGCCATAAGAATGCTTGTCTTGTTGTAACTGGGCCTGTTCCATCCCTTTTTGATACACCAGCAAGGCTTCTTCCGGTCGATCCTCGGCCTCAAGTAATTTAGCAAGATGGTAATAGCTCCCCACATATGCGGGATTTTCGTCTAACAACTTCTCGAAAAGCGAGCGGGCCTTTGAGAGATCACCGATTTTTTGGTACTCTAATGCCAAGGCATGCTGCAAAAAGGAATCCGTAGGATTCTCTTGTAAAAAAGCTACCAGTTTATCAATTCTCGACATGGATGCTACAGGTTTTAAACAACTCAAAAAAGAGTTGATGAAAAACATCTTTTATCCGGCTTGGCTTATCTTTGCATAGTTGCATAGACAACTAAACAATATGCAATGGAACACGTATGAAAATTCTGGTTTGCATCAGTAAAACACCGGATACTACAGCAAAAATAGCCTTCACCGACAACAACACGAAATTCGATACGGCGGGTGTACAGTGGATTATCAATCCCTACGATGAATGGTATGCCCTGGTAAGAGCTATCGAAATAAAGGAGGCCAAACCCGATACCATACTTCATCTGGCTACGGTGGGTGGAGCCGATGCGGATCCGATTATCAGAAAAGCACTGGCACTGGGAGGAGACGAGGCCTATCGCATTAATATCGACGGGGCCGATTGCTATCAGGTAGCCTTTCAATTAGCCCAATTGATTGCCAAGGGAGGGTACGACCTGGTGCTGACGGGAAAAGAGACCATCGATTACAACGGCTCTTCGCTGGGCGGAATGATAGCCGGCATTAACGATCTGCCTTTTGTCAGTTTGGCTACCCGCCTGGAGATCGCCGATAACAAAGCCATCGTTACGCGAGAAATTGAAGGCGGAGAAGAAGTATGCGAAGTAGCGACCCCGGCTGTGATCAGTGCACAAAAGGGAATGGCCGAAGCGCGCATTCCCAACATGAGAGGAATTATGGCGGCTCGTACCAAACCACTTTCGGTAGTGGAGCCTGTGGCCCAAGACCCGTTGACCACAGTTACGGCTTTCGAGTTGCCCGCAGCCAAGGCGGGCGTTAAATTAGTTGCCCCCGATCAGGTAGAAGAACTGGTACGGCTGCTGCATCAAGAGGCCAAAGTATTGTAATTAATAAGCAGAAAAAATAGTGTATGAGTGTTTTGATCGTTATCGATACCGCTGAAGGAGTTGTAAAAAAATCGGCTTTTGAAACCCTTTCCTATGGTGCAGACCTGGCTGCGCAACTAGGCGTCAATGTCGTTGGTCTTCTGTTTGGGGCTACCAGCGAAGATGCCGGCAGCCTGGGGCAATACGGAGTTAAAAAAATCGTTCAGGTCAATGCTGATCAACCATCCGCCGACGATCCTGGTGTTTTGGCAGGTTTAGTTACGACAGTGGCTGCTAATGAACAGTGTGATGTGATCGTTTTTTCGCATTCGCTGTCGGGAAAGGCCATCGCCCCCATAGTCAGTGCAAAAATAAAAGCCGGCCTGGTAACGGGCGCCGTTGGACTTCCCAATACCAGTAATGGTTTTGTTGTTAAGAGAGCGGTGTTTTCCGGCAAGGCCTTTTCGCACGTGCGCATAGACACACCGATAAAACTAATCAGTGTCAATCCTAATTCATACAAGGTGAATACAGGGGGCTCATCGGCTACGGTAGAAACCGTTTCACTGCCCGCAGCGGCCTCCCGTATCCACATTACCAACCGCCAAAAATCAAGCAATCAATTACTGCTTACCGAGGCAGAAACCGTGGTAAGTGCCGGAAGAGGCCTCAAAGGTCCCGAGAATTGGGGCATGATAGAAGAATTGGCCAAGGTGATGGGAGCCGCCACTGCCTGCAGCCGACCCGTGGCAGATGCCCACTGGCGCCCCCACAATGAACACGTCGGACAGACCGGGGTTGCCATTGCCCCTACCCTGTACGTGGCCATTGGCATATCCGGGGCCATTCAACATTTGGCAGGCGTCAACAGAAGTAAAGTGATCGTTGTAATCAATAAAGACCCCGAAGCGCCTTTCTTTAAAGCCGCCGACTATGGAATTGTGGGGGATGCTTTCGAAGTGGTACCCGCCCTTACGGCTGCCGTTAAAAAACTCAAGGGTGTATAGCCCTGTAGCCTACCCTTTTTTTATATTTGTAAGGGGATGAAAAAGATCGAACTCGAAATAATCGCTATCTCACATAGTATTACGCAGACACAATCGTATGCGGTGGTACTTGGGGAGGTCAATGGGATTCGCAGACTGCCTATCATTATCGGTGGATTTGAGGCACAAGCCATTGCCGTTGCGCTCGAAAAAATGAACCCCTCCCGCCCTCTCACCCACGACCTGATGAAGAACTTTATGACCGCCTTCGGGATCGAGTTGCACGAGATCATCATCAATGACCTGCAAGAGGGCGTTTTTTATTCCAAACTTGTATGCTCGAACGAAAACGATACGATTGAGATAGATTCTCGCACCTCTGATGCTATTGCCATGGCGGTACGCTTCGGATGTCCGATCTATACCCTCGACACGATCCTGGAAAGCGCGGGGATCTTATTTGAAGAGACAGAAGAATCGGGTAAGAAAAAAAGAAAGAAAAAAGAGCCGCTGCCCGAAGAAATGCGTCCTGCCGGCCACGACGATCTCAAGCAAATGACGCTCACTGAACTAAACAACCTGCTCAGCGAGGTATTGGACAGCGAAGACTACATACGCGCCATTGCCATTCGCGACGAGATCAACAGTCGCAACGCCGAGGGAAAGTAATAGCCCCGCATGATAGTTTTCCCGAATTGCAAAATCAACCTTGGCTTACACATTACCGCCAAACGGACGGACGGTTATCATGACATTGAAACAATCTTTTATCCGGTGCCTTTTACCGATCTGCTCGAAGTGATTCCAGGAGATGCCGCCGATCGGGACTGTACCCTCGAACAAACCGGCCTCCCGATAGCAGGTACGGCGGAACAAAATCTCTGCGTAAAAGCGTATCGGCTGCTTAAAAATGAGTTCCCCTCGCTGCTGCCGGCCATCACTGTTTATCTGCATAAACGAATACCCACCGGCGCCGGATTGGGTGGCGGCAGTGCCGATGGCGCCTTTATGTTACAACTACTGGCAGAACGCTTTTCACTGCCAGTTAAAAAAAGCGAGCTAGAGCGCTACGCCCTGCTATTAGGAAGTGACTGTCCTTTTTTTCTTCAAGATCAACCGGTACTAGCCCTTGGAAGGGGAGAAAAGATGCAACCCGTAACGGTAGACCTTACGGGCTGGCAACTGGTCTTGCTGTTACCGGGCCTGCACATTTCTACCAAAGTAGCATTTGAGAATTGCATCCCTCGCACGTCCACGGTTTCGCTCGAGACTGCAATAAAACAACCCGTTGTAACATGGAGAGATACCCTCACCAATCAATTCGAAGAGACCGTATTTCCGCATTATCCGCAGCTGGCCCACTACAAGGAATTTCTCTATGAGCAAGGTGCCGCCTACGCCTCGTTGACCGGCACAGGCAGTACTATTTTCGGTCTTTTCTCCAAGGCGCCCGATGTAACTCATCTCAGTAAACACTGCGGCTGCGAAACGCGTATCATTCAACTCTAGGAACCGCATCCCCTGCATCTCCTTCGGATTTTTGCCATAGGAGATTGTTTCTTACCTTCGTACTGTGAGTCTCTCCCTCGATCATAGCACCCG
>JBIIDB010000021.1:0-16708 GCA_044238505.1 Chitinophagaceae bacterium | reverse complement strand
TTTCGGTCTTTTCTCCAAGGCGCCCGATGTAACTCATCTCAGTAAACAATGCGGCTGCGAAACGCGTATCATTCAACTCTAGGAACCGCATCCCCTGCATCTCCTTCGGATTTTTGCCATAGGAGATTGTTTCTTACCTTCGTACTGTGAGTCTCTCCCTCGATCATAGCACCCGCCCCGCCCTGTTGCAGCAGCATCTGGATCTGCTAAATCACTAACGCGCTTCCCCGAAGCTCCCTTGCTGCATTACGCTTCTTAAAGTCTCTGTCTTTTAGAACGCTTTACAAAACTTCTCTCCCGTACCTAATTAACAAATTATCATGTCAGTGATTGATACACAATTGCACATTGCACTCGAAGAACAATATGGAGCCCATAATTATCATCCATTGCCGGTTGTGCTTAGCCGAGGCAGTGGCGTTTACGTTTGGGATACCGACCAGAAAAGATACCTCGACTTTTTAAGTGGCTACTCGGCCCTCAACCAGGGACATTGCCACCCTGCCATCATAGAGGCTCTAACAAAACAGGCACAAAGACTGACCCTTACCAGTCGTGCTTTTTATAATGACCGGCTGGGCCCCTACGAGCAGTTTCTGTGCACCTATTTTGGTTACGACAGGATGTTGCCTATGAACACGGGTGTAGAGGCGGTTGAAACCGCCATCAAGCTCTGTCGTAAATGGGCCTACCAACATAAAAAAATAGAGGAGAACCATGCGATTATAGTTGTCTGTGAAGGAAATTTTCATGGCAGAACCTCAACGATTATCTCCTTTAGCAGCGATCCTGACTCTAAAAATCAGTTCGGACCCTACATGCCGGGCTTTGTGACAATACCCTACGATGATATTGAGGCCTTGAAAATTGCCTTAAGAGATCCACGAGTAGCGGGCTTTTTAGTCGAGCCCATTCAAGGAGAGGCCGGTGTGGTTGTACCCACAGCGGGCTATTTACGCGCCGCCTTTGAGGCCTGCCAGCAGGCGAACGTTTTATTTATAGCCGATGAGATCCAAACAGGACTAGGTCGCACCGGTGCCCGCCTGGCCTGTGATCACGAACAGGTGCGGCCCCACGTACTGATACTAGGCAAAGCACTGAGCGGAGGAACGCTGCCCGTAAGCGCCGTGCTGGCCGATGATGAGATCATGCTGGTCATTCAACCCGGTCAGCACGGATCTACGTATGGGGGAAATCCGCTGGCTTGTGCCGTGGCTGAAGCAAGTATCACTGCAATAGAAAACGAAAACATGGCGGCCAATGCCAGCGATATGGGACAGCGATTCAGATCAGGCCTCCAAAAATTAAACAGCCCCCATATTGCACTGGTAAGAGGCAAAGGCCTGATGAACGCAGTGGTCATTGATCATCCAGACCCGGAAGCTGCTTGGAAACTCTGTATCGCTATGATGCAACAGGGATTGCTTGCAAAACCGACCCATGGAGATAAGATACGCTTTGCTCCTCCGCTGGTCATTACTGCAGTCCAGATCGATGAAGCGCTGACGATCATCGAAAAAAGCCTCTGCGTTTTAGATTAACCAATACAGACAGAATATTCCCTGCTGCACTGTTTTGCCATGTGAGCGTCCCGGTAGCGAGCTTTTGCCGACAGTTCGTGAGCTGCGACTACCCCGGGCTGTCAACCTGCGACATAGCAGGTAAGCTCGTTATCTTGTACGTGAATAAATTGGATCAGGCAGGTTTCTTAGGAAAGAGAGCTGCCAATAACATCAGTATACTGGCCACTAACAGCAGATACATACCTGTTAAGCGTTGGGGACACTCCCCGCCTCTGCAAAGTGAGAGGATTAGAAAATTCCGGATAGTCCAGGCCATATTGAAAGCGACCACTAACAAATTGGCGCGTTTCGCCCATACAGCCGGAACCAGCGTAAAGATCAAATAAAAAAATCCGAGCAACAGGTGTAGATAGCCGGGCTTACCATAACGGGTGCCCCCCGCATCGATTCCCGAAATGATCAATTGTTTGGATGGAATCAACATCCAGGGCATAGCACAAGCCAAGGCCAGTAAGAGGACAGCAGCAAGGCCAAGCCAGGAGACAGCGCGCATAATAGAAACGATTGCGCGGGCAAGTTAATCAATTTTACCAGGGTGTCCTCGACGGCGAACCGAAAAAAAATAAAGGGGGATTCCGGCCAGCGTAATGAGCAGAGCCAGCCCCGAATTGACAACAGGCTGCTTTTGTTCTAAAAAAAGAGAAATGTCTTTGTACACAGTAGCCACCAGATACGAAACAGAAAATACAATAAAGAGAAGTGTACTATACGGATGACCAGCCATCTTATAGGGCCGTTCCCGCAGCGGCTCCTTATATCGCCAATAAAAAATACCAATAGCGCCCAATGCATATACCAACCAGGTGATAAAAACATACATATCAGCGAGCAGATCGAAAGATCCGCTTAAGAGCAGCAGCGATGTCCAGGTTCCATGTAAGAGCAAGGCATTACGAGGAGTTCCTGCCTTCTTATCGAGTTGACCAAACCACCCCGACAAAACGCCATCTCTTCCCATAGCATAGGTAACACGCGCGGTTGCCATCACATTGGCATTGATAGCCCCAATAGTGCAGCAAACGATCATCCCTCCTGCCAGCAAAGCAAAACCATTTCCATGGGCCAATCGCATTGCATCAGCGGCTACTAGCGGCGATTGAGCCATCTGTTCGATCGGCAAAACATAGAAGTACGAAAAATTGATAAGCATGTAAATGCACATACAAATGACTACGCCCAACACTAAACTTCGCGGTATATTTTTTTGGGGGGCTTGTATCTCCCCTGCCATCGAAACGATGTTGATCCACCCATCATAGGCAAAGAAAGCGCCGGTAAAAGCCGCCACGACACCCGACACCAGGCCGAGTATACCTGTATACGTGTAGGAAACAGAAAGATTAGAGAACGATCCGGTATGGGCACTGAGCAATCCGAATGATAAAAGAGCGATAATAGAGAAGTTGAGGATAGCCGATGCTTGCTGAAACCGCCCACCGACGCGCAGACTTTTCGCATTGATAAAACTAAAGCCCATCACCAGGCCGATAGCCACTGCTTTGATGCCAATATCTTTGAACGGATATAATGTACCAATCCAAGGAATCGGTACGGCATAGCGAAGAACAAAAGTATCGCTGCATTGAGGAAGCGATATAAACTGGCCAGCATAGGAGGCGCAAACAAAGGCGATGGCCGCTACAGAGGCAGTGTTAATGATCGAGAAAGCTGACCACCCGTATAAAAAAGCCATAGGAGCCCCGAACAACTGATGAAAGTGCACAAATAATCCGCCAGTTCTGG
Organism: Chitinophagaceae bacterium; assembly: GCA_044238505.1. Classification (GTDB taxonomy): domain Bacteria; phylum Bacteroidota; class Bacteroidia; order Chitinophagales; family Chitinophagaceae; genus JJ008. Next base: position 13,382 of record JBIIDB010000021.1, on the reverse strand, counting down.
GCACCATAGCACCCAATTCGGCAAAGAGGAGTGCCCCGAGTAAACTCATCGCCCCCGCCCCTGCCCAAATCAGCAAGAGCAAACCCGGAGAAGACAGTTGCGCTGCCATTGAGGCGGGCTTAATAAAGAGACCGGAACCGATGATACTGCCCACTACTATAGCAATACCGGTAGAAAGAGAGAAACGAGAAGTAGAGGTAGTCATATAACCGCTTAGCTGAACTTAAAGATAAGCGGAACCACTACGGCCACAAAAAGCGCCCAGCCGGCATAAAGCGGTAAAAAGACAGCAATGGTCTTTTCGATGGCAAGGAATGAAACTTCTTTTCTCCGAACCTGCTTAGTGAGTTGCAGCGCAATCAATACCAGATGAAGAAAGAACAGAAGGTTGGCGCCTAGCACAGCAAAACGATTAGGCGTAAAACCGAAGATGGAAATACGGTACAAGATGGCCAGCAATGCGATTCCGTTCACCAGGAGGGTCACCACCGCTAACAGCAGCGTGATGAATAACGCTCCCCTACCCGAAGCAGATCGAGGTAACTCTACCAACGAAAAGAATACAATAGCCAGCACCCCCATCAACAACAGATTAAAAAGCAGCAAAAATTCTCTGTCGTTAAAAGGATCCTTGCTGGCCCAGGCCATAGCGATCAGATACCCTACCAGCGTAACCAAGACCACGGGGCTAAAGATGCGAGCAATAATGGGCGAAACTTTGCTAACTAACTGAGGATGGGTATCGAGAATATAGGTAGCTATCAGCGGACAGGCCGACAACTCGATCACCAATATCCATTGAAAATAAAATTCGCCTATTTGAATACCAATCAGACTAAACAACCCTATGGTAATACCGCTGATCGCCATCACCGCACTGGTCATGATAGAGACTAAAATAATCAAGTCGCCATTGTAGCGAAGAAAATCCGGTCTTCGTTCCCAGTGCATCAAGGAGGGGGCTCCCGTAAAGACAAAACCCACTACTGCCCAAAAAAATAAGGGCAGATGAATGCAAGACAACATGAAAGTGCTGCTATCGGCGGCGGAGGGCAGCCAATTGATAAAAAGAGCGCCGGCCGCTAACAGCGCACCCACAGCCCCGTAGATAGTAACAGAGAGTTGACGCTTTCGGCCAAAATAGAGCAACAAGGAGGTGAATAAAATAAAACTCAGGTTGCGAGGAAAGTATCGCTCTTCATCAATACCAAAAAGTACCGGCAGCTTGACCAAAAAAGCAGTCACCAAGGCTGCCCCGACCAAGAAGATAAGATCACTCCTTTTCTGCGTTGCAGGAGCCGCCACCGGGCGATAGCTGAGCCGCTGGTACCAAAAAGCCGCTTGAGGCCGATCGGCAATCTCATTATAGAGTTCAAAAAAGGCAGACCGAAAAGCAGGTTTGTTTGAGCGATATAAAGACTCCAGCTGGCCGGCATCATCGAGCAGGGCAAGGATCTTCTCTTTCATTAGAGGATTGCATTTGAGCAATAACACTAAAATACGTGTTTACCCTAAAATGCCTTAACCGCTTATCAAGTTTAACTATACAACGAGGCCCGAATAGACTTTACCCGGTCATCCGCCCAATATTCGTCAAAGGTCATCAATCGATCGATAACCCCGCGGGGCGTTAGCTCAATAATACGATTGGCCACCGTTTGCATGAATGTATGGTCATGGCTGCTGAGCAACACATTGCTCTTGTATTCAACACATTGATCATTGAAACTTTGAATACTCTCCAAATCGAGGTGATTGGTAGGCTGGTCCAGCAAGATCACGTTGGGATTTTGAAGCATCATCCGGCTGAGCATACAGCGAACCTTCTCGCCTCCGCTAAGCACCTTCGTTTTCTTTAGCACGTCTTCGCCGCTAAAGAGCATCTTTCCCAAAAATCCACGTAAAAAGGGCTCATCTACATCTTTAACATGGTCGGGCACATACTGGCGAAGCCAATCCATCAAATTAAGATCGCCCGCAAAATAAGTGTCATTCTCCTGGGGCAGATACGCATAAGTGACGGTACTTCCCCACTCGTAGCGTCCGGCATCTGGTGTAGTGAGACCAGTTATACTATTGAAGAAGGCGGTGACCGCCAACGGATCTTGACTCAGTATGGCGATCTTATCCCCTTTATTGACTGTAAAGCTGACATCACTAAAAAGTACACGACCTTCTACACTTTTCGAAAGCTTCTCGACATTGAGGATCTGATTACCCACCTCTCTGAGAGGTTGAAAAATAATGCCTGGATATTTTCGGTAACTGGGCTCTATCTCCTCTATAGTCAGTTTCTCGAGCGCCTTTTTGCGCGATGTTGCCTGCTTACTCTTCGAGGCATTGGCACTAAAACGAGCGATGAAGTCGAGTAAGGCCTGCCGCTTTTCCTCTACTTTTTTATTCTTGTCGCTTAACTGACGGGCCATTAGTTGAGAGGACTGGTACCAGAAGGTGTAGTTGCCGGTAAAGATCTTGATCTTCTGCCGGTCCACATCGGCCACATGCGTGCAAACCGCATCTAAAAAGTGTCGGTCGTGACTGACCACGAGTACGATGTTTTCATAATCGGCCAAAAAATTTTCGAGCCAGCCGATTGTCTCGAGATCGAGTCCGTTAGTGGGCTCATCGAGCAATAAGATGTCCGGATTACCAAACAGGGCCTGCGCCAATAAAACACGGACTTTTAAATTGGCAGGGATGTCTTTCATCAACGATTGATGATATTCTTCGGCCACCCCCAATTCGCCTAACAGAACTCCTGCATCACTCTCGGCCGTATAGCCCCCCATCTCTCCGAATTCACTTTCAAGTTCGCCGGCGCGAATACCATCTTCCTCTGTAAAATCGGCCAATGCATAGATTCTTTCACGCTCTTTGTGCACCTCCCAGAGACGAGTGTGTCCCATTAGTACGGTATTGAGCACCGTCACCTCATCGAATGCGAAATGATTCTGACGAAGTACAGCCAATCGCTCTCCGGGCGAAATCTCTACCCTTCCTTTGTTTGGCTCGATCTCGCCACTTAGAATTTTCAGGAAAGTACTTTTTCCGGCTCCATTAGCCCCGATCACTCCATAACAATTCCCCTTGGTAAAATTGAGGTTGACCTCCTCAAAAAGGACTCGTTTTCCGTAGGCGAGTTTTAGATCTTTGACACTTATCATAGGTAGCGGATTGCGGCGGCAAAGGTAGCATAAAAAAAAGCATCCCGCCCGGTATAACCGAACGGGATGCTCTTATGGCAAGAAATGATTACTTATAGATCGCCACCGAGATAGTTCTGGTGATGGTCTCTCCTCTCTCGTCATTACTGAACAAGAGATGATAGGTTCCATTGGGAAGTTGGGTCATATCCATCGCGATCACCTGTCCAAAGAACACACCGGCTACTTGCTGGGTACGTACCAGTTGTCCGAGATTATTGAACACGCGCAGTCCGAACTTGGTGTAGAGGTCGGTATTGACGCGCACTCCGAAACGACCTGTGTTTGGATTGGGGAACAGGGTCAACGAAGCAGGATTGTCGAGCGGTATCTGACGCTCAGCACACTGCTCAACGATTATGATACGACTGTCGGTAGACTGACAACCCGCATTTGAGGCTGTGTAGGTGATGGTCTTTTCTCCAAGACCGGCAGCCGTTGGATTAAAGGTAGATCCACTCACACCGCTTCCGCTAAAGGTACCACCGGCAGGAGTGGCTGATAAGGCCACAGGACGGTCAGACCGGCAAAGCTCAGCAGGTACAGCCCCAAAGCTGATGATGGGGAATGTATTGACGGTAAGAGCTACACTTGTCGAGAAGATCGTACCACAACTAGTGGTTACGGCGGCTCTGAACAGGTAACCATTTTGTGTAGCGGGCACGTTGGTCTGGTTATAGGTAGGGTTAGTGGCCCCTGAGATATTCACCCATGTAGTTCCGCCATTGGCACTGGCCTGCCACTGATAGGTAAGCGTACCCACAGGCGTGGTAGCCGCTACCACAAAGCTGGTAGAAGCTCTTTCGCAAATGGTAGCAGTGGCCACAGGATTAGCGGTGATAGTGGGAGCAGCACTCAGCGTAAGCGTGGCAGCAGTAGAGGTTACAGAAGGTGTACAAGCGCCTGACACTACGCAACGGAAACGATTTCCATTCTGAGATAATACAGTGGACGCAATGGAATAGGTAGCGGCCGTAGCACCTGAGATGTTACTAAAGGTAGCACCATTGTCCGTACTTACTTGCCACTGATAGGTAAGTGCGGTTCCCGTTGCAGTTACTGCAAAAGAAACAGTTGTTCCGGTACACTCAGCCACGTTAACGGGGTTATTTACAATAGCCGGTAGCGTATTGACCGTTAAGGTAGCTGAAGAAGAGGTAGTGCTTCCGCACTGTCCGTTAACGATACAGCGGTAGCTGTTTCCGCTCTGAGAGGCCGTAGCGCCGCTCACCACCAATGAAGCGCTGGTAGCGCCACTGATGTTAGCGAATCCGGCACCGGTATTTACCTGCCATTGGTAAGTTCCGGCAGCAGCCACCGTAAAGGTAGCACTGCCACCCACGCAGGTCGTTTGGTTGGTTGGCTGGGTGGTGATGGCAGGACCGTTTCCAGACTGCACCGTAAAGCTGAGGACAGCGGTACGCGTGGGAGCTCCTGTAGTTGTACCTGTAACAGTAATGTTATAGGTACCTGCGTTCAGGGTATTGGTACCATTGAGTGTAACATCAGCACTACCCCCGACAGCGATCGTGCTGGAAGAGAAGCTGACGGTGGTACCGGCAGGATTACCCGTGGCACTCAAAGCGATGTTTCCGGTAAATCCGCCATTGGAACTTGTTCCCAATGATATTGACATGCTGGCTGGTGCAGGACAAGCTGCGGTAGCCGGTGTGGTTTGGTTGAACGTAAATCCGAAAGGAGGAGGAACGATAGTAATATTAGCATTGTTGATATCAAAGAAGATATTGCCAACAGCCTCTACCCGAATACGAACCGTAGTGCTGGGGGTGTTGGGCACAATGATCGACTCAGAGCCATCGTTAGGAGTGCTCGCCACCAGGGTAGTAAAGCTGGTACCTCCATTGGTAGAAATGGATATTCTTACGTTAGCACAGTTAACGGGTGCCCCAGTAGTTCCGTTGACCGACCAGGTGATGGTCTCTGCATTACCGGCCGTCCATTCGGTGGCGACGTTCTGCGAGGTGATCAGGAAAGGACCGAGATTGGCCACCGTTACGACCATATCATCCGACTTGGTGTTTCCGCCACCTGGATGATTGTCTTTGGCTATAAATCGGAAATTTAGGTTCTTAGGAACTGCAGGCAGTACTTCCCATCTGTCATTATTAGATCCGTTAAGAATGTATTGCAACGAAGGAAAAATTCTTTCGGGAGTGCTGTAGTCTAAGAACGTTCTAAAGTGAGGACCCGTAGCTGTAGAGGTAGCCGAAGGTACAGTAGGAACCGCGGTAGAGCTTCTGTTATCGATCTGCTCCCAGTTGTACGAAAGCACGTTGGTGGGATTGGCATCGGTAGCCGTACCCGTAAGCCTAAAAGGTGTAGAGAATGGGATTGTAAAGTCAGCACCGGCATTAGCCGTGGGTGCCGTATTACCGGTAGTAGTTGAAACAACACAAGAGTTTCCGGTTGAGTTTCTGATATAGTTGGTAACCTGCTCGATGCTCTTGACAGAGAAAATGGCGATACTGTGAGGAGCCACATCGGTAGTGGGTCCGGTGATACCGGCATAGCCCATGATGGTAACACCGCTGCCCGGCTCAATATTTACGCCCGCGCCCTCGATGTTGAAAGAGAAGGTATGGTTGGCACCAAACTGGTGACCCAGCTCGTGCGCCAGATAATCAATGACATAAAACTCAAGCAAGGAGGGATTGCTGTACACAGTCCATCCCCGGCCCTTATTGGTATTGTTACAAACGCAGCCGATACAACCTGCATTTCCATTATCACTGCCCTTGCTGACCGTATGTCCGATATCGTAGTTGCCGTTTCCGATAGCAGCATCAATAGCAGCCATCGAAGTAGTTCCTACGGGAGAATTAGGATTGGTGATGGGATCAGTTGCGGGGTTAAAGTAAATGATAAGATTGTTATTAGCTACCAAAACCATACGCACCCCGAAATCTCTTTCGTAAACTTGGTTGGCACGTGTTATGTGGCTATTGAGAGCAGCGAGTACGGCCCCTACACTATCAGCCAACGTAGGCAACCCTCCTGTAGGAATAAAGTGCAACGAGAATTCAGCTCCAGATATCATGGCCAGACGGTACGTTCTCAGCACACCGTCATCGGCATTTTCCGGACCATTGCCGGCGTTGTTGACGATGTCTTCTGTTAAACATTCAAAATCAACTGGTGCATCTGTGTAGTCCCTTCTGTTGGAGACTCGATAAATATCGTTGTGAACTCTGTCGACATATACAGGTTCGTTATTACGGTTGAGAATAGTGGCGTGCACCCCGTGCATAGAAACATCGAATCTGATGTTGTCTTCAGGATTATCAACGCCTTGTCCCGCAAAGGAGTAAATACCCGGATAGCGAGCCAGCAGCTGGGGCGCCATCACAGGCGCATTTACGATTCGGAATTTCTTGATCTCTCCACCAGGCATGGGAAACTCGACCAAAAAGTTTGACTGCATTACGCGCTGATCGGCCTCCATGGGTGCTTGAGCAACCAATTGCTTAAAAGCGGCCTCTTGTAAACGAAACAGTTTTACGTTTTCGGGGCGTCTGGACTGCGCAGCTGCAAAAACATCATAGCCCAGGCTAGACTCTGTTACAGGTGTCCAAAAGCGCTGATTCTGACCAAATACGGACGAGAAGAACAGCAAGGAAATTAAAAAAAGTGTAAAATTTCTCATGGGTGGATTTAATTAAATGAGATGTTAAATTATCCGAGCGACTAAAAGTAGGAATATTTCGGAAAAAAAGAAGCAATCTGATTGGGGAAATTAAAAAAAAGAAGGCCCCACCAACTGATTAGTGAGGCCTCCCGGCGAAAGATCTAAATCTTTGATTATCAATATCCTCCCATGCCACCCATATCAGGGGCCGGATGAGCATGAGGTTCCTCTTTCTTGGGCTTGTCAGCGACCACACACTCCGTGGTCAGTAACATACCGGCAATAGAGGCGGCATTTTCAAGAGCCACGCGGCTTACTTTGGTAGGATCGATTACACCCGCTTTAAACAGGTTTTCGTATACCTCAGTGCGGGCATTGAAACCAAAATCGGCCTTACCCTCTTTGATGCGCTGTACCACGATGGAACCATCGATACCGGCGTTAGCGGTAAGTATACGCATGGGCTCCTCGAGCGCACGACGCACAATGGCCATACCGGTTTGTTCGTCCTCTATCTGCCCTTTAACCTTTGCATCGAGCGACTCGATAGCACGAATGTAGGCTACGCCACCACCGGGAACGATCCCTTCCTCCACCGCAGCACGGGTAGCATGCAAGGCATCATCCACACGGTCTTTTTTCTCTTTCATCTCCACTTCGGTAGCAGCACCAACATACAGTACAGCAACCCCACCACTTAATTTGGCCAGACGCTCCTGCAATTTCTCGCGGTCATAGTCAGATGTAGTAGTCTCGATCTGGGCTTTGATCTGGTTAACGCGAGCGGTGATATCTTCTTTCTTACCCTTACCCCCTACGATAGTGGTATTGTCTTTGTCGATAGTAACAGAAGCCGCTTGTCCCAAATAGGTCAGATCAGCATTCTCCAACTTGAAACCTTGCTCCTCGCTTACCACGATTCCTTTAGTAAGAATAGCGATATCCTGTAACATTTCTTTGCGGCGATCGCCGAATCCGGGAGCTTTTACAGCTGCTACTTTTAGCGTTCCGCGCAGCTTGTTGACCACCAGTGTAGCCAATGCTTCACCCTCGAGGTCCTCAGCAATAATCAGCAGCGGACGACCGCCCTGGGCCACTTTCTCGAGAATGTGCAGAATGTCTTTCATATTGCTGATCTTCTTATCGTAGATCAGGATATATGGATTTTGCAACTCAGCTTCCATTTTTTCGCTGTTAGTTACAAAATAGGGAGAGATATACCCACGATCGAATTGCATTCCCTCTACTACATCTACTGTCGTATCGGTACCTTTCGCCTCTTCTACGGTGATCACGCCTTCCTTGCCCACTTTACCAAAAGCCTCGGCAATTAATTTTCCGATGGTCTCATCGTTATTGGCAGAGATAGTAGCGACCTGCTGAATTTTTTTACTGTCGCTGCCTACTGTCTGGCTTTGCGCATGGAGGCTGTTCACCACCAATGAAACGGCCTTATCGATGCCTCTTTTCAAATCCATAGGGTTAGCGCCGGCTGCCACCATCTTGAGTCCTTCGCTGATGATAGACTGGGCCAGTACCGTGGCGGTGGTAGTACCGTCACCGGCGATGTCTGCGGTCTTAGAAGCGACTTCCTTTACCATTTGAGCACCCATGTTCTCGATGGGATCTTCCAGTTCAATTTCTTTGGCTACGCTCACACCATCCTTGGTCACCTGTGGAGCACCGAACTTCTTTTCGATGACGACGTTTCTTCCTTTGGGGCCGAGAGTAACTTTAACTGCATTAGCGAGCGTATCCACGCCCTTTTTCATTCTATTTCTTGCTTCGATGTCGAAGAAAATCTGTTTTGCCATGTTATTGGGTTTGATAATTACTTGTTTGGTTTACCGATAGAATTATACGATGGCGAGAATATCTGACTCGCGCATGATGAGGTAATCGACACCTTCGATCTGAATTTCGGTGCCGGCATATTTTCCGTAGAGCACAGTATCCCCTGCCTTAACGGTAACTGGCTCATCTTTCTTGCCGGGCCCGGCAGCCACAACAGTACCACGCTGAGGTTTCTCTTTGGCAGTGTCTGGAATGATGATGCCACCTGCGGTCTTTTCTTCGGCGGCAGCGGCTTTCACGATCACACGGTCGTGAAGCGGAGTAACATTGACTTTCTTGGCCATAGCTTAACTTGATTTTGTTTTTAATGATGTGCCCGGTAGGAGCTACGCTCCGGCGGGCGGCAAAGATATCCTAAATAGTATGCCAACGGCTGAATCTGTCTGACAGGGGTAATTTTTGTCAGTAGAAATTGTCAAAAATGACTTAAAAGGATGAAGTTGTTGGATGATCGCTGACAATTTTTCAGCGAAAAACCGGGCAGGTCTAAGTCTGTCAAATGACCTATCTTTGTAGGTAATAAGCTCTTATAAAATGATCAGCAGACGAACCATCCGGGTCAAAGTGATGCAAACGCTCTATTCCATCACCACGTTCGAGAACATGCCCGCCCCTGCTGTACATGCCTCTTTGCTTCAACAACACTTCGACCAACCCCGGCGTTTACTAGTGCACCTGCTTTGGTTGCTGACAGAGATCTTACGCTATCCAGAAAAATATGCCCATCAAAAGGCCTCCAAGCATCTCCCCTCTGCCGAAGACCTAAACATCAACACCAAACTGGCGGGTAACGAATTGGTGTGGCAACTGCTCGAGGATAAGGCATTGCTCAAACAGATCGACCAATTGAAACCCCAGCTCGGCCCGGCGCAAGAACTGATCAAATCCATATACCTGCAGCTGATCGAAACCCAGGAATACCGCAGCTATATTGCCACCCCCTCTCGCGAAAAGAAAGCCGAACGAAAAATGGTAGCGTTCATCGTCAACGATATGATGCTTGCCAATCCCTCTTTCGTCGACTATATCGAAGAGCTGTTCGCTGGCTGGGATGATGATGGAGAAGGGGTCATACAACTGTTGACCGCGTATTTGCATAAGCCCGGCCAACTGAATTTTGAGCAATTGATCGATCGCGATAAAGAACAATTTGGCCTGGAGTTGTTACGGACCGTTCTGGAAAAACAAGAACAACTCCAGTCCTACATTATCCCCAAGCTAAAGAACTGGGATCCGGAGCGTATTGCACAACTCGACATGATCATGATGAAAATGGGGGTTGCCGAGTTCTTATTCTTTGAAACGATACCGCCCAAGGTCACCATTAACGAATACATTGACCTGGCCAAAGAGTACAGCACCGCACAGAGCGGACAATTTGTGAATGGGATCCTGGATGGCATACATAAAGATTTGGTTGCCGCCGGCCAACTTCGCAAGGTAGATTTTCGTAAGTCCTGAGGTTTAGTTCCGAACAATTAATTTTGCAAGTGCATAGCTTATTTCTAGAACATGATGCCCATGAAAAAAATAATACTGATCGCCTGCGTAACCATGCTGATTGCGGCTGCTTGCAAACAAACCCCCAACGTAACGGCAGCAGAGAGTGCGGTTTCTCCACTCGATCCGGCCAACCAGCCGTTGAAGCAGGCACCGGCCGATACGATGGTGTATGATACCAGCACCTTTACCACCATTGAATGGATCGATCCTATTGAGAAAGAAGTGGGCAAACTAGTGCCCGGTAAAGAGGTAGAGATTACCTGGAAGTTTCGCAACAGCGGTGATCGTCCGCTGGTCATCGAGCATGTGGGGGCCAGCTGTGGTTGCACGGTACCCGAGAAGCCGGAACAACCCTTTGCCCCGAGACAAACGGGCACTATTCGCGTAAAGTACAACGGCAGTGGGGACGGATTTATCCTAAAGCAAGTGTTTGTAACGGCAAACACCAAACCCAGCCGGGAACAGACGCTCGTTTTCAAGGCAGAAGTAACCAATAAAAAATAAAACTCCCTTTATGTATTCAATTTATTTGCTGCAAGCGTCCGCTCAACCCGGTTTCGGAGGATTTCAGTTCATCTTTCTGGGGTTGATGATCCTGGTTTTTTGGCTTTTCTTTATTCGTCCTCAGGCACAACGGGCCAAGAGCCAGAAAACATTTATCGATAACCTTAACAAGGGAGACAAGATCGTTACCATTGCCGGTATCCATGCCACCATCAACAAGGTGAACGAAGACGGCACTACCCTTTCGGTAGAGACCAGCCCCGGCAGTTATTTAAAGATCGAAAAGTCTGCCATTAGTATGGACTGGACGACGGCGCTGAACAAGCCGGCCGCTACCGAGAAAAAATAAACATGCTTCGTATAGGCCTTACCGGCGGAATCGGCAGTGGCAAGACCACAGTAGCCCGTGTCTTCGAAACGCTGGGCGTGCCGGTGTACTATGCAGACGATGCTGCTAAAAGGCTGATGAACCAGGACCCCGCCATTCGAAGCGCACTCATTGAGAAGTTCGGAGAAGCCGTTTATCTGGACAGCGGCGCACTCAACAGGCCCTACCTGGCCTCTTTGGTTTTTGAAAATCCGGAAAAACGAGAACAGCTCAATCAACTTATTCACCCGGCGACTATCGCCGATGCCAACCAGTGGCTGCGTGAGCAGTGTGGGGCCTATGCCCTGCGCGAAGCAGCACTGCTCTTTGAGAGTGGCGCGGCCGCGGGACTCGACTATGTGATAGGCGTTTCCGCTCCTGTGGCACTGCGTCTGCAACGGGTCATGAAAAGAGACCAACTAAGCGAAGAAGCCGTCAAGAAAAGAATGGCTACTCAATTACAGGATGCTATCAAACTAAAACTTTGTGATTTTGTAATCGTCAATGACGAACGGGTAGCCTTACTGCCGCAAGTGCTGGCCTTGCACAAAAAACTTATTGCGATCGCAGCGCAGCCAACGCCGCACTGATCCTTCTCCACCCTTCTTTTATATTCTCTCGACTATTGGCAAACGAGAAGCGCACGCAACAAGGTTCTCCAAAAGCATCTCCCATCACCGATGATACATGGGCTTTATGAAGCAGGTACATGCTCAGGTCGGCCGCATTTCGGATACTGACTTCTCCATCGGTCTTACCGAAATAAGAACTCATATCGGGAAAAACATAGAAAGCCCCGGCGGGAGATGGGCAGATGAGGCCGGGTATGGATTGCATCAACTCCAACACCAATTCTTTTCGTTTGGCAAATTCTGCGACCATCTCTTGAGTAGGACGCAGATCGGTAGTCAACGCGGCCACGGCTGCTTTCTGTGTAATGGAGTTAGCACCACTCGTAAATTGTCCTTGCACTTTTTCGCAAGCCTTGGCGATGGTGACAGATGCCGCCAGATAGCCCAGTCTCCAGCCGGTCATGGCAAAGCCTTTACTGAGTCCGTTGATAACGAGTACGCGGTCATGGATCGACGGAAACGAGGCGATGCTGCAATGGGAACCCTCAAAGTTGATGTACTCATAAATCTCGTCCGAGATAATATATACCTGCGGATGTTTTTCGAACACAGCCACCAAGGCCTTCAACTCTTCGTGGGTATATACCGCTCCACTGGGATTGCAGGGAGAAGAAAACATAAAGAGTTTAGTAGCCGGACCTATTGCCTCCTCAAGTTGCCGGGGCGATAGCTTAAACCCACTGTCGGCGGTGGTTCGAACCGCCTTTACGCGGCCTCTGGCAATTTTGACCAGCTCGCTATAGGTAACCCAAAAGGGTGTAGGAATGATGACTTCATCCCCTTCATCTACCAGAGAGAGAATGGCATTAGCCAAACTTTGCTTGGCTCCGGTAGAAACCACGATCTGTTCGGGCTGGTAATCGAGTTGATTATCCCTTTTAAATTTATGACAAACCGCTTGCCGCAGATCGGGTAAACCGGCCACGGGCGTATAGTGTGTCCAATTCTCATGGATGGCGGTAATGGCAGCTTCTTTAATATGAGCCGGTGTGTCGAAATCAGGTTCGCCCAAACTCATATCGATCACATCGATACCCCGGGCTCGCAGCTCTCTTCCCAATTGAGCCATCCGAAGTGTTTCGGGTTCATTAAAGCGATCTAAAAAACGGGATAACGCCATAACAGGACAGGCTTTTATTCGAGGGCAAGTTACGATAAACTAATTCGTAGTGCGGGAGGGCAAGGTCTTTTCATACAAAGCTCTACCCAATGTTCTCAAAAACGGAAACCCGATCGTTTCATAATCATACCGGTCGTCATTAAAAACCTCATCACTGTTGCAATAGATAACGGCACTCAATAAAAATTTACGGCGGGTTTTACTCTCCTCGAAACAAGCGGCATCGATCAGAAAACCGTAAGCATTCCCCACTTTATTGTAAATCCGAAGTAAGGGGTCTGGCTTTTCCGATGATGACCCGTAGTAAAGAAATTTGACATAGTTATCCCCTATCTCGGCACTATCATAAGAAGGGTAATCACTTTGCGAAGGCAGACGGCTCATGAAGTCCCGCAAAAAAAGGAGATCCTCCTCTTGCAGATTAAAGCGGCGGCTGGGGGGCACTGATGTGGGAAACATGATCTGCCTGACCATGTGATGCAGATCGGGCAAGGGCAACCGGTTTTTGAACGAAAAATCAAAGGGCTGGTTGACCAGCTTACCGCTGCTTATG
>JBIIDB010000138.1:0-4958 GCA_044238505.1 Chitinophagaceae bacterium | reverse complement strand
CGCTGGAAGAATTTTTTTCTTTTTTGTCGCCAAAAGAGAGTTGTAATGCGCTGTAGCCGTCGGTCTCTTTTGTTTTGACCTGGGTGACGACACAGGGACCTGCTTCAATGATAGTGCAGGCTGTTTGTTTTCCGGTGGGATCGAAAATACTGGTCATTCCGACCTTTTTCCCAATAATACCTTTCATGATCGTAGGTTTAGTGCCTGCAAGGTTATTGGGACAATTCGAACCGATTGCGATTCGAACTTCAATCCCCGTTTGCCACCGACCTTTTCCTTTGTGGGGAAGTACCGGCAGTAAACAAACCCTGAATGGCTTGTTTTATGTTAAAAAGCCAGCGCTCTTTTTTTGATAGTGCCAAGCAGTATCAATTGAGAGATGGCCAATTTTCAAAATCTGTTTTTTATAAGAGCTGAGGAGATGCGACCTCCCATTACGCAACCGATGCAATTGTTTCTGACAACAAGCGCATCGAAAAAGACATGAACTACGCTTTGATCTCTACTTCCACTCCACTGGGCAAATCGAGTTTGCTCAGGGCATCCACGGTGCGGCTGGTAGACGTATAGATGTCTAACAGACGCTTGTGAGTGGCCAGTTGAAATTGCTCACGACTTTTTTTATTCACGTGCGGCGAACGCAGTACGGTAAAGATCTTGCGACGAGTGGGCAAAGGAATAGGTCCTGTTACCACGGCACCGGTGCCACGCACCGTTTTTACGATTTTATCGGCAGATTTATCTACCAGATTGTGATCGTAAGACTGCAATTTTATTCTGATTCGCTGCGACATGAAGTTTTTCCCATTTTCTTTAGGGGATGCAAAGGTAAGGGAGAAGTCCATATCCGCCAAATAGTTAGTCGCTATTTTTAGGGTTATTCGCCCCCCTTATTTCCCACCCGACATTCTTTCCTGCTATAAAACACAAAGTATTGTTTTTCAATAAAATACAAATTATATGTATTTACCTTGCCCGAACAGCCGATCGCCAAAGTAATCCGGCCTCCCGAAAATAAACGGGCGGGCAGATCTGCCCTACTAGCACCGGCTGGTGACAAAAAAAAGACCGCTCAACGAGCGGTCTTAGCATTTTTCGCACCGAAGGATTATGCATTCACTTTGCCCTTCACCTTCGCGATCACCTCTTCGGCAATGTTGTTAGGCGCAGGCGCATAATGAGAGAATTCCATGGTAGAGGAAGCGCGTCCAGAACTCAGGGAGCGCAGTTGCGTGACGTATCCGAACATTTCGCTTAATGGCACCTTGGCCTTGATGACCTGGGCACCGGCGCGGCTGTCCATTCCTTCCATCATACCCCGGCGACGATTCAGGTCTCCGGTTACATCTCCCATGTATTGATCGGGGGTTACTACTTCTACTTTCATGATGGGCTCCAGCAACACCGGCTTGGCTTTGCGGGCTGCCTCGCGGAAACCTTGCTTAGCGCAAAGCTCGAACGACATGGAGTCGGAGTCTACCGCGTGGAAGCTGCCATCGAAAACACGGATCTTCATATTCGCTACCGGATAGTTGGCCAGCACCCCGGTGGTCATCGCCTGTTCGAATCCTTTTTGAATAGCAGGAACGAATTCGCGGGGAATGGAACCTCCGAAAAGATCATTGACGAACTGGTAATGTTTATCGGGATTCTCCGTCTGCCATTCAGCATCCACAGGACCCAGATTGAAAACGATGTCAGCGAACTTACCGCGACCGCCGGTTTGCTTTTTGAGCGTCTCGCGATGTTCAACTGTATTTACAAAGGCTTCTTTATAGGCTACCTGAGGCGCTCCCTGGTTCACTTCTACTTTGAACTCACGGCGCATACGGTCAACGATGATCTCCAGGTGCAGCTCTCCCATTCCTCGTAAGATGGTTTGACCGGTTTCCTCATCGGTATTCACACGAAGTGTAGGATCTTCTTCGACCAGCTTGGCAATGGCCATACCCATTTTATCAACGTCGGCTTGTGTCTTGGGCTCAACCGCTACCGCGATCACCGGCTCGGGGATAAACATATTCTCGAGCGTGATGGGGTGATTCTCGTCGCAAAGGGTATCTCCGGTCTTGATCTCTTTAAAACCGACGGCGGCGCCAATGTCTCCGGCCTCGATAAAATCGATGGGATTTTGTTTGTTAGCGAACATCTTCATGATACGGCTGATACGCTCTTTTTTTCCGCTGCGCACATTAAGCACGTACGAGCCGGCATCCAAACGACCAGAGTAGGCACGGAAGAAGGCCAGGCGACCCACAAAAGGATCGGTCATGATCTTGAAGGCCAGTGCAGCGAATGGCTCCTTAGGATCGGCCTTACGCGTCAGCTCTTCGCCGGTATCGGGGTTTGTTCCTTTAGTATCGGGAATATCGATGGGAGAAGGCAGGTAGCGACAAACAGCATCCAATGCAGTTTGCACCCCTTTGTTCTTGAAAGAAGATCCGCACATCATGGGCACGATCGACAGGTCGATCGTGGCCTTACGGATGGCCTCGTGAATTTCTCCTTCAGAAATACTATTTGGATCCTCAAAGAATTTCTCCATCAACGTATCATCATACTCGGCTACGGCCTCTACCAAGGAAGCTCTCCACTCCATGGCTTCGTCCATCATATCGGCAGGAACATCGATCTCATCGAAGGTCATTCCCTCGGTCTCGGCGTGCCAGATAATCCCTTTCATCTTGATCAGATCGACCACGCCCTTAAAATTATCTTCGGCACCGATAGGAAGTTGCAGTGGCACAGCCTTAGACCCGAGCATTTCCTTTACTTGCTTGACCACGTTCAAGAAGTCAGCACCGGCGCGGTCCATCTTATTGACGAAGCCAATCCGAGGAACACCGTAGCGGTTGGCCTGGCGCCAAACGGTCTCTGACTGAGGCTCAACGCCGTCCACGGCAGAGAACAGGGCGATCAGTCCGTCCAGTACACGCATAGAGCGCTCTACCTCCACGGTAAAGTCCACGTGACCGGGCGTATCGATGATATTGAAGTAATAGGGCTTGGTGTCGGCAGTATTTTTTCCTTTATCGGTAGGAAAGTTCCACTTACAGCTCACCGCAGCAGAGGTAATGGTGATTCCTCTTTCTTTTTCTTGCTCCATCCAGTCGGTGGTGGCGGCACCTTCGTGCACCTCTCCAATACGATGGATCATACCGGTGTAGCGAAGAATTCGCTCAGTGGTAGTGGTCTTACCGGCATCGATGTGCGCGGCGATACCAAAATTGCGTTGATACTTTAAGTCTGCCATGATCGTTGAATATGAATTTTAAGGCCGCAAAGGTAGGGGAAAAACCATAAAAAAACCCCGCCGGGGCGGGGTTGCTGAATTATGTGTAAAGAAACCGTTCTAAGGGATTATTTTTTCTTTCCCAGCGGTGCGGCGATGCCGATCGCATGCTGAAAATGATAATTGGCTGTTTCGTTGGTGACAGGAACGCGATAAGTGGAGGTAACCATCACGCTGGCATCACCCAGAATGTTCAATTTAAGGCCCAGGCCGGCAGGCATGAATGCCCCGTAATGAACATCGAACTTGTGCATGCCCACACCCAACACTACGTAAGGCTGAACATAATACTCGTCGGTGGTCATCATGGCATTGAGGGTGGCGCTGAACTCAAGCAGGGTTCCGTTCTTGGTAATGTTACGACCAGGCATGGGGTAACGAAGTCCGGATACACCCAGCATCGCGTTGAAGGACATACGATCACGCATCTGCTTGTAATAATTGACAGCAAATCCGGAATTCATCTCAGCCATCCGCGCAAAAGTCTTCTCGTTGATCACCGTGTTCAAAGAGGTAGAGCGGATGCGCTGTGCCGAGGCAAAATCATTCAGAAAAAAGCTGAATCCGATGGATTTGCCATCCTGAGCCTGAGCGGCAGTTACCAGCAGACATCCTGCTATGATCAGGTTAAAGAACTTCTTCATAGAGAGATAGTTTGGGTTTATACAACACAAAAATAACGGGTAAGATCTATATGTTAAAATAAAAATATTTAGCCAAAAGGGACCCTCGAAGCCGCATTTTTCAAAAAGGGCAGAACGGCTTACCTTTCAAGCCATGTTTGCGCACCGATTTTTCGCCTTCGTTATGGGCCTTGGGGGGATTTTTTTTACCGGCCTGCACCCCGCTTCGGGGCAGGCCCAAGGCAGCTACCAGCGACCTGTGGTCATAGAAAAAAAAAGAGCATACGAAACACTGGTTCGAAGAGATCCGGAGCAAGCGCTTGTGGAGCTGCGCACCGTAATCGAAAAGCCGGTCTATGACCTACGCTATGCTTCTGCGTATAATTTTACGGGTCAAGCCCTCTACCCTGTCGGAACCCGTGTCTGCTACTTGCGCAAACCCGCCGCTGAGGCCCTGGTCAGGGTGGCGGTCTCCCTGCGACAAAAAGGATGGGGACTAAAGATCTTCGACGCCTATAGACCCTACGGCGTCACTGAAATGTTTTGGAAACTGATCGGCGATGAGCGCTACGTGGCCCATCCTGCCAAAGGGAGCGGACATAACCGCGGCATTGCCGTTGACTTGACCCTGATCGACCTGCGCACCCAACAAGAACTGGATATGGGTACCGGCTTCGATAATTTTTCTGATACTGCACACCACAGTTTCGCCGGTTTGCCGGCACACGTACTGCATAACAGAAAATTACTTCGAGAAGAGATGATCGCGCAAGGGTTCATTCCCCTCGAAACCGAGTGGTGGCATTATTCCTTACCCAACGGAGCGAGATTTCCGCTGCTCAATATCCCTTTTAAAAAAGTAAAATGATGGGGCGCTGCTTAAGATAAGACGCGTGGAATCTGTTGCTCCCGTAGCAGCAGGTCGGCCAGCACAATGGCGGTAACAGCTTCTATGACCACCGGTACCCGAAGCGCGATACACAAGTCATGGCGTCCCTTGATCACGAAGTCTTCTTGCTGCCCGTTTTGTGTATTGAGACTTC
>JBIIDB010000137.1:0-4969 GCA_044238505.1 Chitinophagaceae bacterium | reverse complement strand
GAATTTGCCTACTTGCGAAAAAAACAGGTGGAGCCTATCCCCCTTATACAGAGTCTGGGACACATGGAGTGGTTCTTCAAACCGCTCTCTACCCGCAAATGGGCGGTGAATCCGCAGTATCCCTACACGCTCGATCCTACAATACCCAGCGCTCGAAAAGCGATCCTCTCCATCTGGAACGAAGCCTTTTCGCAGCTGCAACCTACCACTATCCATGTTGGCTTTGATGAGATCGGCATGATTGGATTTCAATTACCCAGAGAAAAAGAGATCACCTTTTTCAAAAAACAGATCCGGGTTTTAGACAGATACGCCAAATCAAAAAAGGCGGCACTCATGATCTGGGGTGATATGGGACTGGCCCCTGGTGAAGGTCCCGATGCCTGCAACGGGATCACCCCCGAAAGAGCACGTACGATTCGAAAAAGCATCCCCAAAGAAACCTGGATCGCTGACTGGCATTACGTGGGCAATCCCGATCCGGCTGTTTACAAAAACAGTTTACAGCTATGGAAAAACGAAGGATTCAAACCCCTGGCCTCTCCCTGGCTTCTTCCCAACAATGTGCGGGGGTTTACGCTCGCGGCCATTGAGCAACAGGCCGGACTGCTGCAAACCACATGGGCCGACTTTGAAAGCAGCGAAAAAAACATGCTGCTCAACATAGAGCAATTCGGAGCCTACGTGCTGGCGCTGGACTATGCCTGGAGCGGAAGAAAAGAGTTACCCGAAGCGCTTCCTTACGATCCGGTCAAGATCTGGACCCAGGGCTTTTATACCCAACCCAAGCCCATCGAGGCTCGGTGGGGCAGAAAACTTGACACAGCCATTTCGCTTCAAAACTATTGTACAGAGACGGCACAGAACAGACCCGTCACCTTATCGATCGATGTCGAACAACCGACTCCTTTTATCGGATGCAGGCTTTCCTCCTTTACAGAGAACCTGCTGCCCGAGGCATCACCCGTGGGCGTTTTGCGAGGCTATTTTCAGGAGACACTCATTTTTGAAAAGATCATTCGCTATGGAGTCGAAGTGCGGGCCCCTCAAGACGACAGGGCCTGCTACGCGCATATCGGCCGCCCAGATCTTGGTGAAAGAGATTATCATCTGTTCTTTGAAAAACCAGTACTGCTTAACAAGATCACCTTGAGCAGTCTTCATCCCGGCGCGGGTCTAACATTCAAGAGTCTTATTTTGATCGAGTAACGTCTTCGGGCAGCCACCTTTCGACTACGTTTTCCAAAACCACTTTTTCTTTACAGAGAACCGGGTGATATACATAACGAGACCGGTGAATAACACTCCTTTGAGTAACCCTTGCCAAGGAGTTTGAACCATACTGTCCCAAAAAGGCTTGAGTCCGGTGAGCGACAGAACAGGCAAGATCAAAAGCGAACCGGCCACATAGGCCAGCATAGGATTTTTTCCGACATCCTGCAGCCAAGCCATGGTGGTACGCAGAAAAGCATTTTCGCCAAGCATCTTTAGCAGTGGTAAGATTAAAAATGCCAGACCACTGCAAACAAAGTAATAGCTGAAAGTAGAAGGATCTTTTTTTATCCCCCCTTCGTAAGGATCCAATAATAGGCCGATCAGCAAAAGAAAAAGACCTGCCTGAACCATTCGTTGCAGCGCCAGGAGAGAAGAAGTACGCCGTAGCCAATACCAAAACAGCATACTACAGCAAAAATATAAAGCCCACAGACTGAAACCTTTCCCTGCCAAAGGATGATATCGATAGGATAATAAAAACAATAACCCCAACAACAATAATAGTACTATCGCTCCGTAACTGCCCTTTTGGACAGGCGATCGCGGAGCCGCTTGTGCCCACGTAGGATGCATCATCCATTCCCCTGCCAGCGTACCAGGTATCACAATGAAAAGATATTTCAGAAAATAAAACTTATACAGCCAATCGAATCTAAACCCGGCCAGCTCCTGAAAAGTAAAGAAGGATTTCACCGGATTGTCAGCAGATTCTCTGGCTGATAGGATAATGGCAGCTACAACAGGTAAGATCAACAAACGAAGTACGGGCCTTTTCGCCGTAAAAAAGTAAATAAGTGATCCAAAAAAAGCCATATTGGCAAGCACCATCAAAATGATATCGCTCTTATAAAGGTCGAATCCCTTTCCGTTGTGAAAAGGAAGCAGTCCCAATAATAAAACAGCGATCACCAAACATCCAATCGGTATCCAATGGCGGTAGCTGTCCTGAAGTCCTTTCCAGCTCCGGTAAAAAATTCCAACCAAAAGCACAAAGGCCAATAGTGAGAAAAGTTGTTCCTTAGTTCCCGGGTCAGGGGCCATGACCCAGGCCTTCATATGTTGGGTGAACAGGGCAAAGAAAGCCAACAAGAAAAATCGGATCGCGGCCAATCGTACAAAATAGCGGGTATTCTTGTTTTGATCGATCGCCCCTCGAAGGGAAAGCGGAAAAGCCGCCCCCATACTGAACAAAAAGAAAGGAAAGACCAGATCGACCCAGGTGATCCCGGGTAAAGATGGATCGAATTGATGCAGAGGAGGTGGTACCTGGGCGTGATACATCCAGGCCGGCAAAACACCGCCAAAGGCAATACTTCCTGATAGTACCATCCCCAGAATGGCAATACCACGTAGTGCATCAAGCGAAGGTTCTCTGTTCATAAGAACGTATTGAAAAATTAGTTACTCTGCCCAAGCAGTAAACCGCGTAATGGAAAGATAAAAAAAAGAGGCCGTTCAAAAATGAACGACCTCTTGGTATTGGTTTACATAAAAATTACTGCCAACCGGGATTTTGAACGATATTCTTGTTCTTGTCGATCTCTCCCTGCGGGATGGGCCAAAGCTTGTAACGGGCATTGGTGTTCACCCGTGTTTGCGCTCTTGTCCTTAACCGCTTGGCAATGCTGGCAGCGGAATAGACCGGAAGGCCATCAGCATTAAAGCTGGGTGTTTCAGCCGGATCGGCGGGGTTCAGTGATACGCCTACCACGGGCATTGTCATAGCCGTGTTATAGAGATCCCAGCGACGCAGATCGATCAGACGAAGACCTTCTCCTGCAAATTCAACCGCACGTTCCCGGCGAACGATCTCGCGCAACGCAGCGGGGTTAGCGGTGGTAACTGCAGGCATGCCGGCGCGTGCGCGCACCGCATTGATCGCATTCCATACGGTACCATCGATCTCTCCCAATTCAATCTTTGCCTCGGCATAGGTGAGTAAGATCTCGGCGTAGCGCATGTTGATGTAACCGGTCTTAGTCTCCCACGAGTATTGCGTAGAGTCTACATATTTTCTCCATACATACCCTACTCCACCACTGCTACCGGTAGCACCGGCAAACCAGGGAGACACCAGGTAACCGATCCAGTCGATGTTGTTAGGGCGACTGTCATAGACACCAGTGTTCCAATTGAACTTGAAAACGGTATTGCTGTAAATATTAAAGATGGTGCGCTCCTTGGGTTGCACATACGGAAGACTGGCCGCCAACGCTGTGTTATGCACCATGGTATCTCCTTGCATATAGAGGGTCCAGCGAAGACGAGGATCACGATTTTGAGAAGGGGCCGCGGGGTTATATACGGTTGAACGATCGATACGATTTCCGTCGCGGGCTTCAAAAAGATCTACCAGTTGCTGACTGGGAAAGTGACTGCTTTGCGAAGTGCCCACTTGGCGGGGAATCGTCAATACAGTTAGCCAATTCTGTGGATTGAGCACATCAGTGGGATAGGTTTGCACGAACATCAGCTCGCGGTTTACATTGGAACGCTGACCGGCCAGCATGAACAGATCGGTATAGCGAGGATTGAGCCCGTATCCGTTAGAAGAGATAACAGCCAATGTAGCAGCTTTGGCGGTTGCATAATCTTTGATCAGCATTGCCAAGCGGGCCTTCAGCCCCAGCGCTACTCCCTTGTTGACACGACCGTATGCGATAACAGGTTGGGAACCGGATGCATCAAAGCCGGCAGCAGCCTCATCGAGATCTTTGTATAAACTGGCCACTGCAGCAGCCGTAGGTGTTCTGCTGATAGTCTCGTACTCGGAAGGATCCAGCGGCTTTGTATAAAATACAGGATCACCAAACCATCCGATCAGATGATAATAGGCCCAGGCGCGAAGTACGAGTGCCTCGGCACGTAAGCGTGCATAATTAGCCGGAGCCACATTGTCTTTACCCTTGGTCATTCCATCGAGCATCGTATTGGCACGGCTAACCAGACGGTAGGCCTGGGTCCAGGAGTTACCGGGCAGTGAGTTACCGATCAAAAAGGGTCCGCCGTCACCCATAGCCACTTGGTCTTCGGCATTACCGGTACGCTTGATCGCCAGATCGGTCGATGACTCAATGGCAAATAACAGTGGCGTATTGTTGGGGAACTGCCAAAAGGCAGCCGCATAGACCCCATTGAGGGCCAGATTCATTTCTTCCTCGGACTGCATAAAGGTGGCCGACGAAGAGCTATCCAGCGGCTGGCGGTCGAGGAATTTGCTACAACCCGCTAAACCAAGCAAGGCTGTCAACATCAGTATGGAACTTATCTTTTTCATACTATCCTGATTTAGTTGGTTAGAAATTAATATTTACACCAAAGGTGAATGTTCTCATCAATGGATAAAACTCAGCGTTCGCGTTATTGATCTCGGGATCAAATCCATCCCAAGCATTGGTGAACGTAAGCAAGTTCTGTCCGCTGATATAGACTTTGGCAGCACTCAGGGGTACTCCGGTCTTCTTTAACCAGGCAGCAGGAACACGATAAGCCAGGTTTACGTTCTTGACGCGGAAAAATGATGCATCCCGGATCCAATGAGAGGAAGCCACGAAGTTATTACCGCCGGAACCGGCCGGTAACAACCGGGGAAAGCGAGCATTCGGATTATTGGGTGTCCAGTAATCCTTGTGCATGTTGAGCAACGAGGCCGCAAAATCACCACTGGCAAAAGGAATGGCACCGGTACCACTGT
>JBIIDB010000136.1:0-4977 GCA_044238505.1 Chitinophagaceae bacterium | reverse complement strand
TTATAAACACGCGCAGCGGTAGCTGTATGAATATCCTTTCCCTCCCGAAAAGCGGCACACATGTTGGTATCGCCACTGATCGCAGCCACTATGCGAAGTTCGATCTGAGAGTAATCGGCAGAGATCAACGTAAAATCACTGCTCCGAGGAATAAACGCTTTTCTGATCTCACGACCCCGTTCGGTACGTACAGGAATATTCTGAAGATTTGGATTATTGCTCGACAAACGACCCGTAACAGCCACCGCCTGAGCATACGATGTATGCACTCTTCCGGTCTTAGGATTGATCAATAAGGGAAGGGCGTCTACATAGGTAGATTGCAACTTGGTCAGCTCTCGGAACGTTAAAATATCTTCGGCTATGCGATGACCCTTGGCAGCTAACTTGGTCAAGATCTCTTCACCGGTCTGGTATTGTCCTGTTTTTGTTTTTTTAGCATCCGGATCAAGCTGCAACTTATCGAACAACACCTCACCGAGCTGTTTTGGAGAAGCCAGATTAAAACGAACGCCGGCTTCTTTATAAACCGCCTCTTCGGCAATCTTCGCTTCTTTTTCGAGGGTAACAGAGTACTCCTGTAAAAAATCTTTATCGATGGTGACTCCCTCGTACTCCATATCGGCCAGTACGCGGATAAGCGGCAATTCCACCTCCCGTAAAACAGTTGTTACCCCTGCTTTCTCTACCCGAGAAACGAACTGTTGCTTTAACTGAAGCGTGATATCCGCGTCTTCTCCCGCATACTCCTTGATCTTATCGGTATCCACATCGCGCATCGTACATTGATGCTTTCCTTTTTTACCGATCAGCTCTTCGATAGGAACAGGTACATAGCCAAGAAACTTTTCACTAAGATCATCCATGCTACGCTTACCCTCCGGCTCAAATACATAATGCGCCAGCATAGTGTCGTAAAGCGATCCGGCTAATTCGATACCATACCATTTTAATACCAGCAGATCGTATTTGATGTTATGACCGATCCAGGTTTTAGTCGGATCTGAAAAAAGAGAAGTGAATGCATGCAGCAGATCACGCGTCTCCTTTTGATCAGCCGGACACGGCACATACCAGGCAGAGGCAGACTTTACGGAAAAACTAAGCCCCACCAGCTCAGCAAGATTAGCGTCTATATTTGTGGTCTCCGTATCAAAACAGATCTCTTGTTCCTTTTTTAACTGCTCAATAAGTGTCGCCAGCGCATCTTTATCATTTACTAAAAAATACTGGTGAGGGGTGTTGCTGATATTTTTATCGGCCGTAACCGGCAACAGATCTTCTTCGGAAATGGATAAAGCCGAGTTTGCAGGAGCAGTGTCGGAATCAGTTCTGTCGGCGTCCTTTTTCGAGGAAACAGGTGCATATGCGCCAGCGGCTGGGGCTTTTCCCGCAATAATATTACCGAACAAATCGGTCTGTACGCCTTGGGGTTGTGGTCGCTCTACCACCGAACGAGAAGGCGTTGCCACTACAAAATCATCCCCGAGCAATCGCTTGCCCAGTGTTTTGAATTCAAGAACTGAAAAAATTTCTTTTAACTGCTCTCGATTCCACTCCTTTAAACGAAAATCTTCCTCGTGAAAGGCCACAGGAACAGAAGTAATGATAGTGGCCAGTTTTTTAGATAAGAGGGCCAGCTCTTTTCCTTTGCGAACTTTCTCGCCCATGGCCCCCTTGATCTGATCCGCGTTAGCCAGTGTGTTTTCGAGACTTCCATACTCGTGTAAGAACTTGGCGGCCGTCTTTTCTCCTACACCCGGAATACCGGGGATATTATCGACCGCGTCACCCATCATTCCCAACATATCGATCACTTGTGACACATCTGTTATATTCCAACGGGCACATACTTCTTCGGGGCCGAGTATCTCTGCGTCATTTCCACCATAGGCCGGTTTATAGATTTTTATTTTCTCCGATACAAGTTGCCCGTAATCTTTATCGGGTGTTACCATAAAGACTTCATAGCCGGCTTGCTCGGCTTGCTTACTGAGTGTGCCGATCACATCATCGGCTTCGAATCCATCCAATTCAATGATGGGGATGTTGAACGCCTCGATGATCTTTTTGATATCCGGAACCGCATCTAAAATATCTTCAGGCGTTTCTTGCCGGTTAGCCTTGTAATCGGCGTAATCAGTATGCCTTTCGGTTGGCGCACCTGTATCGAAACAAACCGCCATATGTGAAGGCTTCTGTTTATTGATCAGATCGAGTAAGGCGTTGGTAAACCCGAATTGTGCATTGGTATTTTTGCCGGTAGAGGTGAGCCGGGGGCTTCGGATCAGTGCATAATAGGCTCTGAAAACAAGCGCAAAAGCATCTAGCAAAAAAACCCTTTTATCCATGTGGCTAAGGTAAGATTTGCAGGCGAGAACCCTACTGTTTCATAGTGGCCAACTGGGCCTCTAGGCGGAATAGTTCGTCGCGAAGACGAGCCGCCTCCATAAAATCGAGCTGCCGTGCCGCTTTTTCCATTTCTTTACGAAAAGCCTTGATCGCCTTTTCGATCTGGGGCACTGTTGTATACTGAGGCTGCTCTTCGAGCAGCTGCGAGACCGTCACCGTATCTTGTCCGGTCAGCACCGCCTGGTGCGGGTCATAGCCCTTTATATCCAATACTGACGTTTGCGCAAATACCTCTTGTGCAGACTTTCGAATAGTAGTAGGAATAATACCATGAAGCGTATTGTACTCGATCTGCTTTTGGCGCCGACGCTGCGTTTCATCAATGGTACGCTGCATACTCTCTGTCATCTTATCGGCATAAAAAATAACCAAGCCGTTCACATTACGAGCCGCCCGCCCGGCTGTCTGCGTCAAAGACTTTTCATTACGCAAAAATCCTTCTTTATCGGCATCTAAAATAGCAACAAGTGACACCTCGGGCAGATCAAGTCCCTCGCGAAGCAGATTAACGCCGACCAACACATCGATCTTTCCTAGTCGAAGCTCGCGCAAGATCTCGACACGATCGAGTGTATCCACATCACTGTGTATGTATTTTGATTTGATAGCGATCCGATGCAGGTACTTATCCATCTCTTCGGCCATGCGCTTAGTAAGCGTGGTAACTAAAACACGATCGCCTTGTTTAACACGTCGATCGATCTCGTCGAGCAGATCATCGATCTGATTTTTACTGGGCCGCACCTCAATGGGAGGATCCAGTAAGCCGGTGGGACGCACCACTTGTTCAACAACGACACCCTCGCATTTTTCGAGCTCAAAATGAGCCGGTGTAGCCGATACAAAGATCACATCTTGTAATAGCGACTCAAATTCAGTGAAATTAAGCGGACGGTTATCGAGTGCCGATGGTAACCGGAATCCGTAATCTACCAGCGTTAATTTGCGACTACGGTCTCCTCCATACATACCGCTCACCTGCGGAATAGTCTGGTGGCTTTCATCGATGATCGTTAAAAAGTCATCCGGAAAATAATCGAGCAAACAAAACGGACGAGTCCCCGGTTTGCGTCGATCAAAAAAGCGTGAATAGTTTTCGATACCGCCACAGTAGCCCAACTCGCGTATCATCTCCAGATCGAAATTAACCCGCTCCGTCAACCGCTGTGCTTCTACAAACTTTCCCTCGCGTTTAAAATAATCAGCTTGTGCCAGACATTCGTCTTGAATCTCGTAAATAACCTGCTGCAAAATATCTTTTGGAGCTACATACAGATTGGCCGGAAAAATAGCCGCACTATCCATTGTAGCGATACGCTTTCCGGAACTCACATCGAGTTGCTCGATAGCCTCGATCTCGTCGCCAAAGAAATGGATTCGATAACCAAAATCAAGATATGGCAGATTAATGTCGACCGTATCGCCTTTGACCCGAAAACTCCCGCGCGTAAACTCAAGAGTGGTACGCTGATACAGCGAGTTGACGAGCGCATGTAAAAACCCTTGGCGAGAGATCACTTGCCCCTTTTGAATACGAATGATCCCATTCATATAATCGACCGGGTTGCCCATACCGTAGATGCAACTGACCGATGCTACCACAATAATATCACGACGACCGCTCAACAAACTAGAGGTAGCCCGTAATCGAAGCTTATCAAGCTCTTCATTTATAGAAAGATCTTTTTCTATATACGTATTCGTTACCGGCATATAGGCCTCCGGCTGGTAGTAATCGTAATAGGACACAAAATACTCTACCGCATTATCGGGAAAAAATTGTCTGAACTCACCATAGAGTTGCGCAACCAATGTTTTATTATGCGTAAGGACCAGTGTAGGCCGTTGCACCTGCTCAATTACATTAGCCATGGTAAAGGTCTTACCGCTGCCCGTTACCCCTAATAAGGTTTGGTATTTTTCGCCATGGGTAAGTCCATGTACCAATTGACGGATGGCTTCGGGCTGATCGCCCGCAGGTGAAAACGGAGAATGGAGCGTAAAAGGCACCCTGCAAGTTACAGAATACCCGGGCCGGATACTACGGCTGAGGATGGTTATTAATGATCCGTTGGCGGGCCTTGAAAATATAGAGATACCCGGCCACCACCGTCAAGCAAAGAAGACCTGTGATCCACATGAGTTTTTCTGCAGTATCGATACGCGTAGACCGAAGGATCTCAGGTAGTATCGCCGCCACATAGACCATCATGGCCAGCACACCTACCGTAAGCATCAGCTCTCCATTGGGATGGTGATAGATCTTAAACAAGACGGCAATGACCGTAAGGACTACGTTGAATAAATAGGTAGCCGATAAAAACTGACTTTTATTGATCATGCAGCCGATAATTTGAGCCTAAAGTTACCCTGATTTTTCTAAATGAAAACGGCTCCCGAAGGAGCCGTCTTATTCCATACAATGGGCGATTGGAGGTGCCGCTCTTTATTATTTTAATTCCGCACTCACCGTGATCTTAGGTTGACCGGCAATTTTACTACCGTCGCCCACACTGATGCCATAATCGGCCAGGGTGATACTAAAATTAGCGGTGGCCATTAAGG
>JBIIDB010000135.1:0-4993 GCA_044238505.1 Chitinophagaceae bacterium | reverse complement strand
TTGAATCGTTTCAGGCGAATCGACTCAAGCTGCGCTATAAAGACGAAAAAGGAAAATCACAATTGCTCCATACGCTCAATGGAAGCTCACTGGCCTTGCCTCGCATTGTGGCGGCCTTACTGGAAAATAACCAGACGAACGATGGAATTCAGTTGCCTGCGGTGTTGCATGCTTACATGGGAACAAATTGCATTACGCGCCCATAGCGGCATGCGCCTGTTGCCAGTCTTTGATTTTTTTGTTCATCACGCCAAACCATAGCGGCGGAAGCAGCGCCAGTAACATCATGCCCGGATAGCCCGTAGGCATCTGGGGTGCCTCCTCGTGATGACGGAGTACCTGGTATTTGCGACTGGCTAAATAGTGATGATCGGAGTGACGGCTTAATTCAAACAGCATCAGTCGGCCTACCACATGATCGCTGTTCCAGCTGTGATGGGGCATGGCTCTTTCGTACTGACCGGAAGTGCCCAACTTTCGCTGTAAGCCATAATGCTCGATGTAATTGACGGTCTCTAACATTAAGATGCCCATCAGCGCTGCTCCCAAAAAGGCCAATAGCGCGGACAAACCAAAATACCAGCCGATCATACCTGCAAAAGCTATCTGTAGCAGCTGAAACTGGATCATTTCGTTATATAGCGAGAAGGCTGTTCCTCTCTTTTTGCGACACTCCTCGTTTGCGATATGCCAGGCGCTTACATAGCTCATTACGATGGTTCGGAAATAGAATGTGTACACCGCCTCTCCGTAACGGGCACTGCTGGGATCATCCGGCGTGGCCACACGCTTGTGATGTCCTTTATTGTGCTCCGTAAAAAAGTGCATGTAGAGCGAAGTCAGCAGTAAGGCCTTGGCCAGGGTTTGCTCTACACGGTTTACCCGATGTCCGAGTTCGTGCGCTACATTGATGCCGAAGATGCCACAGAGAAGTCCCATCGAAAAGATGCGGCCCAGGCGGTCCGACAGCGATAGCGGATCGGTAGCTATCCCTTCTAAAAAAACATAGAGCAAGAAATATTGAATGAGAACGGTTACGTACAACAGCCAATCGTAGCGACGATCCTGGCGGGCCAGTTCTTCTTCGGCGGCACTCATATTTTGCGCATCGGGCTTTATAAAAAGCTCGGATACCGGCACCAGTATCCAGGCCCAGCACATGGGCATCCAAACTACCCAACCCTGTCCTGTGAAGGCCAGCCAGGCTCCCACAAAAAAGATGAACGGCGATACGTACTTAAAGACTTTCATAACTTATTGAACAAAACTAAATAGAACAATACATCTACGAAGAAGATCTGGCGGTGGCAATACGGTAGAGCACCCAGCCCATCAGGGCAAAGCATCCTACACCGAGCCACTTGTATCCCTCGCCTCCCAGCAGGTCTACAATGCCATGTTCTGCATTGACCATGCCTAGCTGTTTATTGACGCTATCGATTGAAGAAAGGATGGCCACCAACACACCGGCCAGCGCACCTCCGGCCACTAATCCGGTGGCAAACAGATTTCCTTTACCCAGGTCTTCTTCTTCGGCGGTCAATACAATATTCTTTTTCTTTTGTCTCCACTCTACGAGCCCTCTGATGGCTCCTCCAATAAAGATGGGCAGCGTGGTAGAGAGGGGAAGATAAATACCAATGGCAAAGCTCAGCGCTTTGATGCCACAGAGCTCCATCACGATCGCAATAAAGACACCGACCAGTACGAACTGCCAGTCGAGATTGAACGAGAGAATTCCTTTGACCAGGGTGGCCATCAGCGTTCCCTGCGGAGCCGGATATTTATCGGTGCCGATAGCATGTTGAATACCTTGCGCAGCCATCTCTGCCGTGGGTTGATCGAGTACTTTGATAGTGGCACCGATCGCGATCGAAGACACGATGGCTCCTACAAAAAGAGCAAGCTGTTGGTAGCGGGGCGTGGCACCAACAATGTATCCTGTTTTAAGATCTTGCGAAGTGGCTCCTGCATTCGCGGCTGCGATACAGATCATACCTCCCACCACCAGCGCCATCGGTTCGTATACATATCCGGTCCACTTGACAGCTATAAAGATCAGGCAGGTACCCATCAACGTGGCAATGGTCATACCCGAGATAGGATTATTCGAAGAACCGATCAATCCCACAATGCGAGAAGAAACGGTTACAAAGAAAGCGCCAAAGATGATCACCAACACGCCGAGCAATAATTTACTGCCGATATTACTGCCGGGAATAAGCGTGCTGGGTAATAAAGCGATTACTGCTATCAGCAACAAGCTGCCGATGCCCACTACTTTTAACGAGAGATCTTGTTCGGTACGAAGTACGGCAGCAGATTCACTGCGGGCACCTGATTTTTGCAGCGATCCGATACTCCCTTTGAATGAAGAGATAATAGTTGGGATGGTTTTGATCAGGGTTATAAATCCACCCGCTGCCACCGCGCCGGCGCCGATCTGTCTGATGTACGCTCTGTAAATAGCAGTCGACCAATCAGCAAATCCTTGCGTGGCCGGATCCCATCCACCCGGACCGCCGGCCGTCTCTACATTACTGAGATAGCCCAGTTTGACCAGCTGGGCGGCGATCACCACGCCATGGTCATTCAGCAAACTCGCCAACAGCGGGGTGAATACAAACCAGCTGAGCACCCCTCCTGCTACCAATACACCTGCGATCTTGGGACCAATAATATAGCCTACTCCTAAATATTCGGGGGTAATTTCTCCGCTCACTTTCGCAGAGGGAAAGAACTTTTGTGTCTGCCTGGTCATGAACGAGGGAGTTTCTGCTATCACGTGCGCAATCTTTTGTAAAAGGGCATAGCCGAACGAAAATCCCAATCCTAAAAAAGCGGTCTTGGCAAAATCGCCTCCCTTTTCTCCGGCCTTTAGTACCGAGGCACAAGCCGTGCCTTCCGGATACGGAAGTGTCTTGTGCTCTTGCACGATCAGCGAACGCCGAAGTGGAATCATCATCAATGTGCCCAATACACCGCCGAAGATGGCGAGGATCAAAATGGTGAAGTAATTGAAAAAATTAGCGCTGCCTGCTTCACTCAAGAACAAAAAGCCCGGCAAGGTAAATACTACACCGGCAGCGATACTTTCTCCGGCCGACCCGGTGGTTTGAATGATATTATTTTCCAGGATAGTAGTGCGCAACAATTTTCTGCCCAGTGTTATGGCCAGTACCGCAATGGGGATCGAAGCCGAAACGGTCAGTCCGGCCTTAAGGGCCAGGTATACGGTAGAGGCACCGAAGATGATACCAAAAGCAGCTCCGGTCAAAATGGATTTGAGGGTAAACTCGGCCATCTTGGTTTCGGGAGAAACAAAGGGCTTAAATTGTTGATCGCTCATAAAAAGTAGTTGAGGTTAATCGTTCATCATTTTTTGCAGCAGTCTAGTCAGCACCAACAGCAGCGCTGCGGCAATACCCGACATAACTACGAAAAGTATAAAGAAATCGTACATGTTATTCATCTGATAACCCATGAATTGAGTTGTTTTTCCGTCGGGATACAGTGAGCTGAGTACACCGGCCAATTTGTTAGCGGCCGCGTTGGCCAAAAACCAGACGGCCATCAGCAATGAGGCAAATTTAATCGGGGCCAATTTATTGACGAGGGAAAGTCCGATGGGCGACAGACAAAGTTCGCCCCAGGTATGCAGGGCGTACATGCCCAGCAGCCAGATCATGCTTACTTTGGTACTGGCCTGCACATCTTTGACCCCAAAGGCGATCCACAGATAGCCCAAAGAGAGTAAAAGGAGGCCTAAGGCCATCTTGGTAGGAGAGGAGGGCTCTCTTTTTCCCATTTTTAGCCAAAGCCAGGCAAAGACGGGCGCAAAGAGTACTACATAGATGGAGTTGAGCGAAGCAAAAAAGCTGGCGGGTACGGTAAAAAAGCCAAGGTCGCGCTGGGTCTGCTCCTCTGCAAAAAAAGTAAGTGAAGCACCGGCCTGTTCAAAGGCACTCCAGAAAAAGACCACAAAGAAGGATACGCAAAAAATAACGGCCACCCGCTGTTTCTCTATCTTGACAAGTGCTTTATCTGAGAAAATTATGAATCCGATCAGCACCGGGGCGGCGATCAGTACATAGGCCAGGTAATCTGCCACACTGGTATCTACATATAAGGCAGCGATCATGATAAAAGAGATCAAGACCAGCAGCGCCACCACGTTGAACGGACGTGTCCAGGCGGCGGGAGCATGGGCCGGGGTAAGTCCCAACACCTTTTTATCGGGGTCCAACACATATTTTTTATGATATACCAGTTGAACGACTACGCTGATCAACATAGCGATACCTCCGGCTAAAAAGGCCCATTTAAAGTCTTCGGGATTACCGGTGTCGCCCACCAATCCGCAGATGATAGGGCCTATGGCGCCTCCTACGTTGATCCCCATATAAAATATGGTATAAGCCGAGTCGATCCGGCGATCTCCCTTGGGGTAGAGCTGTCCGACCATGGCCGAGATATTGGGTTTAAAGAAGCCATTACCCGTTATCATCAATCCCAATCCTGTAAAAAATAAAATGGTAGAAAGATCGGCATACGATTGGTAGAGTGAGGCGCAGAAAAACAGGACGAATTCGCCCAGCGCCATCAAAAGGCCCCCCACGATAATGGAGCGCTGGTTACCCCAATAGCGGTCGGCGATGTATCCCCCCAGCAAGGGCGTCAGGTAGACCAACCCGGTATAGCTTCCATAGATGTTTGAAGCAAACACCTTGTCGAACATCAGGGCTTTGGTCAAAAACAAGACCAAGATGGCACGCATGCCATAATAGTTGAACCGTTCCCACATTTCGGTGGCAAACAAGACGGCCAGTCCTTTGGGGTGGCTGGTTTGGGTCGAAGTCGTAGACATAAAGGGCAGTTGTTTTAAGTGTTTGAAAATAAAGATTATTATCTTATCCCCAATTAGCTATAGGCTATTTACTTTCGCAACTAACTTTTCTACTGCTCCGTATGCGCATACTTCTATTGGGGTCCG